>VHBP01000015.1 GCA_016871915.1 Gemmatimonadota bacterium
CCGCCCCATCCACCCGCAACATCACGACGACGACGACCGCCTCGGTCCGACTCTCCCGCGCGATGGTGAAGCGCCCCGCGATCGGCCATTGCTCGACCGCGACCTCGAGGGCGATCCCGCGCGCGCCCCCCGGCGCGCTCACGAGAACTCGGCGCGCACGCGCTCCACGATCGCGCGTACCCCGAAGCGCACCGGATCGGTCGCCGGGAGCCCATGCGCCTCCCCGACCTCGGCGCAGAGCGCACGCGCCGCGTCCTGAGTGAGCGCCTGCGTGTTGATCGCGATCCCCACCGGACGGATTGCGGGATTCGTGAGACGCCCGCACGCGACGGTCAGATCGATCACCGCCTGGATCGACGGTAGGGGATGCTTCACCCCGCGCATCGTGGTGCGCGTCGGCTCATGACAGACCACGAAGGCATCGGGCTGCGCCCCATGGAGGAGCCCGAGTGTGACGCCGGCGAACGAGGGATGGAAGAGCGACCCCTGCCCCTCGATCACGTCCCAGTGCGCCGGCGCCGCCTCGGGAGAGAGCCACTCCACCGCGCCCGAGATGAAATCCGCGACGACCGCATCGATCGCGACCCCGCGCCCACTGATGAAGACCCCCGTCTGCCCCGTCGCCTTGAAGTCGGCATCGAGCCCCTGCGCGCGCATCTCGCGCTCGAGCGCGAGCGCGGTGTACTTCTTCCCCACCGAGCAGTCGGTGCCGACGGTGAGCAGACGCCTCCCCGCGCGCTTGGTCCCCTTCCCCGTCGCGAAGCGCTGCGTCGAGTGCCGCACGTCGAAGAGCTGACGCCCACGCCGCGCCGCGGCCTCTCGGATCTCGGGGACCGAATCGAGGCGCACATGGAGCCCGCTCGCGATGTCCATCCCTGCGTCCAGCGCCTCGACGATCGTCGCCACCCAATGGGGTGGCAGCACACCGCCCGCATTCGCCGCGCCGATCACCAGGGTCTTGGCGCCAGCCGCGGCGGCCTCCGCGATGGTGCGGTCCGGCAGTCCGAGATCGGCCTGACACCCGGGAAGCCGCAGCTGCGCCAGGCACCACTCGCGCCGCCAGTCGACGATCCCGAAGGCGGTCTTGGCGGCGAGGGGATCGGGGACGTCGCCGATGAAGAGGAGGTAGGGCGGATGGATGTGCATGGCGGGTCCGAAGAGGGTAGCCCCACCGGTGCGGCGGAACAAGGCGTCCCGGCGGCGGGATCGGGGGCCGGCATTGCGCACCCCGACCATCGGTCCGAACTTCTGCGAGCCACTCGACATCCCCACTCCGCCTGATCCCCACCACGCCCACCCGCGATGACCGTCCCTGAGACCCTGCGCTCGGCCCTCGCCGCCCACTATCGCATCGAACGGGAGCTCGGCGCCGGGGGGATGGCGACGGTCTATCTCGCGAACGACCTGAAGCACGACCGGCGGGTGGCCCTCAAGGTGCTCCGCCCCGAGCTCGCGGCGGTGATCGGCGCCGAGCGCTTCCTGACCGAGATCAAGGTCACGGCGAACCTGCAGCATCCGCATATCCTCCCGCTCCACGATTCCGGCGAGGCGGGGGGATTCCTCTTCTATGTGATGCCGTACATCGAAGGGGAGTCGTTGCGTGACCGCCTGACCCGGGAGCAACAGCTCTCGGTGGCCGATGCGGTGCGCATCACCGGAGAGATCGCCTCCGCGTTGGATTCCGCCCACCGACAAGGGGTAGTGCATCGCGATATCAAGCCGGAGAACATCCTGCTACACGATGGCCGTGCCCTCGTCGCCGACTTCGGGATAGCTCTCGCCGCCTCGCGAACCGCCGGCGCACGAATAACCGAGACGGGGATGAGCCTCGGCACGCCGACGTACATGAGTCCCGAGCAGGCGATGGGCGAACGCGAGATCACCGCGCGGAGTGATGTCTACGCGCTGGGGTGCGTGGCGTACGAGATGCTCGCGGGGGAGCCCCCGTTCACGGGGCCCACCGCACAGGCGATCGTCGCGCGCGTGATGACGGAGCGGCCGCGGACGCTGCGTGCGCAACGGGCCACGGTGCCCGCGCACGTGGAGGCGGCGATCCAGATGGCGCTCGAGAAGTTGCCGGCGGACCGCTTCCCGACCGTCGCGGCCTTCGCCGCAGCGCTGGCCGACCCCTCGTTCACCGCGGCCGCGAGCACGACGCTCATGCCGGCGACGGGGGCGGGGCCGGCGGGGCCGGGCGGGGCGATGGCCGGACGCCGTGGACCGCACACCGGGCTCCTCGCCGCCGGGATCGTGGTCGCCCTCACCCTCGGTGCCGCGAGCGGTTGGTTCGCGAAGGTCCAGTCGACGCCGGCACCGGATGTCATCCGCTTTCCGCTGACGGTCCCCACGGGGCTCCGCATCGCCGACGGGGGAATCGTCGGGGTGCCGTTCGCGATCGCCCCGGACGGGCGCACCGTCGCAATGGCGGTGACCTACGATTCCGGAACCGATCGGCGCGCGCGCCTCTATGTGCGCACGGTCGATCAACTCGAAGGGACGTTGCTGCCCGGGACGGAGTCGGCCACCTCCCCCTTCTTCTCTCCCGACGGGAAGTGGATCGGTTTCTTCACCGGGGCGGGACGTCTCCTCAAGAAGGTCGCCGTCTCGGGTGGACCGCCGATCACCTTGGCCGAAGGCACCTCGCTCCGTCAGCACGGCGCCTGGAGCACGGATGGGCAGATCCTCTTCACCGACGCCGCCAGGCACCTCCAGATCATCCCGGCGGCCGGTGGACGTGCCACGCAGGTGCCGGTCGCCGACTCGCAAGCGACCTACTACTGGGGAGAGATGCTCCCCGATTCTCCGTGGGCGATCGCGATGCGCTGCCCCCGCGGCTGTGGCACGCACGACCTCGTCGCGATCCACCGAGAGACGGGCGAGAGCAAGCCGATCGTCCCCGGCGCCACCCGTGGGTGGTATCTCACGATGGGGATCCTCGTCTACGGGACCGATGACGGGGCGGTCTTCGGCGTCCCCTTCGATGCGAAGAAGGCAGAGGTGTCCGGGGAACCCATCCCCCTCGTCGAGGATGTGCAACTCGCCGCTGACTTCGGCACGATGCTCACCCTCTCGGCGAGCGGGATGATGGCGTACGTCCCACTGACCAATGCGGCGACCTCGCAACTGGTCGCCGTGAGTGCCGACGGATCAGAGCGTGTGGTCCTCCAGCGCGCGGGGGCGTATGCGAATCCGCGGTGGTCCCCCGATGGGAAGCGGATCGCCGTCGATCAACGGACGCGGAATGGCACGCAGATCTGGGTCTACGACATTAGTTCGCAGACGATGACGCAGCTCACGAGAGACGGGGAGAACCAGCGTCCGACCTGGTCCCCTGATGGACGTCGACTCGCCTTCTCCGGCTCGAGCGGGATGCTCTGGATGCCGGCCGATGGCTCCCTACCGCCGGAGGCGGTGATCGAAGGCCCTGCGCTCTCAGGGACCACGGCGGTCTCGTGGACACGTGACGGCAAGTATCTCCTGATCGATGGGATCGCCCCCACCGCGAGGCATGAGACCCGTGAGGATGTCTACGCGGTCCCGACCGAGAGCCCCCGCACGATGGAGATGGTCGCCTCGACCCCGTCGAACGATCAGGCCGGTACGGTCTCCCCCGACGGGAAGTGGCTCGCGTACGTCTCCGACGAATCGGAGTCGCAGAAGGTCTATGTGCGCCCCTTTCGGCAGCCGGGCGGACGCTTCCTCATCTCCACGGGCTCAGGAGAGGAGCCGCTCTGGGTCGGCGCATCAAGCCTGCTCTACGTCGACCCCGATGTCCAAGCGCTCATCCGCGCCGATCTCACGCTCGGCGCCTCGGTGGAGGTCGTGCGCCGTGAGACGGTGCGCGATGTGCGGTCGTACACGATGGGATCCGCCGGATGGTGGAACTACGATGTCTCGCGCGACGGCCGCGACCTCCTGTTGGTGAAGCCCGCGCGCGCCGCTGGCAACGCGAATCCGATCGTCGTGGTCAATTGGGCCGAGGAGGTCCGAGCACGGCGGCGCCCAGCGACCGCGACGCCCTAAGACGCGTCAGTCGATCGGGATGTGCTTGTCGCGCCCAAGCACCGTCTCGGCGCGCTGTGATCGCAGGAGGGGGAAGAGGAGCTGGTGGAGCCACCGCTCCTGGCCGTGGCGACGATCGTCCTTAAGCCCGTACGCCGGCGGGAACTGCCGCGTGATATGCGCCGTGCCGAAGAGCACATCCCAGAAGAAGAGCAGGTTCCCGTAATTCCCGTCGTAGTGCCCGATCCCGTCGTCCTGCGTCAGGGCGTGGTGCGCGTGATGCGTCGCCGGGGTCGAAATGGTGCGCTCGAGGATCCAGGCGAGCGGATGGAAGACTCGATACTTGTAGAGGAAGCTGTCCCACCGCACCGCGGAATGTGCTCCGGTGATCACGAGGAGCTTCACCGTGCTGTAATAGACGAAGACCCACCCGAAGCCGAGGTAGAGCAGCGCCCCACCGAACCAGAGCCCTGGCATCAGGAGGTAATAGAGAAAGTTGTTCCGGTAGACCACCCGCACGCTCATGTACGCCGCGGAGTGATGCGCGCGGTGGAGAGGCCAGAGGACCGAGGTGTGCGAGAGGCGATGCCACCAATACTGCGTGAGATCGTCGGCGATGAGCAGTACGCCGACCATCGCGTACCAGGGCCAATCGGCCCAGGCATCGCGCGCCTCCGGGAAGAGCGCCGCGCTGATCGCGCGTGAGGTGGCGAAGACCCCCGAGGCGACGACGGGGAACATGAGCCCGACGGCGACGTCGAGGTGATCGTCTTCGTGCCCCGCTTCGGGGGGGAAGAAGCGGCCGACGGCGACCTCGGCGAGCCCGAAGGTCAGGAAGATCCCGAGGAGGACGAGGACCTGGAAGAGTTGGGGGTCGAGGGTCATGCTCGAAGGTACGGTGGGCGGGGCGCGGGGGCCAGAATGCGAAACGCCGTATGACGCATACCCCTCGGTCGGAGGCATCGGACACCACAAAGTCTGGCTTGCCAAACGGGTTCGCGGCGGGGCGCGAGCAGCGCCTACCGCAACGCCTGCACCACCGGCATCCGGCTCGCCTTGCGCGCGGGGAAGAAGCCGCCCACCACGCCCATGACGACGGCGAAGACGAGGCCCGAGACCAACAGCGAGGGCGTGATGCGGAACGCGAACGCGACCTCGCTGAAGCTCGCCCAATTGGTCGTGCTCGTCACCATGCCGTTGATCGGCAGCGCGATCAGGCACCCGAGGACGCCGCCGATGAACGCGATCACGGCCGACTCCACGAGGAAGCTCAGCAGCACGCTGTGCGGCTTGAACCCCAGCGTGAGGAGCACGGCGATCTCGGGCGTGCGCGACGAGATCGACGCGTACATGGTGTTCACCGCCCCGAAGACCGCCCCCACCGACATGATGCCGGTGATCATCACCGCGAGGAAGCTCAGGATCCGCCCCAAGAGCTTCGACTGGTCGGCGTAGAACGTCGACTCCAGGTGCGCGTCGACCTGCAGTCGCTGGTCGCCCATGAGGGCACGCTTGGCTTCCTCGAAGCCCCCCTTGTCCGCGAGCCGCAGCGTGACCGACTGGTACGAGTTGCCGCCGCGCATCGCGCCCTGGAACTGCTCGGCTTCGCCCCAGACCTCCGACTCGAAGCTCGATCCGTCGGCGGTGAAGTGGCAGACGACCGTCCACTCACGCCCAGCGAAGCGCATCCGCTCCCCGATCGCGGTGTTCCGGTAGCGGGCGGCCAGCTTCTCCCCCACGCAGACCTCGCTCTGTCCGTTGTTGAAGGTGCGTCCGGTGACCTTGATGTTCTTGCGCACCTCGAACGCGCGCTGGCTCACGCCGCGCATCACCACGTTGGCGAGGAGCGTGGAATCCGGTCCCTTGCGGGGGAGATTCAGCACGACGTACGTCTCGGGGCTCACCAGCGGCCTGCCGTCGCTGCCCGTCGCGATCTGCGGGAAGCTCGCGATGATGTTCATGTCGGCGCGCGAGATGCCGCTCGAGAGCTCCGAATCGGCTCCCTTGCGCATGACGAGCAGGTTGTCGTCGCCGCCGGTCTTGGTGAGCGCCGACGCGAAACCGTTCGCCAGCGCCAGCATCGCCACGAAGACGGCGACCACCAGCCCGATCCCGAGCGCGGTGAACGCGGTGGAGACCGGGCGCTGCATCACGCTGCGCACGTTGTAGATGAGCGGGATCTTCACTCGACCCTCCGCAGCGCCTGGACCACGGGCAGCCTCGCCGCCTGGTACGCGGGCGTGAACCCGCTCACGACGGCGAGGAACAGCGCGATCACGGCCCCGACGATCGCCGTGCCGCCGGTCACGTGGAAGCCGGGCAGGAAGCCGAAGGCGTTGAAGCCCGTGGCCTTGGGCAGGATGATCGCGAGCCCGAGCCCGATCAGCGCGCCGGTGAGCGCGATGACCGCGGCCTCGACGATCACCAGCGTGAAGATGGTCCGGTCGGTGAACCCCACGGTCTTGAGCACCGCGATCTCGCCCGTCCGCTCGCGCTGGTTCATGAGCATCGCGTTCGCGGCGATCAACAGGATCGCGAAGACGACGGCCATGCCGATCGTGCCGAGCAGCAGCTGGATGTTGCCGAACAGGGTCACGAAACCGGCGCTGAAGGCCTGCTCGGTGCCGGTCTTGGTCGGCGCCGTGGAGTTGCGGAACTCGTCGTCGATCGCCTTCGCCACCACGCCCGACTGCTGCGGGTCGTCGATGCGCAGGATGAACCAACCCGGCGTGACGTTCTCCTTGTTGCGCTCGTACAGGTAGTCGTAGTGGAAGAGGAACTGCTCATCCCCGTACGCCGGGTCCTTGAGCGCGTAGGTCCCGCGGATGGTGAAGGTCCAGTCGCCGGGAAAGATCGTCCCCTGCAGCGTCACGTCGTCGCCGATCTTCCAGCCGAACGCCTTGAGCAGGCCCGGTCCCACGATCGCCGCCGTCCGCTCGCGGAGGAAGGCCTCCTTCTGCTCGGGCGGGATGATGAAGTCGTTCTTGTAGATGTCCAGGTACGACACCGGATCGACCGCGAACGGCCCGAAGAACTTCTTGCCGTCGCCGTACTTGCCGCCGAACCAGTTGGCCCACGTGACCCCGGTGACGTGCGGCACCGTCGCGAGCCGGTTGGCGTAGCTCTGCGGCAGCGGGAAGATGAACGCCGCGGCGTTCTGCACGATCATGCGGTTCGCGGCACCAACCTGTCCCGAGATCTCGAGCTGCGTCACGACGGAGCGCAGCGAGGCGAAGAGGAAGAGCGCCAGGGCCACGCTCATCACGGTGAGCGTGGTGCGCAGCTTTTGGCGCAGCAGGTTGGAGAGCACCAGCGGGATGAACCTCATGCGTGCGCCTCCTGCCGCTCCATCAGCACCCCCTTCTCCAGATGCAGCACCGTCTTTGCCCGCTCGGCCGCCTTGGCGTCGTGCGTGACCATGATGATCGTCTTGTTGAACTCGCCGTTCAGGCGCTGCAGCAGCGAGAGCACCTCCTCGGAGCTCTTGGAGTCGAGTTGCCCCGTCGGCTCGTCCAGCAGGATGATCTGCGGGTCGGCCACGAACGCGCGCGCGATCGACACGCGCTGCTCCTGTCCGCCGGAGAGCTGCCGGGGATAGTGGTCCATGCGGTCGGTGAGACCCACCACGCCGAGCGCGATCGCGACGCGCTCGGCCCGCTCGCGCTTCTTGAGATGGGTGAGCAGCAACGGCAGCTCGACGTTCTGCTGCGCGGTCAGCACCGGCAGGAGGTTGTACGACTGGAACACGAAGCCGATCGTGCGCGACCGCCAGGTCGCGAGCTGACTCGTGTTCATGGTGCCGACCTCCGCGCCACCGACGCGCACCGATCCGCTCGTCGGACGGTCGAGCCCCGCGACGAGATTGAGCAGCGTCGACTTGCCCGACCCCGACGGCCCCATGAGCGCGGTGAAGCTGCCCTCGGCGAAGTCGACGGTCAGGCCGGTATAGACGTCGACCGACTGCGTATCACGCCGGAACGACTTGTAGACGTCGCGGATCTGCACGAGCGCCATCGTCGCATCCCCTGCTGAAGGTTGGCCTGCGGCCCTACTGTCCATTCTTAACGCGCTGGCCTTCGGTGGGCGAATCCACACCGCCGATCACGACCAGCTCCCCGCCGGTCAGCCCGGACCGGACCTCGCGGAATCCGGCGCTCACGGGGCCGACCTCGATCTCCCGGCGCACGAGCCGACCGTCGCGCACGATCCAGACCACGCTCTTGCCCCCATCCTCGCGCACAGCCGCCTGGGGCACGCGGACGACCGGGCGGGCGGCGTCGCGCCCCGCGTCGGCGGAGCGCACCTCGGGCTGGAGGAAGTCGACCTTCGCGCCCATCTCGGGCAGGATGCGCGCGTCGCGATCGGTGAT
Source organism: Gemmatimonadota bacterium (assembly GCA_016871915.1). GTDB lineage: Bacteria > Gemmatimonadota > Gemmatimonadetes > Gemmatimonadales > Gemmatimonadaceae > Pseudogemmatithrix. Next base: position 8,372 of record VHBP01000015.1, read on the forward strand.
ACTCACCTTCACCTGCACCGTCGCGCGCTGCCGGTCCGCGGTCGGCACCACCTGTCGCACCGATCCGCGGAACGACGTGTCGGGATACGCGTCGAGGGTGATCCGCGCCCGCAGTCCCTTGGTGATGCGGGCGATGTACGCCTCGTTCACGTCCACCTCGACCTCGAGCGTGGAGAGATCCGCCATGGTCACCACCGCGCCGCGGGTGAGACCGCCGCCGACGCTCGGGGCCACGACCTCGCCCACCTCGGCGTCCTTGCGCAGCACGGTGCCGGTGAACGGCGCGCGGATGATCGTGTTCTCGTTGCTCGCCAGCGCGAGTTCGAGCCCGGCCTCGGCCGCGCGCTTGCGCGCGGCCGCCGCATTCACGCGCGCCTCCGACTGCGAGGCGCGGCTGTTCACGGCGTCGAGCTCCTGCGGCGAGACCAGGTTGGGGTTCTGCGCGCGCACGTCGCGCTGCCGGACCGCTTCGCGCACCGACTGATCGCGATCGGCGGTGGCTTCGATCAGCGTCGCCTCGGTGGCCGCCAGGTTCGCCGTCGCCTGCGCGATGCCCGCCTGGAACTCGGCGTTGTCGAGCCGCGCGATCACCGTCCCCCGCTCGACGAACGACCCCTCGCTGACGCCGAGGTAGTCCAGCCGTCCGGCGGCCTTGGCCGAGACCGACGCCTTGGTGCGCGCGACGACGTAGCCGTTGGCGGTGACGCTCGTGACCCCGCTCGCGGCGCCGGCACCGGCGACGGCAGGGGCGCCGACGGTGGCGACCTCGACCTGCGGGACGGCCTTCTCACGCAGGTACCACCACCCGATCGCGATGGCCGACACCACGACGAGCAGGAGCACGAGATTGCGGATCACCGCGCCCTGGACGGCGGGCGGCGGCGCGTCGCGATCGATCCGGAGCCTGGCGAGGTCGGCGTGGGGGGGCGTGGGCTGGGTCATGGCCGAGCGAAGTCTACGAGCGGGACCTAGGAGCGGCAACGCTGCCACGGGACGCGCGTCAGAAGTCGAGCGCGACCCGCATCACGATCGCCCGCCCTGGCGCGTCGGCGAACTCCTTGTAGCGGCTCATGTAGTCGCGGTATCACGTGTTCGTGATGCTTCGCAGCGTCACGTCGACAGTGAGCAGCCGCGCGGGAATATCCAATCATCCGCTCACGGCACGTGCAGCGAATTCCACCCTCAAGAACCACTTCTGTCTCATCCTCACACCAACGGTTGATTCGGATTGGGTGAAGGTTGGTCAGTTGATTGAGGACTAGTCGTACCCTGTGGTCGGGGACTGACGGTCAGTCCTCATTCAAAACGAGACGGAAGTGGGAACCAGTTCGGTTCTCACTCCCGTCTCTCATCCCCACTCTTCACGACCTATCTGCAAAGTATGGGTTTACCATACCCAATCACATACAAACTTTCGTCCAAATCCACCGCTGTTTTGTAAAGCATTGATTCTACATCACTTAGACCAGAGCCACAGGTGGGAATTGAACCCACGACCGCTCGATTACGAATCGAGTGCTCTACCCCTGAGCTACTGTGGCGGTTGTGACCCTGCACCCTGCGACCGACGACCTGCGAATGCCCTGGCGCGGACTCGAACCGCGACGCCTTGCGGCACCACCCCCTCAAGATGGCGTGTCTACCAATTTCACCACCAGGGCAAACCGCAGGGGTCAGGTGGGAGGTGTCAGGTGACAGGTGAAACCTGTGCCCTGATCCCTGAGATCTGATCCCTGCCCTACGACGGGAGCGACGGGGCTCGAACCCGCGACCTCTCGAGTGACAGTCGAGTGCTCTAACCAAACTGAGCTACGCCCCCTTCCACCAACCTCACGCACCGTGAGGCGATAGCCCCAACGGGAATCGAACCCGTCTCTGCACCTTGAAAGGGTGCCGTCCTAACCGATAGACGATGGGGCCCGATCGTCCTGCTGGTCGTGCGAACCTACCCATAGCGGTAACGGGATTCGAACCCGTGTTCCAGCCTTGAGAGGGCTGTGTCCTAGTCCCCTAGACGATACCGCCTCTGATCCCTGCCACCTGATCCCTGCCCTTCCAACAGGCCCGGAGGGAATCGAACCCCCAACCGCCGGTTTTGGAGACCGGTGCTCTACCAATTGAGCTACGGACCTAGGCAGGGTGGATGACGGGATTCGAACCCGCGACCCTCGGAACCACAATCCGATGCTCTAACCGACTGAGCTACATCCACCACACCGCTCTGGCCCCTGCCCTGCCAGAGCCTCGAAAGCTAGGCCCGACCGACCACCGAATCAACCTCAATCCTTCGCGCGGTCCATGTACTCGCCGGTGTTCGGGTTCACCCGCACCCGCTCCCCCGACGCGATGAACTCCGGCACCTGCACTGTCACCCCGTTCTCCAACACCGCCGGCTTGGAGCTCGCGGTCTTGGTCGCGGTCTTCATGACCGGCGCCGTCTCGACGATGGTCAGATTCAGGAACTGCGGAAGCTGGACCGACATCGGCTTCCCATTATAGAACTCGACCATCACCATCATGTTGTCCTGCATCCACGGGGCGTTGTCGCCGAGCGTCTCCTCGTCCATCTCGAGCTGCTCGTAGTTGTCCGTGTTCATGAAGTGGTACGAATCGACGCTCTTGTAGAGGAACTGGAGCTCCTGCGTCTCCATGTCCGCCTTGTGCACCTGATCGTCCGCGCGGAACCGGTGCTCGAAGTTGTTCCCCGAGCGGAGGTTCTTGAGCTTGGCCTGCACCATCGCGCGCAGGTTCCCCGGCGTGTGATGCCGGAACTCGATGATGCGGCAGGGATCGCCTTCGAAGACGATCACCATCCCGCGACGGATCTGGGTGGCTGGGAGCGCCATGGGACTGGGAGCGACAGGTGAAAAGGACGGCTAAACTTCGACAGCCTCGCAATTTGGCCGCTGTCGCCCCTCAGGGTCAACTCTGCGGACCCTTGAGCCCCTCGATGGCCGGCCCTAAGGTCCGCCACATGTTCCGCGCCGCCTTTCGGGCCCCCTCCTCGGTGGGGTGGATCCCGTCGTCCTGGTTCATCGCGGGAACCCCAGCCACCCCCTCCAAGAAGAAGGGGATCACCCCCACCCCCTGATCCGTCCCGACCGAGGTGAAGACCCCGCGAAAGGCCTTGGTATAGGCCGCCCCGAGGTTCTTCGGCGCCTCCATCTGCGCCAGCAGCACGGTCGCCTTCGGGTTCGCCCGCCGAACCTTCCCGATGATCGCCACCAGATTCGCCCTGGTGCTATCGGGATCCAACCCGCGGAGCCCGTCGTTCGCCCCGGTCTCGATCACCACCAGATCGGCGCGGTCGCGAAGCAACCAGTCGGCGCGGCGGAGCGCCCCCGCCGAGGTCTCCCCCGAGAGCCCCGCCCCGACGATCTGCACCCGGAGCCCCACCGAATCGGCCAACCTTTGCAGCACCGCGGGGTACGCCGAATCAGGATCGAGCCCCAATCCGGCGGTGAGGCTCGTCCCGATGATAAGCACGCGCGGGACCGCGGCGACACCCGATGCCACGCCGCCCGTTGCTGGCGCCGACGCCACCATGGTTGATTCCACGGGAACCGACGCGCTCGATGCGGGCTTCTGCTCGGAGCCACCGCACGCGCTCATCATCACTCCCACCACGACCACCGTGGTGATCCGCCCTCTCCAGACGCTCCGCATCGATGCTCGCCACCCGTGATCTGACGAAAGAATACCAGAGCGGGACCTCCCGCCTGGCCGTGCTCCGCGACGTGACCTTCGAGATCCCCCAAGGGGCGTTCGTCGCGATCGTGGGCCCCTCCGGCAGCGGGAAGACGACGCTGCTCGGTCTCCTCGCCGGCTTGGACCTCCCGAGCCGCGGCGCGGTCGTGCTCGACGGCGTCGACCTCAACGCCCTCGACGAAGATGGCCGCGCCAAGCTCCGTGGGGAGAAAGTTGGGTTCATCTTTCAGAGCTTTCAACTGATCCCGACGCTCACCGCGGCGGAGAACGTGCAGGTCCCGCTCGAACTGCGCGGCGAACCCGACGCCGCGACGCGCGCCCGCGACCTCCTCGCCCGCGTCGGGCTCGGCGACCGCACCCATCACTACCCCAACCAGCTCTCCGGGGGCGAACAGCAGCGGGTCGCCATCGCGCGCGCCTTCGCCAACCGCCCGCGGATCCTCTTCGCCGATGAACCGACGGGGAACCTCGACGGGACGACCGGCGAGAAGATCGTCGCCCTCCTCGACCAGCTGAATCGTGAATCAGGCGCGACGGTGGTGATCGTCACACACGACCTCACCCTCGCCGAGCATGCGCAGCGGGTGATCCGCCTCCGTGATGGGTTGGTGATCGAGGATCGCCCGGGGCGTGGGAGCGCGACCGCGATGGCCTCGAGCGAGCCGACGACCGCGGCACCCGTCGCGTGAGCGAGCGCCGTCCGGGGCTCGCGCCCCTGCTCCGCCTCGCCTGGCGCGAGAGCCGCACCGCACGCCGGCGGCTCCTGCTCTACATGAGCTCGATCTCGCTGGGCGTCGCCGCGCTCGTCGCGATCGACTCCTTCGCGGCGAATGTGCAGGAGTCGATCAGCGCGCAGTCGAAAGCCTTGCTGGGTGGCGATGTGAACCTGCGCGCGCGCAATGGCTTCACACCGGCCGCCGATTCCCTGCTCGACTCGCTCGCGGCGGCGGGGATCCCCTCAGCGACAGTCGAGAGCTTCGGCTCGATGGCGATCGTGACGCGCACCGGTGCGACGCGCCTCGCGCAGGTCCGCGCCGTGAGCGAGGGCTATCCCTTCTATGGTGAGGTGCTCACTGAACCGGCAGGGAGCTGGCCGCGGCTCCAGCAGGATCGTCATGCCTTCGTCGATCCTTCGCTGATGCTCTCGCTCGGTGCGCAGCCCGGCGACACGCTCGCGATCGGCTTCGCGCGCTTCGTGATCCAAGGGACGATCGTGAACGTGCCGGGCGATCCGGGGATCGCCGGGACGGTGGCGCCACGCATCTTCATCCCCGGGCGGTATCTCGCGGAGACGCAGCTCACCGGGTTCGGGAGTCGCGTGGAGCACGAGGCGGTGCTCAAGTTCCCTGCCACGCTGAATCCCGAGAAGTGGGCCTTCGATCAGGGCCCCCGCCTCGACTCCCTCGGACTCCGCGTGCGCACCTCGGCCGAGAACGAGGTCGATCTCACCGATGCGATCCAACAGCTTGCGCGGTTCTTAGGCGTGATCGGCCTCGTCGCGCTGCTCTTGGGTGGGATCGGCGTGGCGAGCGGGGTGAACGCCTTCGTGCAGCGGAAGATCGACACCGTGGCGGTGCTCCGGTGCCTCGGCGCCTCGAGCGCGCAGGTGCTGACGATCTACCTGGTGCAGGCGGCGGTGATGGGGCTCGTCGGCGCGAGCATCGGCGCGGCGCTCGGCATCGCGATCCAGATCATCCTCCCGGAGATCCTCTCGGGATTGCTCCCCGTGGATGTGACGGTCTCGATCGTTCCGTCGGCGATCCTCCTCGGCATCGGCATCGGGGTCTGGGTGGCGCTGGTCTTCGCGCTCCGCCCTCTGCTCGTGCTCCGACGCGTCTCGCCATTGCAGGCGATCCGACGTGATGACGCCGCGCTCGCGGCCTCGCGGCGCACCGATGTGTGGGGTTGGCTCGTCGATGCGGGACTCCTCGGAAGCATCCTCGCGCTCGCCATCGGCCGCGCGGAGACGGCGATGCAGGGGGTGTGGTTCACCGTCGGGATCCTCGTCAGCTTGGGGGTGCTCGGGGCGAGCGCGGTGGTCACCAGCGGACTCGCGCGCCGACTCGTCTCGCGGCGGTGGCCGTATGTGGTCCGGCAGGGGATCGCGAACCTCTATCGTCCGGCGAGCCAGACGCGCTCGGTGGTGCTCGCCCTCGGCTTCGGCTCGTTCCTGATCACCACCAACATCGTGGTGCAGACGAACCTGCTCGCGGGGTTCGACCTCACCGCGGCCGCGACGCGCGGGAACCTCGTCTTCTTCGATGTGCAGGAGGATCAGGAGCCCGGACTCACGCAGATGATCACTGCGAACGGGAGCGAGCAGGTGAGTGCGACGCCGATCGTGACCATGCGGTTAGCTGGCGTGAACGGTGTGAGCGCCGAGGAGTGGGCGACCTCCAAGGGACTCCCCGCGCGCTACTGGGCGTTGCGCCGTGAGTATCGCTCCACCTACCGGGATGCGGTGGTCGAGACCGAGAAGATCACCGCGGGTGAGTGGTTCGGTGCGGCGAGCCCCGGGGACTCGATCTTCGAGTTCTCCTTCGAGCAGGATATCGCCAAGGATCTCAAGCTCTCGATCGGGGACACGGTGAGCTGGGACGTACAGGGGGTGCGCGTCCGAGCGCGGATCACCTCCCTGCGCGAGGTCGACTGGGGGCGTTTCCAACCGAACTTCTTCGCCGTCTTCCAGCCCGCGGCAATCGATGCGGCGCCGAAGCAGTTCGTGCTCGTGGCGGCGGTGCCGAGTGATACCGCGGTCGCGCTCCTGCAGCGGGATGCCGTGCGCGCCTATCCTAACGTCTCGAGCATCGACCTCTCGTTGATCCGTCGTACGATTCAGCAGATCCTCGATCGCGTGACGCTCACCGTGCGCTTCCTCGCGCTCTTCAGCTTGGCGATGGGGATCCCCGTGCTCTTCAGCGCCGTGGCGGCGACGAGGCGTGATCGCCTGCGCGAGGGGGTGCTGCTCAAGACGCTCGGTGCGACCAGGCGACAGATCGGGTGGATCCTCCTTGCCGAGTATGCGGTGCTCGGGTTGCTCGGGAGTCTGAGCGGGATGGTGCTCGCCATCGGTGGGTCGTGGGCCTTGGTGACCTTCGTCTTCAAGGGGACCTTTGCGCCGGCGGTGCTCCCCGCGCTCGCGATCGCGACGACGATCGTCCTGATGGCGGTGGGGATCGGGTTGCTGACGGGGCGTGATGTGTTCCGCGAGACGCCGATGGCAGCGTTACGGGAGAGCTGAAGGCTGGAGGCTGAAAGCTTAAAGCCTTTAGCTTCCAGCCTTCAGCCTCTGTTCATTCGATCCGCACCAACCCGAGCCGCAGGGTCCCGCCCCCCGTCACCCCAACGACCCCATTCGCTCCTGATACCACGGTGAGCTCGACCGGGGCGAAGCCACCGGGGACGATCGAACCAAGCGTGAGGGATGGCGGCGCGAGGCCGATGCTCGCGGCCATCGTGGCGGGGGTGAGGCGGAGTGCGCGCACGGGGTCGACATCGGGGAATCGGGGATCGCCGCTCGGTGAGAGGCAGCCTCCCACTTGCTCGCAGAGTCCGCGGAACTGGCTGCGGAGATTCCACGACGGGAAGGTCAGGCGCGTGGGCACCGTGAACCCGGCATCATCGACCATCATCGTGAGCGCCCACTCGGGGAGGAGCTCCTCCCATGGGCGCTGAACCCGTGCCTCGAGATTCGCGAGTCCCGACTGTCCTCCCGTCGTGAGGGCCGCATAGGTGACGGTCTCGTCATTGCCCTGTTGATCGAGCGCCCAGCGCGTGAAGGCCCACGCAGCACCATAGAAGGAGATGTCACCAGCGCTCGTCGGCCCAAGCGGGGATCGCGCGGTGGAGCCGCGCAACATCTCATACAGGGCCTCGAGGTGCGGCTGCATGGCGCGAGGCGCATCGACGCACCCGGTCCTCGTGATCTCACAGGCGAGACTCGTCGAGAAACCCGTGTTCGCATTCCGGAGATGGCCGTAGATCGCTCGCGCATAGAGCTCCTCGGCGTGACGGGCCGTCGCCTCCTCGAGCCACGATTCCTCGAGCGGCTGTCCGCGCACGATGCGCTCCGCATACGACGCGATGTGCTTGAGCTCGTGGACGAGGGTCGCCCGCATCTTGCGACGCCACCGCGCGGGTGTGCCAGCCGCGTCCCCGCTCTGCGCCACGGTGGGGACCTGCGCGTAGATGATCTCCCCCATGTCACTCGCGGGGAACTGCGCGCGAGGGAAGAGATCGCAGGTCACGGTCGCGGCGAGGACGGTGCCCCCGAGGATCGTGTTCATCCGCGGGGAGAGCACGATCGTGACGCGCCCATCGTCGTCGAGGCGACTGTCCATCACGAGAGGATCGCCGAAGCGACGGACGATCGCCCAACCGAGGGAATCGAGCTCGGCCCCGACCGCGGCATAGAGCGCATCCTGCGTGCCGGCGAGGGTGGGTACCCCCTCGATGACCGTGCTCGTATCCTCGAGGATCGCGATGCGACGCCCCACCCATGCCACCCGCGTGGTGACGGGGCTGAACTTGGTGCAGAGGTCGGGTTGACCGAGCGCGGGAAGACGGATCGGACGGAGATCGCCGACGCGGGGCTCCACGAGTCGCGGCGCGACCGTGCGGGCCGCGCGGACGGATGCGGTACGCGGGGCATCGACCACGACGAGATGCGCATCTGCGGATCGCACGGAGGCGGTGCCGCCTGTCACACCGCTCATCGCACCGCTCATCGCACCGGTCTCGCCGCTCGCGACCACCCCGGTGAGTGTCGGGGCGATCGATGCGGCCCCGATCGACCGTCCGACATTGGTCACCGCGAGGCGATACCGACCGGGGCTCGCCGAGAGGTCGAGACAGTGGGCGGCCGTCGGCGTGAGGACCGCGAAGCTCCCGCGGTCGATGGTGCGCGCGGTCGCCACCTCCAAGGGAACCGACGCGACCCCGATCGCTCCGTCGGTCTCGATCTGGAGCGCCACCGTCCGACGTGGGGCACAGACGAAGCTCGTCGCCGGTGGGATGGCGAGCACCAACTGCGTCGCACTCGCCTGTGTGACCGGAACTGGCACCCCATCGAGCACGACGGTATTCGCCCCTGGCGATGTGGCGAAGAGCGACCCATTGACCACGAGGGTCTGTCCCGGGATCACCACGAGCGGCGCGATCGCGTCGATCACCGGCGCCGTCGGCGAGGGATCGGCGACGACCTCGACCTCGAGCGTGGTGCTGACCGCATCGATCTGCGCGACGACCTGCGCCTTCCCCACCGCGACGGCGGTCACCTGTCCGAGCGTGGAAACGGCGGCGATCCGCGCGGCGGACGAGCGCCACTGGATGCTCGCTCCGAGGATCGGCTCCCCGACGGAATCGCGTGGGACCGCCGCGAGCTGTCGAGCCCCGCTAGGGAGGGAGAGCCGGAGTGCGCCCGCGTCGAGCGTGATGGTGCGTGCGGGTGGGTTCCTCAAGGTGAGGGAGAGTTCCGCCGACAGGGCACCGGCGCTGACCCGCACCGTCCCGGGGCCCGGCGCGATCCCGAGCAATCGTCCGGCGGTGTCGACCTGGACCGTGTTCGGCGTCAGCGACCGCCAGCTCACCCGCGGGCCCTCGACCACCTCGCCTTCGGGCGTGAGCACCTGGGCCTCCGCCTGCATCACTCGCCCCGGGCGCAACTCGAGCGCGGGGACCAGAATCGCCAACGATCCCTCCACCGGCGCGGTCTCGACCGGCGCCTCACCACACCCCACCCCGAAGGCGAGGAGGAGCGCGAGCGCTCGGGCGAGGCGATTAGACTTCGTCACTCAACGGGTGCGGCACTGCGGGCGTTGCGGCGGGAGGCCGCTGCACTGGATCGACTCGGCCATCCCGGTGGCCAATGGTCCACAGGCGGTGTTCACGACGGTGCGCAACGCCTCGAGCGAATCCTTCCCCGAGGCGGTCGCGCAGTTCTGCCCGCCCTTGAAGGTGACGCAGGCGCTGCACTCCACCTGCTGCGCCTGCAGCGTGGTATAGAGCAGGAGGCCGCCGAATCCCGCGATGGCGGCGAGGGTGAGCAGGGTGCTAGGCTTCATCTCAGGAGGGGTAGGTCAGGCGATGACGCGATTTGCGCGATTTGGCTGGGCGGTCCTTGGGTATAACCTACTCGTCATCCTCTGGGGTGCCTACGTGCGCGCCTCGGGGTCGGGCGCCGGGTGCGGCGCGCACTGGCCGCTCTGTAACGGGGTGGTCATCCCGCGCGAGCCGGCGATCGAGACGTTGATCGAGCTCACGCATCGGGCCACCTCGGGCGTGGCGCTGCTGCTGGTGGTGGTGCAGCTCATCTGGGCCCGCCGCCTCGCCCCGCGCAGGAGCACGACCTGGGTCGCCACGCATGTGGCGATGACGCTGATGATCACTGAAGCGTTTGTGGGCGCTGGGCTCGTGCTCTTTGAGATGGTCGCTGACAACGTGAGTTTGGCGCGTGCGTGGTGGTTGGCGGCGCATCTGCTCAACACCTTCCTCCTCATCGCCGCTCTCGCGCTCGTCCCCTGGTTCGCCTCGGGGGCGCGCGCGCCGCGACTCGACGAGCCGAGCGGGGAACGCGGGCTCCTCGTCGCGAGCCTCCTCGGGATGCTCGCCGTCGGGATGAGTGGAGCGGTGACCGCACTGGGCGATACCCTCTTCCCAGCGACCTCGCTCGCCGCGGGACTCGCGCAGGACCTCGACCCCGCGTCGCACCTCCTCGTGCGACTGCGCGTGATCCATCCGACACTCGCGATCGGGGTCGGTACGCTGATCGCGCTCACTGCGGGCGTCGCGATGGTGCGCCGCCCCTCGCCGATGACCCGCCATCTCGGGACCGTCACCATCGGCTTGGTGGTAACGCAGCTCCTCGCCGGGCTCGTGAACCTCGTACTCCTCGCCCCGACCTGGATGCAGCTCGTCCATCTCTTGCTGGCCGATCTCCTCTGGATCGTCCTCGTCCTGCTCGCGGCCGCTACGCTCGCGGCGGACCGGCGGGATGGATCCGCATCGACCCCGGGAGCTGGTCAAGCAATCGGTTGAGATCGGTGGCGCGGTCGAGCGTCGTCACGAAGGTCAGCCCATCGAGCGTCACCACCAGCATCCGGTTCACCCCGTAGAGCACCACGCGGCCATGGCCCGCGTGCACCACGTTGCTCTCGGCGTCGACGAAGCGCGCATCGCCTGAGGCGCCGTTGCCATCATCATCGAGCTCGCGCGCGCGGCGCAGAGCGGCCCAGGTGCCGACATCGTCCCATCCGAACTCCCCGCGCACCACGAGGAGTCGATCGCTGCGCTCGAGGAGTCCGCGCTCGAGCGAGGTCGCGCGCACCATCCCGACGAAGCCCGGGAGATTGCCACGCCGGAGGGGATCAAGTCCATCGCGCACCTCGACGCAGTGCTCTGCCAACTGCTCGAGGAAGATACCGGCGGTCCCGATGAGGACGCCGCCGTGCCAGAGCGCCCCGTCGATGATCCGCTGGCGCGCCTCCATCTCGCTCGGCTTCTCGATGTAGCCACGCGTCTCGGCCACCCCGCCGGCCTCGAGCGAGAGATCGAGATCGAGCGGCGGCCCCGGGAGCACATAGCCGAACCCGGCCTCGGCGCGGGTCGCGGGGATCCCGATGGAGACGAGCGCCTGCTCGCGCGCCGCGTACGCCGCCGCGCGCCGCACCGTGCGACGGAACTCGTCGGGGAAGGTGATCGCGAGATCGGCGTGCACTGCGCAGGCGATCGCGCCGGGCCCGGCGCGCTGCACCAACTCCTGCGCCGCCCACGCGAGCGCCGCCGCGGTCCCGAGCGGACGCGGCTCGACGAGCACGTTCTCTTCCGGTACCTCGGCGGTGACGGAGCGGATGGCCGGCGCGATGTCGCGGCTCGTCAGGATCAGCACGCGCTCCGGCGGGATATCGGGCTGCAGGCGCCCGACGGTGTCCTCGATCAGCGTGCGATCGGAGACGAGGGCGAGGAGGGGCTTCGGCCGATCAGGTGTGGAGAGGGGCCAGAAGCGCGATCCGATCCCGCCGGCGAAGACGATCGCCCAGAGCGCGACCCCGGTATCGGGCGCACCCGTCGCGAGGCGCTGCGCCTCGGGGAGGGTGCCGGCTCCGGCGCTCGGGCCGAGGGGGTCGAGGTCGTCGATCGGGGTCACAGGAAACGAAAGCTACATCTCAGGCATATTGAGGGGAGATGCGGCATCGACTCGCCCTCCTCCTCTGCGGCGTCGTCCTCGGCGCCCCCCTCCCCCGCGCGATGGCGCAGCGCGCGAGCTGCCCGCCGGCGCGCACCGCCGCGGACCGCGTCAGGCGCTGATCCGCGTCGGGCACTGGTTCTGACCTAGAACCAGTCGTCCCTGAACTCCAACGCCGCGGGATCGTTGCGGAGCAGGAGCGCCACATCGGGACCGTTCTTCGGGAGCTCGAATCGCGCATAGAAGCGCGCCGCCGCGACCTTCCCTTCATAGAACGCCCCCTCATCGCCAGTCGCGCCCGTGGCGAGCGCGCGCGACACGATCGTCGCCTGTCGCGTCCAGAGCCAGGCGAAGACCACGCGCGACACGAGCTCCATATACACGGTAGCGTTCGCGAGCCCGCGTGTGGGATCGGCCTGCATCTCGCGTCCGAGCGACTTGGTGACTGCCACCATCTGCGCCGCCGCCTCGCCGAGCGACTGCGCGAGATCGGTGAGCCCCGCCGCGGTGGCCTCGGCGACCGCCGCCTCGATGCGCCGCATGAAGGCGCCTACGGCTGCGCCCTGCTGCTGCATCACCTTTCGCCCGAGAAGGTCGAGCGCCTGGATCCCGTTCGTCCCCTCGTGGATCTGATTCAGTCGGTTGTCACGATAAAGCTGCTCGATGTCGTACTCGCGCGCGTAGCCATAGCCGCCCATGCACTGCAGCGCGTTGGAGATCCCTTCCTGCCCATAGATCGAAGGCCAGCTCTTCGCGATCGGCGTCAGGAACTCGAGCAGGAGATGCGCCTCCGCGCGCTCCGCCTCGGTGGCGGCGGTCTGCTCGTCGTCGACGAGACGCGCGCAGGCGAGCACGAGGGCGAGCGAGCCCTCCGCCGCGCACTTCGCGATCAGGAGCATGCGCCGGATGTCGGCGTGCTCGATGATCGCCACCGGGGGCTTCGTCGGATCCTTCTCCGCCGGGAGCCGCCCCTGCTTGCGCGTGCGCGCGTACTCGAGCGCGTAGCGATACGCAGCATAGCTCATCGCCGTCGCGGCGCGCCCGACCCCGATCCGCGCCTCGTTCATCATGTGGAACATGTAGGCGAGCCCATGATGGGGTTCGCCGACGAGCTCACCGAGGCAGGGCCCACGCTCCCCGAAGTTGAGCAACGTCGAGGTCGTCCCGCGCCACCCCATCTTGTGAATCAGCCCGCCGAGGACGATCTCGTTCGATGCGCCGAGCACCCCGTCGTCAGAGTAGCGACGCTTGGGGACGATGAAGAGGGAGATCCCCTTCGTCCCGGCGGGCGCGCCCGCGATCCGCGCCAGGACGAGATGGACGATGTTCTCCGTGAGCTCGTGCTCGCCAGCGGAGATCCAGATCTTCGTCCCCTCGATGCGATAGGTGCCATCGGGGTTCGGGTACGCCGTGGTGCGCAGATCGGCGAGCGCGGAGCCGGCGTCGGGCTCGGTGAGTGCCATCGTCCCACCGAAGCGCCCATCGAGCATCGGGGGGAGCCACTTCGCCTTCTGTGCCTCTGAGCCGAAGGCCGCGATCAGGTTGGAGGCGCCGGCGGTGAGCATCGGATAGCTCGCGCTCCCGATGTTCGCTGCCTCGAGCCAGGCGATCGCCGCACCGGCGATCGTGTGCGGGAGCTGCAGTCCGCCGCGCTCCGCGTCGTGCGTGGAGGCGATGATCCCGGCCTCGGCGGTGGCGGCATAGGCGGGCTTGAGGTCGGGTTGCGTGACGACGACGCCATCGACGACCTGCGGTTCCTCTTGGTCGTTGCGCTTGCGGTTCGGGGCGTAGTGCTCCTCCGCCACCGCGCGCGCCGTCTCGAGGACGGCGTCGTAGATCTCGCGATTCTGCTCGGCGAAGCGCGGGCGCGCGGTCAGCGCCTCGACCTCGAGGAGTTCGTAGAGCAGGAAGTGCAGATCGCGGGGATTCAGGAGCTCGCTCATGGGCGATACGCGATGCAGTCGATCTCGACCCGCAGCCCTTCGCCCGGGAGTCCCGCCGCCTGGATGGTGGTCCGCGCCGGTCGGTGGTCCCCGAAGACCCGCTGGTAGACCCCGTTCATCTCCTGGAACTCCTTCATATCAAGGAGGAAGACGCCGCACCGCAGCACGTATTGGAGATCGGACCCGCCCGCCTGCAGGATCGCCCGCAGGTTCTTGAGGCACTGCTCGGTCTGGGTCGCCGCATCGGGGCCCGCGAGGCGCCCGGCGGCAGGGTCGGTCGCCCCCTGCCCCGAGACGAAGATCAGTCGCTCGAAGCCCATCCCCGGCACGTAGGGCCCGACAGGCGCGGGGAGGTTGGCGGCGTGGATCGGCGTGTGGGTCATGCGTGAATCTCGGATGAGGTCGAAGGGCGCCGCAGCCCAAGAAGCCAGCTGATCGCGCCGAGCGTGATGCCACCGTACAGAAGGATACGCGTCGCGCCGGCCATCGCGGGGAGGTCGGCGTACCGCGCCCCGATCCCATAGATCGCCCAGGCGACGACCAACGGGAAGACCCACATCCCGCGTCCCCACGCCATCCATGCGCCCAGCACGGTGGCGATGGTCATCATAGTGATGCTCCACACCGTCTCGCTGATCCCGAAGCCGCCGAACCCCACCACGTGCGCGAACTGGAAGGTGTTGGAGATCACCGCGACGCTGATCCAGGCGAGATAGAGATCGAAGGGCCAGATCACCGCGAGGCGCTCATGCCAGGCCGGGGTATAGGGCGCCGCGCGGAGGCGTTCGGCCGTCGCGATGAGGGAGACCAAGAAGACCAGCATCACCACGAGGGCGAGCGCGTACTGCCCGAAGCTGAAGAGGGTGATCCAGGCGACGTTGAGCACGCCGGCTACCACCCACCACCAGCCAAGCCGTTCCACCGCGCGACGTGACCCCTCAAGCGGGAGCCATTGGTAGATCGCGCCGGCGATGAGGCCGGCATAGATCAGACTCCAGATCCCGAAGACCCAGTTGGCGGGGAGGAAGAGCGACTGATAGCGGTTCGCGATCACCCCGATCGAGTCGCCGCTTATCATACCGGTCGCGGCGAGGCCGTTGAGCGCGATCACCGCGAGGAGGGTGAGCGAATTGATCAGCTGCATGACGATCGGGCGTGGCATGGTGGCCGCTCCAGGAGGTTACGGTGTGGCGCGCACGAACGCGGCGATCCGGCGCACGATCTCGCTCTCAGCCCGATTGATCCGCGCGAAGGCGCCGACGCTCACCCCGTGCGTCCCGGGGACCCAGATCTCCTCGACTGGGACCTCGGCCTTCCGAAGTGCTGCCGCAAGGGAGCGCGTGTTGCGCGGATTCACCGTTCGGTCATCCTCCCCCATCACGAGGAGGGTGCGAAGCGACCGCGGGGAGACGAAGTGCACGGGGAGGGCATCGTACTCGCGCTCCGGCGGGCCAGCGAAGGTCCGCCGGAGGAGCTTCGTATCGAAAATGAAATCGTAGGGCCCGGAGAGACCCACGAACCCGCTGAGCATGGCGGGGGTCGTACCCTGCTTCGCGAGATAGCGCGCGTCGTAGGCCACGAGCGCCGCGATATGTGCCCCCGCGCTGTGCCCCATGAGCACGACGCGCGAGGTATCCCCGCCCCACTCGGCCGAGCGTGCCCGCGCATGCGTCACCGCACGCGCCACATCGTCGGCGAAATCAGGGAAGCGCGTGCCCGGCATCAAGCCGTAGTTCGGGAGGACGGCGACGAATCCCAACTGCGCCAGCGCCTCCCCCACCCAGGCGTACCCCCGCTTGTCCCCGCTCTCCCAGCTCCCGCCGTGCACGAAGATCACGACCGGAGCCGGCGTGGCCAGCGGGCGCCCGAGCGGATCGAGGGCGCGGTACACATCGTAGCGCTGGCGCGTCCCCTCACCATAGGCGACCTCGGTGCGTGGGACCTCGGCGGTCTCGATGAGGTTCGCGGCGCCGAGTTGGATGGTGGTGCAGCCCTGGAGCGCGAAGGTCGCGATCAGGGTGATCGACTGGAGTCGGGCAGGGATATGCATGAGATGGGGCCTGAGGGAATCCTAGTCGTTTGGGCTGCTGTAACTTCGTACTCTCTGCGGGAGCGTGATGGTCAGCGGGCACGACTCCTCCCCCACGCCCCCCCACCTTGCGGTCGCTTCCAGGAGGTGGCACTTTGTCCGACGACCGAACAAAGTAGCCGATCCCCCCTCACACGATCGAGTCGGCCTCATGCGCCCAGCCCTGCTTCGGTGGTCTCTCATTGGAATGCTGGTCGCACTCCCCCTAGGGGCTCAGCCCACCGAGCCGTCGATCCAGATCAGGAAGGATGCATCGGGCACCCGACTGGAAGTCGACGGGCGACCATTCATGATCAACGGGGTCAATTGGGACTATGTCCCGGTCGGCGAGAACTACGCCTACGCCCTCTGGACCCAGCCGGATGCCTTCATCAGGGAAGCGCTCGAGCGCGAGATGGTGCTGGTGAAGCGAATGGGAGGGAACGCGATCCGTGTATACGCGGGGATCCCCCCACGCTGGGTGCGGCACATCTACGAGACCTACGGGATCTTCACCGTCGTGAACCATCCGTTGGGCCGGTATGGGACCACGATCGACGGCGTCTACCAGGCCCAGACGAATTACGCGGATCCCCGCGTGCGTCAAGCGATCACCGATGAGGTCATGGCCCTCGTCAACGAGTTCCGTGGCACCCCCGGACTCCTCCTCTGGCTGCTCGGGAACGAGAACAACTACGGGCTGACCTGGCGCTCGGCTGAGACGGAGGCGCTCCCCGTCGGCGAGCGGGACGCGGCACGCGCACGCTATCTCTACTCCCTCGTGGGGGAGGTCGCTCGCACGATCAAAGCGGCGGACGCCGCCCATCCTGTCGCCTTCGCGAACGGCGACCTGCAATACGTCGACCTCATCGCGCGCGAGGCCAAGGGGATCGACATCCTCGGGTCCAACGTCTATCGCGGCGCCTCCTTCCGCGACTTCTTCGACGTGGTCGCGGCAAAGCTCGATCTCCCCGTCCTCTTCACCGAATTCGGGGCTGATGCCTGGAACGCGCGCGAAGCCCGCGAGGATGAGACGGCGCAGGCGCGGTATCTCGTCGCCCAGTGGGAGGAGATCTATGGCCACGCTGCCGGTCAGGGACCACCGGGCAACGCGATCGGAGGGTTCACCTTCCAATGGAGTGATGGCTGGTGGAAGTTCGGGCAGGAGACGCGCCTCGACCAGCACGATGTGAACGCCTCGTGGCCCGCCGATGCCTACCCACACGACTATGTGGCGGGCGAGAACAACATGAATGAGGAGTGGTGGGGGATCATGGCGAAGGGGCCCCCGGATGCGCGCGGATTCTTCGAGCTGCATCCCCGGGCTGCTTACTACGCGCTTCAGCGCATCCATGCCGTCGATCCGTACGGTCCTGGGGTCGACCGAGCGCGACTCCGCGCCCACTTCGCCTCGATCGACCTGATCGGCCTCACCGCCCAGGCGCGCGCCGAACGGGCCGCGGCCGATGGCGACCAGAGCCCGGTCCGCGTCAAGGGGATGCGACTCGAACTCACCTCCTTCTCGACGGGTGGGGCACGCATCCGGACCCCGACGTCGAGTGCCCCGAGTGCGACCGATCGCCCGGCCTTCACGGGATTCGATCGGATGGAGTCGTACTTCGTGGAATTCGAGGCGAAACCATCACCACGCCTCCAGGCGACCCTCGCGGTGAATGTCCTCGGCCACGTGGCCGAGAACCCGATCGATGAGATCTTTTATGAGAACCGCGGACGTCAGCGGACCCTGGGCCTCGCGGATGGTGGAGCCCTCCCGACGGATGGTGTCGAGCGGCTCAAGGTCTACCGCGCTCATGTCTCATGGGATGCCCCGACCTTCCGCCTCGAGGCCTTCCATCGGTCCGGGCACTATCACTGGGGCTACGAGGGGGACTTCTTCGGGGTGTACCGCGAGGCGAACTACGGTCGCAACATCGACATCTACAATGCCGTCGCGCCGACCGGGCTGGAGCTCACCGGCAAGCGGCAACTGACCGGCCTTTCGGTGGCGGTCGGCCCCGAACTCTGGTGGGGCGCGAATCCGGCCGCGCTCGTGAAGTATCGGCGTCAGATCGCAGGGATCGACGTGACGGGCCTCATCCATGAGGACCTCGCGCGGATCCCCGTGGGGTCGACGACAAGTTCCCTCGCCATCCCACTCCCTCCGACACGGCGCGTCTCGCTCGCACTCGCCACCACGCTCGGCGGGATCGGTCTCGAGGCCGGTGGGATCTGGGCGGGGTCGACCCGTGTGGGGGAGACCTTCCAGTATGTCGAGGGGACCCCGGGGAACTACCAGGTCCTGCAGGATGTGATCCGCCCGAGTGACACCTTCGGCGCCAAGGCGAAGGTCACGCTAACACGTGGTCGAGTGAATTGGTACGCGCAGGGCGCGGTCATGGGACTCGTCGCCGACGGCGGACCGACCGCGGTGCAGACCTTCACCGGCTGGTGGCTCCGCGACACGGGGATGAGCAACCAGTGGAACGCCATGTCGGGGATCACCTACACGATCGGGGCCTTGCAGATCGCGCCCAATGTGTTGGTGCAAGCCCCGCTGATCGGCCCGATGCCGAGCGATGCCCCCGCCCCGGCCCGGCTGCGGAACGTGCTGCGCGACCCGTTCGTGGTGCGTGGTAATCGCGAGATGGCCGCCGGCGAACTCGTCCTGACCTGGGATCCGACGCCCGCCACCTGGATGTATCAGTGGGACAATGACGTGCGCGAGGATGCCCGGTTCGCCGCGAGTCTCGCGTATACCTACAAGCATCTGCCGACGGGGATGGACGCGGCGATCGGCATCCTCGGGGATGGACGGACCCCGTTCGCCTTCCCCGCGTCGACCCCCGCTCGTGATCTGTGGGAGGTGCGCCTGCGCACCGTCGCGCGTGTCGGAAGCGACATCCGCGTGATCGCCAACCTCTACGGCGGCACCGCAGAGCCGAATGGGAATAGCCAGCGACTCGTCTCGCGTGCCGGCGGGGATCTTCGGCTCGTGACCGGTCCCATGAAGGTCATGGGGGCGATCCGCTTCAATGACTTCGGACCGTACGACTATCACCGCGACTTCAATCTCACCTTCCCCGCGCAGTACTTGGCGGATGTCGCGTACGTGCTCGGCAAGCCCCAGTGGTTCGATCTGCCGGAGACCAAGCTTGGCCTGCGCGGCACCTATCGCACCCTCGATCGCTACTCCCCGCGGTACTGTCCGGTTCGGGTTGCCAACGCGATCGGCGACCAGGTCTGCGACGGCACGGCCCCGGGTTATCCCCTCGGACGGGAGTGGGAGATTCGCTCCTACCTGACGGTGGCCTGGTGAGCGCCCCGACCCTGCCCCAGCCCAGCGCCGCCCAGGTGGAGGCGCGCGTAGACACGTTGCTCGGTCGGATGCGGCTCGCGGAGAAGCTCGGCCAGATGATCATGGGTGAGCGCGCCTCGACGACCCCTGAGGACGTCCGCGCGTATCACCTCGGCGCCGTCCTGAGTGGCTCCGGATCGGTGCCCGGTGAGAATCGTCCCGCCGATTGGGTCGCACTCAACGACGCCCTCTGGGTGGCGTCCACTGATGAGGCGGACGGACGTACTCCGGTCCCGCTCATGTACGCGGTCGACGCGGTGCATGGGCATGCGAATGTGCGGGGAGCGACGATCTTCCCGCATCAGATCGGCCTCGGGGCCACGCGTGACCCGCAGCTCGTCGCCCGGATCGCACGGATCGTCGCGCGCGAGATCCTCGCCACGGGACTCGACTGGAACTTCGCCCCGACCCTCGCGGTGGCTCGGCACGTCTATTGGGGACGCACCTACGAGAGCTTCTCCGATGACCCGTCCCTCGTGGCGACCTTCGCGGAACACTTCGTGCATGGGATACAAGGGACGCTGCGTGACGATGGCGTGCTCGCCTGTGCCAAACATTGGATCGGGGATGGCGCGACCTTCCAGGGGATCGATCAAGGCGATGCGCAGGTCACCGAAGCGGAGCTCCAGCGCACGCACCTGCCGCCATACCTCGCTGCCCTCCGCGCCAACGTTCAGACGGTGATGGTGTCGTTCAACAGCTGGAATGGGACCAAGTGCCATGCGCATCCTTACCTGCTGACCGAGGTCTTGAAGGGACGACTCGGATTCAGCGGCCTCGTCGTCAGCGACTGGGATGGGGTCGATCAGGTGGCCGAGGGCCTGGATGCGGCGATCGTGCTCTCCGTGAATGCGGGGGTCGACATGATCATGTGCGCGGCGGATTGGCGTCGTCGTCTTGACGGACTACAGCGCGCGGTCGAGCGTGGCGAGATCCCCCTCGCGCGCATTGACGACGCCGTCCGCCGGATCCTTCGGGTCAAGGTGCGATCGGGACTCGTGGACCGTGCCCGTCCGAGCGCCCGGCCCTGGGCCCTCAGCGAGACCTTTGGCAGTGCGGCCCATCGCGCGGTCGCCCGGGAAGCGGCCCGTCGCTCCCTCGTCCTCCTCAAGCATGAGGGAGCGACGCTTCCGCTCCAGCGGACCCAGCGGATCGTGGTCGCCGGCAAGCATGCCGACGACGTGAGTCATCAGTGCGGGGGGTTCAGCGCCGCCTGGCAGGGAACGCATGGCAACGAGGCGATCGAGGGGGGCACGTCGATCTGGCAGGCCATCCGCGCGATCGCCCCAGCGGCTACCCTCAGTGTGGATGGGAGTGCCGCTGATCCAGCGGCACATGATGTCGCGGTCGTGGTGATCGGCGAGCTGCCGTACGCCGAGGGGATGGGGGACATCCGTCCGGGGGGGCGAATCACTCCCCCGCTCCCCGGTGGGCTCCGCACCGCCAATCTGGAACCATACGGCTCCACCTTGGAGCTCGCGACGCGCCATCCTGAGGACCTCGCGGTGATCTCTGCCCTCCGGGCGAAGGGGATCCCCGTGGTGACCGTGCTCCTCTCGGGACGTCCCCTGCTCGTCGATCGTGAGCTCGCGGCGTCGCAGGCCTTCGTCGCCGCGTGGCTCCCAGGATCGGAGGGAGCTGGGATCACCGATGTGTTGTTTGGTGATCACGACTTCGAGGGGACACTCCCCTTTCCTTGGCCTGCCGCGGCGCCGAGCCCCGACGGGGTCGCTCCCGCGCGCTTCCCGCGCGGGTTCGGTCGCACCTACCGCTGATTCGCGAGGGGAAGCGACGCGCTACGCCACCGTGGCGCGGCGCCGCTCAAGCTCGGTGCGAACCTCATAGGCGCGTGCCTCGGTCAGCGGGTAGTCCCACATGATCCAGATCGCGAGCCCCGAGGCGAGGAAGGGGATCCAGACATCGGCGAGTCGCAGCAGAGAGAGCGTCTGGGCGGACTGGGCCCCACCGAGGGCGACATCGAACCCGGTGGCATTCAGGATCAGCCCACCCGCCGCGAGGGCGACCGCCATCCCGACCTTCACCACCCACCAGAAGATCGAGCCGAACATCCCTTCGCGGCGGCGCTGGGTCTCGAGTTCATCGGTGTCGACGACATCGGCCATCATCGCCCCCATCAGGGTGAAGAGGCCGCCGAGCCCGAAGGCGAGGAGTGGCGCCGGGACGAGGACGAGCCACGGCCGGGCCGGATCGTAACAGACCCACTTGAGCGCATACCCGACCATCGAGAGCCCCGTCGAGACGAAGAACGCGCGCTGCTTCCCGATCCGCGTCGCGAGCCAGGTGATAAAGGCGATCACCCCGAAGGTGGAGATCGCACCGAGGGTCCCCGCGTACCCGGTATAGCGCGCCCCCAGCTCCTGATCCCCACCGAACACATAGTAGATCACCACGTACGACTGGAACGACGAGATCATGATGAAGCCGTTGAACACCAGGAAGGTCGCCAGACACAGCCGTCGGAAGGGACGGGTGCGCAGGGTGACGGCGAAGCCGTGGAAGAAGGTGCGCGCCTGCCGACGGACAGCCGACCACCCCACGGGCGCGGCATCCTCGACCGGTGACGCCGCTGGCCGTGCGGTCGCTGGCAGGAGCCGCTCGCGCAGGACGATCGCCGGGATGATGCCCACCGCGCAGGCGACGACCCCCACCGCGATGGCCAGACCGCGCGCTCCCTCCGCGGGCGTGGCGAACCACGTGGGATTCGTCATGATCCAGAGGAACCAGGGGGAGACGATGTAGGCGAGCTGCGCGATGAAGTTCTGCACCCCCATGAGTCGCGTCCGCTCATGGTAATCCGGGGTCAGCTCGTAGCCGAGGGCGACCCACGGCGTCGCGAAGATCGTATAGCCGACATAGAAGACGGTGGATCCGATCGTGAAGTACCAGAAGTACCAGAGCTCGCTCTTCCCCACCGGGAGGAGCCAGAGGAGCGCGAACGAGACGCCCGAGAAGAGCGCGCCGATGAAGATGTAGGGTCGCCGTCGCCCCCAGCGGGAGCGGGTGCCATCCGAGATGAAGCCCATCAGCGGATCGGTGAGGGCATCCGTCACGCGCGGGATCGCACTGGCCAGCCCCACCAACGCGGGATTCATACCGAAGCCCAGATTGAGGATGATGAGCATCCCACCGATCGCTGCGGCGAGGGTGTTGTTCACGAACCCGCCGAGCCCGTACGCGAGCTTATGCGAGAAGGGGATGCGGTCCGCCGGCGCCGTCACATGCCGGAGGGCCCTCTCCGGATCGGTGCCACGGCTCAGCCGCGTGTGCCACGCGGCAAGGGCGAGGCGGAACCAGCCGGGACGACGGCCGCTCATCGGCGCTCCTGGAAGACGCGAACCCAATCGATGGTCAGGGTCTGCGGGAAGACGGTGGAGGCATCCGGTGCGCCGACGAAGCCCCCTCCGACCGCAAGGTTGAGGATGAGGAAGAACTCGTGGTCGAAGACCCACGGGCCGGGCTGATCTCCCTTGGCGACGACGTGATAGAGCCTTTCATCGAGGTAGAATCGGATCTCCCGCGGGGTCCAGTCCGCTCGGTAGACGTGGAAGTCCTCATCGAGCCGGCCCGTCGGGAGGGTGTAGCGCCGCGTGAGCGATGCCCCTCCTGAGTAGCCTGGCCCATGGACGCTCGCGAGCACCACCGAGGGTTCTTGACCGCGGTACTCCATCACATCGATCTCACCGGCGCGAGGCCACCCGACCGCCGGGAAATCCGCCCCGAGCAGCCAGAACGCGGGCCAGAGCCCACGCCCCGTAGGCAGCTTCATCCGCGCCTCGAATCGCCCGTACTGGAACTGGCGTCGCCCCAGCGTCTTGAGTCGAGCGGAGGTGTACTCACGATTCAGATACGCCTCGCGTCGGGCCGTGATGACCAGATGCCCCGCGCCATCGAGGGCGGCATTGGTGCGCCGATCCGTGTCGAACTCCAACTGCGCATTCCCCCAGTCGGTCCCGATGTCGGCGACCCACGAGGTCGGATCGGGGGCGGATCCCGCTGGTCCGTCGAATTCATCCGACCAGACGAGCGTATAGGTCGGGGCCGTGGCCCCGGTGCAGCCGCTGAACAAGAGCGCGAGCCCCAGCACACGAAAGGATGGCATGACGGTCCGATGGGAGGGGTCAGCGCCCGACGCGGGCACGTGACACCGCGCGAAAGAGGCGCGGGTCGCGCAGCGCGGCATCGAGCACGAGCGTCGCCGCCCCGAGGGCGATGCCATGGCGACCGAGCGTGCTGGCGCGAATCTCGGTCGCTGCCGCCGCCGGGACGAAGGTCCGGCGCAGCGCGTTGGCTCGCAGCGGGACGATCAAGCGATCGCCCAACCCGGCGATCCGTCCCCCGAGGATCACCGCCGCCGGATTCAAGAGGTTGAGCATCCCCGCGATCGCCACGCCGAGATGCTCCGCCGCCTCGTGGACCACCTGGAGGGCTAAGGGATCGTCCTCGCGCGCTGCCGCCTCGAGTCGCGCGATCGTCGGGGCGCCCGTGGCCAAGGGGCTCTGCGGATAGACCGGGGCGAGGGCGCGGATGCGTGCTTCGAGTGCGGGCGCCCCGACGAAGGTGGTGAGACAGCCACGATTGCCGCAGTTGCAGGTCTCTCCGCGCGGATCGATGGCGATATGGCCGATCTCCCCGCCGACGCCGCTCGCTCCGCGATGCATCCGCCCATCGATCACGTGCCCCGCCCCGATCCCTGTCGCGATCTTGATGTAGGCGAAGTGGTCGAGGCCCTGGGCGGCCCCCCACCAGCGCTCAGCGAGCGCCCCGAGGTTCGCGTCGTTGTCGACGAGGACGGGGACCTCGAGGTCCGCCAACAACTCGCTGAGCCCGTGGCGGCCCTCCCACGCCGGCATCGCGACCGGGGAGAGGCGATCAGGATGACGCAGATCGACGGGACTTGGGACGGCCACGCCGACGCCGACGAGCCGACGCGCGGTCGACCCGGGACCGGCGAGACAGGCGTCCACCTGCGCGCGAATCACCCGTCGAGCGCCGACCGGATCCGTCTGCACCGGATGCGCGCTGCGCTCCGAGGCGAGGATCCGTCCACGAAGATCGGTGAGGATCGTCGCGACATGGGCGGCGCCCATATCCACGCCGAGGATCGTCCCCGCGTCATCTTGGAACTCGAGGACGATCGGACGGCGCCCACCCCGCGAGGCCCCGACCCCTGCCTCACGCACCAACCCCGTCGCGAGCAAGGTCTCCACGATCTCCGAGACCGTCGATCGCGAGAGCTCGGCGCGGCGCGCGATCTCCGCGCGGGAGATCCGCTCCTCATCCCAGATCAGCCGGAGTACGGCATCGGCCAACGACGGTGGGCGCGTCGGACCGAAATCCGACGCGCCCACCCGGGGACCCGGAGACCGGGTCATCATCCCTTCCGCCCCACGGCCGCTGCCATGGGCAGAAGCCTACTTATGGAAGAGGACGTTGTCGATGAAGGCGGTCCGCGACGTGGGTGCGCTCACGAAGATGAGCTGCGCGAGGTTCGACCGGGTGGTGAGACCGGTGAACTGGCTCAGCGGGATGTTGAACGTCACCCAGCTCCCCGTCGCCAACGCCGGCGTCGTGGTGGCCGAGAAGACCAACTCATGCTCCTTGTCGTCACCGCCGCCGAACGCATTATTCGCACCGAAGTCGACCAGCTTGACCTTGAACTGCGCCGGCGCGGTGGTCGGATCAGGCGTCCAGAGATCGAAGGAAAAGTGCGTCATCGTCGACGCATTCACCGTGGCGGTGGTGAACTCGGTCCCAGAGAAGACGAGGTTGGAGTACTTCTTGACGTCGTTCCCCGCGACCTGGACATCAGCGACATCAGCCTGATCCCACGACGCCGACCAGGTGTCGACCGTGCGATTGGTGTAGGCGTTGCTGAAGAGCGAGATCACGTCCGCCGCCGCATAGCTCGGCGTCGGCGCAGCGACCGCCGGGCCATCCGACGAGAAGAAAACGTTGTCGAGGAAGAGGGTCCCGACCGAGCCAGAGAGAATCAGCTGCGCGACGCTCGTCCGCCCCGTCATCCCCGTGAAGCTCGAGAGGGGAAGCTGGAAGCGGATCCAGCTCCCGCGTGTGAGTGCCGGGGTGGTCGTGGTGGTGAAGGTGCGCTCGTGCTCGGTGTCGTCTCCCCCTCCGAACGATCCATTCGCGCCCCAGTCGACGAGCTTAACCTTAAAGGTCGACGCCGAGGTAAGCGAATCGGGGAGCCAGAGATCGAAGTTGAAAGTCGTCATCGCCGTGGCATTCACGGGTGCCGCTGGCTCGATCCCCGCGAAGACAAGGTTCGTGTACTTCTTCACGTCATCGGTCCCCACCTTCACATCGGCGACGTCGGCCTGATCCCACGAGGTCGACCAGGTGGTCCCGGTGCGATCGGTGTAGGCGTTGCTGAAGAGGGAGATCACGCTCGCGGCCGGGTTCGTCGGCGCGGTATTGGCGCTCGTCGGGCCCGGCGGCGGCGGGATCTTGTAGAAGTAGATGTTGTCCAGGTAGGCCGTGGGGCTCCCCGAGATGATCATCTGCGCGAGGTTCGCCCGCGTGGTCAGCCCCGTGAAGGCGGAGAAGGGGATGTCGATCGAGTTCCACGCGCCGACGGTGATCGACGGGGTGGAGGTCCCGGTCAGGGTAACCTCATGCTCCTTGTCATCGCCACCTCCGAAGGCCCCGTTAGCCCCGAAGTCGACGAGCTTGATCTTGAATCCGGCAGCACTCGTGACCCAGAGATCGAGGTGCAGCCCCGTCATCGGCGTAGCGTCGACGCGGGAGGTGATGAACTCGATCCCGGCGTATGAGAGATTGGTGTACTTCTTGGCCGCATTGCCTGCGATCGTCACGTCGGCGACATCGGCCTGGTCCCACGAGGCCGACCAGGTGTCGACCGTCCGATTGGTGTAGGCATTGCTGAAGAGCGAGATCACGTCGCCAGCCGCCCGCGTGGGGGTCGGCGCCGCCGCAGCCGGCGGCACGCTCGCCGTGAGTGCGATGCTCCCTGTGGCAGGGATCGCTCCAAGGGCCCCGCTGATCGTCGCCGAGCCGGCTCCGGCGACGGTGATCACGCCGTTGGTGACAGTGGCGACCGCCGCATTGGACGTGTTGAAGGTGAAATACCCAGCCGCCGCCGCGACGGTCTGATCCACACCCGCGACCGCTGCGGTCACCGAGGTCCCGACGATCTTCCGGCTGTCCCCGACCTCCTGTTGATACGACCCGCCTGCGATCGTGGGCCGCACGTTGGTCACGGTCCCGAGGCTCTCGTATTGGATGTCGTCGAGCCAGAGCGTATAGCCCTGCCCATTCTCCGGACCCTCCGCGAAGAAGAAGAGCCCCTTCTCCGAGGTGAGCTTGCTCGCCAGCGGGATCGCGATGGTGTACTTCTGCCACGAGGTCGTGAGCGCCAGGGCAGTCCGTTCCGCCGGATACAGTGACGTCCCAGTGTTGTCGTTGCCAAGGCCCGCGACATCCAAGGTCGCCGCGACGCTCCCCTTCGCGTAGAAGGAGATGACGTCGTACTTGGTCAGATCACGCCCCTGGTCGGCGACGAACGCCCCACCCGCATAGGCCCCCGCCGAATTCCCGGCCGCGGGCACGACGATCTTCAGCGAGCTGCTGCCGCGGAACTTGACCGCGTTGTCGATGGACATCGCGGTGAGCAGCGAGCCCTGGAAGGCCTGCCAGGTCACCCCATCGCTGAACGCGTCGGTGAAGACCTTCGGATCGTTGGCGAGGGGGGCTGGACCGGTTCCGCCATCGCGGCTGCATCCCAGCACGGGGAGCACGAGGAGCGAGAGGACGGACAGGAGACGGGGCGATCGCATGTGAGGACTCCGCGGGACAGGTGACCGGAGGGTGTCCGGTGAGGGGGGACGCGACCTACGGGAACGCCTTCTTTGTTCGACTGCCGAACAAACGATGCGGCCCCCCAGGGACCCTGTCAAGGCAGGTCGTCAATTCCGGGGCTGAGCTGGTGAGCGCATCCGCCGCCCGAGCGCGACTACACCAAAGATCACCCCGCCGGCCACGACCCCCACCACTCCCTCGAGGACCATCGTCACGAGAGCTCCGAGCGACCCCATCCCCTCAACAAACGCTTCGATCCCATGCCCCACCACCGGGATCCCATGCGCGAGGATCGTCCCCCCGACGAGGAACATCGCGATCGTCCCGCCGATCCCGAGGCCCTTGAGGAGCCATGGCGCCGACCGAATGATCCCGGTCCCGAACGCACGCGAAGCGCCCCCCGCCGCGATCAGACGGAGTCCGAGGTCGTCGAGCTTCACGATCCCCGCCACCAAGCCATACACGAGCGCCGTCACCAGGACACCGATCGCGCTGAGCGCGGCGATCTGCTGCGGCATCGGGGCCGACGCCATCGTCCCCAGCGCGATCACGACGATCTCCGCCGAGAGGATGAAGTCGGTGCGGATCGCACCGCGGATGCGCGTCCGCTCGAGCGCGACGAGATCCACCGCCTGATCGCGGACCGCCGCACGGAGTTCGTCGTGGTGCCGCGCGTCCTCGGCATCGTGCGTGAGCTTGTGCCAGACCTTCTCGAACCCTTCATAACAGAGGAAGGCCCCGCCGATCATGAGCAACGGCGCGATCAGCGCCGGCGCGACGGCACTGATCACGAGCGCCGCCGGCACGAGGATCACCTTGTTGAGCAGCGATCCCTTCGCCACCGCCCAGACCACCGGGAGTTCGCGGTCCGGGGTGAAGCCGATCACCTGCTCGGCGTTCAGGGCGAGATCGTCGCCCACCACCCCACTCGTCTTCTTCACCGCCACCTTGGACATAGTGGCGACGTCGTCGAGGAGGGTGGTGATGTCGTCGAGGAGGGCGAGCAGTCCGGCGGTGGCCATCGATCAGATGGTCTCGAGACTCACCACGGGGAGTTGCGCGACCCGCGACGCATGCTCGATGGTCATGCTCACGAGATTCCCGGCGCGATCCAGATCGATATAGACGCTCTCCGATATCTCGAGCGTCTCCTCGACCGTCGACTCAGCGAACTCGAGCAGAGCCGTGTCGGTATCCCTAAAGTATCTGACTTTCATGGACGGAACCGGCGGTCGAAGAAGGCGTTGTGGACGGTGATACCGTCCGCGAGGAGAATCACACGGAGATATCGTCGTTCCTCCGGAATGTACACCCAGCGCTTGATCCGACCATCCTGCTGCACCGATTCGGCGACTGGGCGCTGCAGCGCGAGGAGAATCCAACGGTCGGTGATTCGAACGCGGTCGGCACGCTCCCGTATCTCCCGGAAATATTCGGTCGAGAGGAAGGGTGACTGGGGACGTCCGCTCTCAGAGAGTGGAGACATGCCCGAAGATCAGGATGGGGCATTCCGCGCCCCCAACCAATCCGTCGCAGCCCTACCCCAAAGCCCGCCCCAGCGTTCGGCCCACCACATCTGTAGAGAGGGCGAACCCCCGCCCGCCGTTTGCCACCCCTGGATCCGGGGCGCATACTGCAGGCGGTGCGCGTGACCCGCAACCCGGCGACGCAGGCGCCGAGACCCTCGACCCCCGATGACCGCCCGCCCCGCCGGCCATCGCCCACGGAGCACCTCGTGAGAGCTTCCCGCACCATCCCGGCCCTCGCCCTCTGGCTGGCCGGCACCCTCGGCGCCCAGCAGGCGTCGCGCCTCGAGCCGGTCACCGGCCTGCGCGACAACGGCACCGGGTTCCATGCCCTCGTCGGCGCGCGTGTGGTCACCGCGCCGGGCCAATCCATCGATAGTGCCACCATCGTGATCCGGAATGGCCTCGTCACCGTCGTCGGCCGCAACCTCAAGGCGCCGGCCGGCGCCCGGGTCTGGGACCTCAAGGGGCTCACCGTCTTCCCGGGATTTATCGACGCCCACGCCGACCTCGGGATGGACGCCGTCCCGCAGGGCGGTGACGTCGGACCGACGCACTGGAATCCGCAGGTGCGCGCCTGGTTCAGCACCACGACCAACCTCAAGGACGACTCCACCCGTCGCGTCGCGCTGCGATCGCTCGGCTTCGGCGCGGCCCTGGCCGTCCCACATCAGGGGATCTTCCGCGGACTCGCCTCGGTCGTGAACCTCAGCGACGCCGGCGTGCGTGAGCGCGTCCTCCGCGCCGACCTCGTGCAGTCGGTCGGCTTCCAGCGCTCCTTCCAGCTCGGCGGGATGTATCCGAACTCAGCGATGGGGACCACCGCGCTGATGCGGCAGACCTTCATGGACGCCGAGTGGTACATCCGCGCGAACGCCGCCTATGAGGCGAGCGGACGCAGCGTGTTGCCGCCGGAGCGCAGCGAGGCGCTCGGCGCTCTGGCGAACGCCGTGCAAGGGAAGCAGCCGGTGCTCTTCCAGACCGGGAGTGAGGAGGAGTACCTCCGCGCCCATCGCATCGCCACCGAGTACAAGCTCACCCCCTGGTACCGCGGCAATGGGACCGAGTACCGGCTCATCGATGTGCTCAAGGGCCGGACGCAGCCACTGATCATCCCGCTCAACTTCCCCGACGCCCCCGACGTCTCGAGCCCCGAGGCCGCGCTCAACGCCTCGCTCGCCACGATGCGCCACTGGTATCAGGCGCCGACCAATCCGGCGCAGCTCGCCAGCGCCGGGGTGCCGTTCGCGATCACGACTGATGGACTCACCACGCTGACGCAGTTCCTCCCGAACCTCCGCCTCGCGGTCTCGCGCGGGTTGGCCGCCGACAAGGCGCTCGCCGCCCTCACCACGGTGCCCGCGGGCTGGCTCGGCATCGACCGCACCCATGGCACGATCGCGGTCGGCAAGGTCGCGAACCTCATCATCGCCGAGGGGGATCTCTTCACGCAGGACGCGAGCATCCGCGATGTCTGGGTGCAGGGCATGCCGTACGGCGTGACGCGCCCGCCGCAGATCGACCCGCGCGGGACCTGGACCATCACCTCCACGGACAAGGACGGCTTCAACGCCACCCTGCGCCTCGAAGGGCCGATCAATCGGATCCGCGGGACGATCGAGCGCGCGGGCCGCAAGGAGCTCCCGCTCGCCGCGGTGCGCCTCGTCGCCGAGACCGGACGACTCGAGATCACCTTTAATGGTGAGCAGCTCGGCTATGAAGGGACCGTGCTGATGTCCGGCGCGGTCAGCGGCGATGAGGTCTATGGCTGGACCTCGCTGCCGAACGGCACCGATCCGACCTTCAAGGGCACGCGCACCGAGCCCTACACGGGCGCGACGCGCGGCACGGTGGCGCAGAAGGTGCCGGTCATCGACCTCCCCTTCGTCCGCCCGATGATCGAGTTCGGTCGGTCGTCGATCCCCGAGCAGCCGGCCGTGCTGTTGGTGCGCAACGCGACGGTCTGGACACAGGGATCGCAGGGGCGCCTCGAGAATGCGGATCTCCTCGTCCGCGCCGGCAAGGTCGCGCAAGTCGGTCGTGGGCTCACCGCGCCGCGCGGCGCGATCGTCGTCGATGCCTCCGGCAAGCATGTCACGCCGGGGCTGATCGACCCGCACACGCACACCGGGGTCAGCTCGGTGAATGAGAGCGGCTTCGCGATCGTCCCCGAAGTGCGGATGGGTGATGTCCTCACGCACAACGACATCTGGATGTACCGGCAGCTCGCCGGTGGGCTCACAATGCAGATGGTGAAGCACGGCTCCGCGAACCCGATTGGTGGCGAGAACGTCTTCGTGAAGAATCGGTGGGGGCTCCTCCCCGACGAGTATCGTCTGGAGAATGCGCCGCGCACGGTGAAGTTCGCGCTCGGTGAGAACCCGAAGCGCAGCCCGAACCGTTACCCCAACACGCGGATGGGGGTGCAGGAGATCATCCGCGACCACTTCAACGCCGCGCGCGATTACCGGCGTGAGTGGCAGCGGTGGGAGAAGGAGAAGACGGGGCTCCCGCCGCGGCGTGACCTCCGGATGGAGGCGCTCCTCGACATCCTCGATCAGAAGCTCCTCGTCTCCTCGCACGGTTACCGCGCCGACGAGTTCCTCGCGCTGGTGCGACTCGCCGAGGAGTTCGGCTTCCGCATCCAGACCCTGCAGCACGGGGTCGAGGCATACAAGATCGCGTCGGAGCTCAAGGCCTCCGGCGTCGCGGCCGTCGTCTGGAGCGACTGGGGGGCGTTCAAGCTCGAGTCATACGACGCGACGTCGTATAATGCGCGCCTCCTGATGGAGGCCGGTGTCGTGACCTCGCTGCACTCGGACAACGCCGAGATCTCCTCCCGCATGAACTGGGAGGCGGGCAAGCTCCTCCGCTCAGGGGTCGATGAGATCCAAGCCCTCTCGACCGTCACCAACCAGGCGGCACGCGCCATCGCCATCCAGGACCGTGTCGGATCGCTCGAGGCCGGCAATGACGCTGATTTCGTGATCTGGAACGGCAATCCGCTCTCGCAGTTCACGCGCGCCGAGCAGACCTGGGTGGACGGCCGTCGCTACTTCTCGTTGGAGGAGGACGCCAAGCAGCGCGAAGAGATCGCGAAGCAGCGTGCCCAGTTGATCCAAGCCATCCTCGCCGCCGCGCCGTCGGGCGGCCCCGCTCCCACCGCCACGCCGACCAGACCGTGACCTTCACCTACTCGACTCCCATGCACAGCACGGATCGTAGCACCCTCCGGTCGGCCGGGCGGCGCACCGCCACCCTCGCCCTCGGGCTCATCGCTGCGCTCTCGGCGCATGCCGTCGGCGCGCAGGTCACGACCCCTGTGGCCCCGCAGTCGCAGCCGGTGGTACTCCGCGGCGCGACCATCCACACCGTGACCAAGGGCACCATCACCAAGGGGACGATCGTCCTCGATAAGGGCCGCATCCTCGCCATCGGTGGCGCGGACGTCGCGGTGCCGCGCGGCGCCAAGGTGGTCGACGTCGCCGGGAAGCACATCTATCCCGGCCTCATCGACGCCTATAGCACCGTCGGCATCACCGAGATCGATGCCGTCGAGGTCTCGAACGACATCACCGAGCTCGGCGACTTCAATCCGAACGTGCGGGCCGAGGTCGCGGTCAACGCGGAGAGCCGGCACATCGGCACCTCGCGCTCGGCCGGTGTGCTCGTCGCGTTCAGCACTCCCGAGGGCGGGGTGATCTCAGGGCTCTCCTCGGCGATGTCGCTCGAGGGGTGGACCTGGGAGGAGATGTCGATGAAGGGCGCCGCGGCGCTCAACGTGAACTGGCCCGATCCGGTCGCGCGCCCGCGTCGCTTCGGCGGCCCACCCCCGGGCGCGATGGGCCCCGGTGCGCGTTCCCCGGCCCCCAAGACCTACGCCGAGCAGGTGCAGGCGCTCAAGGACTTCTTCGCCGAAGCGCGGGCGTATCGGGATGCGCAGCAGGCGGGACAGGTCGCGCGCACCGATGTGCGGTATGCGTCGATGATTCCCGTATTGGATCGTGCGATCCCCGTGGTCGTCGCGGCGAACTCCGTCTCGCAGATCAACGACGCCATCACCTGGGCCAAGGCGGAGGGGGTGCGCCTCGTGATCCGCGGTGGGCGCGACGCGATCCATGTCGCCGACCGCCTGAAGGCGGAGAACATCCCGGTGATCCTGACCTCCACGCTCGACGCCCCCCAGCGCACCTATGAGGGGTACGACGGCGGCTACAACGCGCCGGCGCAGCTCTACGCCGCTGGCGTGCGTTTCGCGATCGCCGGTGGGTCGGGCGGCCTCTACACCTATCGCCTGCCGTGGGAGGCAGGGGTCGCGGTCGCCTTCGGTCTGCCGGAGGAGGAGGCGCTGAAGGCGGTGACGATCAACGCCGCCGAGTTCATGGGGATCGCCGACCAGGTCGGTTCGTTGGAGGTCGGGAAGCAGGCGACGTTGCTGATCACCTCGGGGACGCCGCTCAACATGACGTCGGATGTGATCCAGGCCTACATCCAGGGCCGCGAGATCGACATGAACGACATGCAGAAGCAGTTCTTCAAGAAGTACATGGAGAAGA
This sequence comes from Gemmatimonadota bacterium, assembly GCA_016871915.1. Classification (GTDB taxonomy): domain Bacteria; phylum Gemmatimonadota; class Gemmatimonadetes; order Gemmatimonadales; family Gemmatimonadaceae; genus Pseudogemmatithrix. Next base: position 41,564 of record VHBP01000015.1, read on the forward strand.
TCAAGCAGCAGCCGGGGAAGATCGCGATGTGAGTCGGGGCGCCCCGGGTGGGGCGCCCGACCGCTGACCCCGGAACGACGACGCCCCGTCCGCGGAAACCGCGGACGGGGCGTCTGGCTGTACCCAGTGGGCCTGGGAGGAGTTGAACCTCCGACCTCACGCTTATCAGGCGTGCGCTCTAACCACCTGAGCTACAGGCCCGGTCAGAACCTCGAAATCAAACCGGTCGGGGGCCCCGGGTCAACGCGGGGACGGCCCGACCGGAGTGGTCAATCGTCGTACCGACCGGGCCCGCGGAGATCATCGTCCTCCTCCCCGAAGTCGTCATACTCGTCGTCGAGGTCGATGAGGTCGTCATCCTCCTCGTCATCGTCATCCTCGAACTCCTCGTCCTCGTCGAGGTTGTCCTCGTCGAGGTCATCGAGATTCCCGTCGAGGTCCTCGCCATCGATCACCGAGAGCCCCTCGAGATCCTCCCCGCCGATCCCGAGCTCCTCCTCGTCCGCGAGTCCCACCGCCCACCCCGACCGTGCCTGCGACCGCATCTCTGCCGCTCTCCCTGCTTGGGTGATTGGTTGGCGCCGGCTCAGGCCCCGGCGCGCTCCTTCTTGGCGTCCCGATTGATCCGCTTCCGGTCACTCGCGCTCAACATCCGCTTGCGCAGCCGGATGGCGTTCGGGGTGACCTCGATCAGCTCGTCGTCTTCGATATACTCGAGTGCGCTCTCCAGCGTCAACACCCGCGGGGGCTCGAGCTGGATCGCGTCATCGGCGCCCTTGGAGCGCATGTTCGTGAGCTTCTTCTCCTTGGTCGGGTTCACGTCCATGTCCCCCGGCCGTGAGTTCTCCCCGACGATCATCCCCTCATAGACCTCGTCCCCCGGGGTCACGAAGAGGGTCGAGCGCTCCTGGAGGTTGCCGAGGGCGAAGGCGATGATCGTCCCCGCCTCCATGGAGATGAGCACCCCGCGGAGCCGCCCCTGCAACCCGCCGGCCCACGGCCCGTACTCGAGGAACCGGTGGTGCATGATCCCGGTGCCGCGCGTGTCGGTGAGGAACTCGGAGCGATACCCGAAGAGGCCACGCGCGGGGATCTTGTACACCAGGCGCACGAGCCCCTGCCCCGGGTTCTTCATCTCGACCATGCTCGCCTTGCGGGGGCCGAGCTTCTCGATGACGGTCCCCATGAACTCCTCGGGGACATCGATCGCGAGCTCCTCGTACGGCTCGAGTCGCTCGCCGTCGGGCCCTACGTGCGTGATCACGCGGGGACGGCTCACCTGGAACTCGTATCCCTCGCGCCGCATGGTCTCCATCAGGATCGAGAGATGGAGTTCGCCACGCCCGGAGACGGTCCAGGTGTCGGTGCTCTCGGTGTCCTCGACGCGCAGCGCGACGTTCCGCTCGAGCTCCTTTTCGAGCCGTTCCTTCAACTGCCGGCTCGTGACGTACTTCCCATCCTTCCCCGCGAAGGGCGAGTTGTTGACGAGGAAGTCGACGGAGATCGTCGGCTCCTCGACGGCGATCCCTTCCAAGCGCTCCGGATGCTCCGGATCGGTGATGGTGAGCCCGATCTCGACGCCATCCAAGCCGGCGAGCGCGACGATCTCCCCCGCCGCGGCCTGCGGGACCTCGACGCGCTCGAGCCCCTCGAAGCCGAAGAGCTTGGTGACGCGACCCGGCGCCCCCTTCAGGGTGTGATCCACCGGAAGGAGGTGCACCGTATTCCCGACCTTCACCGTGCCGCGCTCGATGCGCCCGATGGCCAACCGCCCGAGATAGTTCGAATAGTCGATCGTCGAGACGAGCATCTGGAACGGCCCCGCGGCATCGCTCGGCGGCGCCGGCACATGCTTCACGATCGTCTCGAAGAGCGGCGTGAGGTCCACCGCCGGGGTATCGAGATCCATCGTCGAGATCCCGTCGCGCCCGGAGGCGTAGACCACCGGCGCGTCGAGCTGCGCCTCGTTGGCCTCGAGCTCGATCAGGAGGTCGAGGACCTCCTCGTGCACGCGCATCGGGTCGGCGCCGGGGCGGTCGATCTTGTTGATGCAGATGATGACGGTGCGGCCCAAGGCGAGCGCCTTGCGGAGCACGAAGCGCGTCTGCGGCATCGGGCCATCGAAGGCATCGACCACCAGCAAGACGCCGTCGACCATGCGGAGGATCCGCTCCACCTCGCCGCCGAAGTCGGCGTGCCCCGGGGTGTCGACGATGTTGAGCTTCGTGACCCCCCAATGGATAGAAGTGTTCTTGGCTAGGATGGTGATCCCACGCTCACGCTCGAGCGGGTTGGAATCCATCACGCGCTCGGCGATGACCTGATTCTCGCGGAAGGCCCCGGCTTGGCGGAGCATCTGATCGACGAGGGTGGTCTTCCCGTGGTCGACGTGCGCGATGATGGCGATGTTACGGATTCGCATAGCCCTCAAAGCTAACGACCTCAGCCCGCCAAAGGTGCCGGAGGGGACCAGTCATGCCCGGACGCCCCCGGCGAGTCCGACTACCCCTCGGCCCCGAGCGCCATCTCCCCCTCGGTGAAGCTCACGTCGTGCCCGCGCGCCTTGAGCTGGGCCACCAGACTCGGCTTGTCGACCGCCTTCATCCACGCCTCCTGTGGCTCCACCAGCTTCCTCTCCACCAAGTTCAGCAGCGACTCGTTCATCGTGATCATCCCAACCTTCTTCCCCGCCTGCATCATCGAGGGGATCTGGAAGGTCTTCCCCTCACGGATGAGATTGGAGATCGCGGTGTTGACGATGAGGATCTCCTGCGCGGCCACCCGCCCGCCCCCGATCTTCTTGCAGAGCACCTGCGCCACGACCCCCTTGAGCGACTCGGAGAGCATGGTGCGCACCTGTTCCTGCTGGTCTGCCGAGAACTGGTCGATGATGCGGTCGATGGTGCTCGCGGCTGTCGAGGTGTGGAGCGTACCGAAGACGAGGTGACCGGTCTCCGCCGTCTCGATCGCGATGCTCACCGTCTCGAGGTCGCGCAACTCGCCGACGAGGATGATGTCAGGGGCCGCTCGGAGCGCGCTCTTGAAGGACCCGGTATGCACCCCCACCTGCCGCTGCGTGACGATGCAGTGCTTGTTGGGATGCACGAACTCGATCGGGTTCTCGATCGTGATGATGTGATCGTGGCGGACCCGATTCACCAGGTCGATCAGCGCAGCCAGGGTGGTCGATTTTCCTGAGCCGGTCGGCCCGGTGACGAGCACCAATCCCTTGGTGAGGTAGCAGAGCTTCTGGACCTCCGGGGTGATCCCGAGCTGCTCGACCGTGAGCACGGTCGCCGGGATCACCCGGAAGACCGCCGCCATCCCCTTCCGCTCCGCGAGCACGTTCGCGCGAATGCGAGCCACCCCCTCGACCTCATAGGCGAAGTCGGTGTCGTTCGTCGCAGCAAACTCGGTCGCGTTCTGCTCTGGGATGATCGCGGCGATCATCCCCTCGATATCCCGGCGCGTGAGGACGGCTTCCCCCTCGATCCGCACCATCTCGCCGAACTTCCGGATGACCGGCGGCTCGCCGACGCGGAGGTGCAGGTCGGAACTACCGGAGGAGGCGAGGGTGTGCAGAAGGCGATGGATCCGGTCACGTGCGGCCGGATCCACCGGCACGACTGGGACCACTGACCACACCAGCGTGGTGGGGGCGGCCGCCCTGGCGGCGGCGATGGCCGAGATCTTCGCCACATCGGCGTCCGCCTCAGGACGGCATTCGACTCAGACCCCCTCCTCATCCCGCATCACCCGGATGGAAAAGGTCACCTCTCCGATCGCATGGCGGAACGTGGATGGCTTCCCCTCATTCATCGCCTCGGCGGCCTCCTTCGGGGCGATCTCCCGCAGGAGCCCCAGGACCTGCGGCCCCGAGAGTGACCTCGTGAGCGCGTGCCCTGTCCATGCAGGACGAGCTTGGCCGGCTCGCCATCCCGCAGCTGGAGGCCCCCCCCTTCTCCATCACCACCGTGAGCAAGCGATCGATCTCGGC
>VHBP01000016.1 GCA_016871915.1 Gemmatimonadota bacterium
CGAAATCGCCACCTGATACCCACGCACGATCAGGATGAAGAGTAGTCGCATCAGGGGGCCCGGACCACGCGCGTAGCGATTCGTTGCACATCGCCCAACAGTGCATCGAAGCTCGCTGTGTAACTGGACGGACCCGCCCAGAGCACCAGGTCGCTCGGCGCGCCGTGCGAGTCGTTGGTGTGGAGCACCGGCCAAAGGGCTCGGCGTACCGCGTCACGGAGTCGACGTTTCACGAGATTGCGCTCCACCGAGCCATGCCGATGCTTGGGGACGATGAGGCCGACCCGAGAGTGATGCAGAAGGGAAGCCAGTTGTCGGACCTCGAGATGCGAGGTCCGAAACCGCTTCCCTTGTCGACGGACCCGATCAAGGTCCGTGGCACGGGTCACCCAGCCGATGGTCAGGCCATCAGTTGGTGATCGCTTCGGCGTCTCAGATGCCAGCGTACTTGGACGGGAGCTTCACGGTCAGCCGTTTGCGCCCCTTCTTGCGACGGCGGCTGAGCACCTCACGCCCCCACTTGGTCTCCATGCGCGCGCGGAACCCGTGCGTCTTGATGCGACGCTTGTTGCGCGGGCGGTACGTCGGCTTCCCCATCGGTCAAACCCTCAGGCGTGAAATGCGATTCCGGACAGACTGCTAAACCTATCCGCCGCCGATGGTTAGGTCAACCCAATGCGCTGCATCATCAACTGGCTTGCAGTCACGAATGTTGACTTGTCCACATGCGGTGGTACGTTCCGCCTCTCACTTGGATCTCCACGTTCGCTGGTGCTCGCCCTGGAATGACGCTCTCCCCCTCGGATGTCTGGACTCGCCTCCTGGATCAGGCGCGCACCCGACTCCCAGATCACACGATCGACACCTGGCTCGCCCCATTGACGGCAGCCGAGTATGCTGACGAAACCCTGACCCTGAATGCCCCCGACCAGTTCTCGGTCGAGTGGAACGAGCAGCGGCACACGTCGGTGTTGGAGTCGGTGGCGCCGATGGCGGTTGGCCACCCGGTCAAGATCCAGCTCCGGGTGCAGGCGGAGCGGTTACAGCGCTCCCAGATGGACCTCTTTGTGCCATCTCCCGGTCAGCAGAGGGCCAGTTTCACGCCACAGCGGGGGTCTGGTGGGGTAACACTCAGCGCACTGAATGAGCGGTACGCCTTTGAGACCTTCGTAGTCGGCAAGTCCAATGACCTTGCCGCGGCGGCGGCGATGGCTGTGGCCCAGGCCCCCGGGAAGACCTATAACCCGCTCTTCTTCTACGGCCCCACCGGGCTCGGGAAGACGCATCTCATGCAGGCGATCGCGAACGAGATCCTCGTCCGCGCCCCACTGACGCGCGTCACCTACATCACCACCGAGCAGTTCACCAACGACGTCATCACCTCCATCGGCAAGGGGGCGATGCACGACTTCCGCCAACGCTATCGCGAGACCGATCTCTTCCTTGTCGATGATGTGCACTTCATCGGCGGGAAGAACTCCACGCAAGAGGAGTTCTTCCATACGTTCAACGCCCTTTATGAGGCGGGGCGCCAGATCGTCCTCACCTCGGATCGTCCCCCCTCGGAGATCCCGAAGCTCGAGGCCCGTCTGGCGAGCCGCTTCGCGTGGGGGATGGTCGCAGACGTCGGACAGCCGGACCTGGAACACCGCATCGCGATCCTTCGTCGCAAGGCGGAGCAGGATCATCTCGAGCAGGCGATCCCAGATGATGTCCTCCATTTCATCGCTGATCATGTGCGGTCCAATGTCCGCGAGCTGGAGGGCTCGATCATCAAACTCCTCGCCTATGCCTCGCTCAAACACCGTCCGATCTCTGTCGAGATGGCGCGTGAGGCATTACGAGACAAGCTGCGTTCCAACGACGACGGCGCGGAGCGCCCTGTTCGACAGGATGGGATGGCTCGCATCCAACGGACCGTCGCTGGTGAATGGGGGGTGACGGTGGAGGGCCTCCGGTCCAAGACGCGGACCAAGACCCTCACCGTCCCCCGTCAGGTGGCGATGTTCCTTGCCCGCGAGATCCTTGGGATGCAGCTGGTGGAGATCGGGCTCGCCTTCGGCGGTCGCGACCATTCCACGGTGATCCATTCCTTGGAACGCGTGACGGAGACGATGACGGACAACGGCGAGTTCCGAGGGCGTGTGGAACGGCTGCGGGAAACCCTGCGACTCTCCACATAATGCACATGTTTGCGACAACGCTCGATCGATCCCCAGCGGTTCTCCGCATCCACTCCCACCGGTCCACATGCGAAACCACGTGAGTCGGTGGGTGGGAGCCCCTTCACCACATGGGGTTCCGGCGTCCGTCCACAATGCACACCTTTCTACTACGACGACTGTTTAGAGAAGTACAAAAACAGCACGACGTAGCGCAGTTCGATTCCCCACATGTCACCCGATCCCCGTATGCGGTTCACGATCACACGCGAGAAGCTCCAGGAAGGGTTGGCCGCCGTCACCCCGGCCGTACCGAACAAGACGACCCTTCCCGTCCTGGCCAACCTCTTGGTCCAGACTACCGACAAGGGAATTCGCATCTCCGGTACCGACTTGGATATCGCCGTCAGTACGGAGATCACGGCGGATGTCGAAGTGGCCGGCGGAATCACGATCCCAGCGCGCAAGCTTAGCGAGATCGCCCGAGAGCTCCCTGCCGCCCCCGCACGCATCTCCTCGACTGGCGATCAGCGGATCACCCTCGAGTGCGGTCGCGCCAAATTCAAACTCTTGGGTCTCCCGAAGTCGGAGTTCCCAAGCTTCCCCGCCGTCCGCTTCGAGAAGGCTCTCAAGATCGGCTCTGGAGATCTGCAGCGCCTGATCAGTCATACCGCCTTTGCTGCCAGTATCGAGGAGAGCCGTCCGATCCTCAACGGCGTACTCTGGGAGATTCGGAGCAACCTGATGCGCATGGTCGCCACCAACGGGCATCGCCTCGCGAAGATGGAGATCCCGGTGTCGGGCGGGCAGAAAGCCGATCACATCATCCCCCCCAAGGCGCTCGAGCAGATCAAGCGGCTCTTCCCCGCGGAAGAGCAGCTCGAGGTCGGGATCGGCGAGAACCATCTCGGGTTCCGCTCACCCTTCACCTCGGTCTTCACCCGCCTGATCGAAGGACCGTACCCAGGCTATGATCAGGTCATCCCGAAGGACAACGACAAGTATGCGATCCTCGATCGCGCCGCCTTCACGAGCGCGCTCCGCCGAATGAGCGTGGTCGCAAGTGACCAGACGCATCGCATCCGACTCTCGTTCAACTCGGGGATGCTCAAGTTCGCCGTCAGCACCCCAGACCTCGGTGAGGCCCAGGATGAGCTCCCGATCCGGTACGACGGGGATCCGCTCGACATCGGCTTCAACGCGAACTATCTCCTCGAGATGCTCCGCTTCATGCCGACCGAGGAGGTGCGCATGACCTTCCGCGCGCCAGAGAGGGCGACGACGCTCGAGCCGGAAGGGTGGTCGGATCCGGCGAAGTATCTCTGCCTGTTGATGCCGTTGCGGTTGGTCGATTGATGGGCAGGAGGCTCGAGGCTGAAGGGTAAAAGCTTCCAACCTTCAGCCTTCAGCGCCGCCGGATCTCCAGCCTCGCATTCTGCGTCACCGCCTGAGACTTCCGACGCCCGGTCAGCGAAAGGGTGAGGGTCGCAAGCCCGTTCCCGTCAACCATCTGACCATCATCGAGCCGTAGACCGAAGAGCAGCTCCCCCTGCCCCTCGCCGGTGATCGTCACCGGTTCGCCGAACTGCGTACCCATGCCTGAAAACGTCGACGACGATCGCCGACGGATCATCACGACCACAGGACCTCCCTCGACTCTCGCATCCTCCACGACGTAGGAGCGAATCGAGACGAGAGTGAGTGGGATCGAATCGCGACAGACCGTGGTACGTAGTGAATCGCGCCACGAGGTGCCTCGAACGAGGCGGCGTGGCGCGCCCACCAAGACCTCGCGCACCGTCTGCGCCACTGCGGCGTCCACCCCGCAACCCGACTCATCGGGAGCGGTGATGCGCACCACACCATGGTCAGCATCGAGCGATGCCGAGAGTGCAACGGGGAGTGCGAGTCCCTCCGGCACCATGTTTGCTCGGGCGCGGCCAGACGCGTTGCCATCAATACGGTAGTCGAGCACAGCGCCCGACCGTGCGGTAGCGCGACCAGTACTATCCCAACGCACCGAGAGGAGGGTGCGCAGAGTATCCACCGCCGCGCTCGCCAGCGCTGGGGTGGTCGCTGCCGCTCGGAGCGCGGCGGTCACGGCGATCTCATGTGTGATCGGAGAACGCGCCACTCCAACCACCCACGGTTCCGCCAGCGGATCGATGGGAACCGCTTTTTCGGGGACGGGGATCGGCGCGCTCACAGGCACCGGTGTGGCGACTGGAGCGGGCCCTGGACGGGTGGGCGCACAACCGTTCATGACTGTCAGGGTGGTCAGCCACATCCCTATGAGCCGAGTCGCGCACCTGAAGGTGCACCTGTGGCGCAGACGACGAACGGGCGGCAAGGCACCCATGTCTACTGGAGTCCTCACCGCCCGTCGCGTCATCGCAGGTTCCGCCTATAAGCCGGGTTCTGTCGAGGTCACGAGGACCTCGGACGATCATTTCTCTCGGCGTCCGGTCGCCCGAACGCTCTAGCGGCCAACCCGCGGCGTCTTGATCGCAGAGGACTGCTGCTCGCCGCCTATTCGGCCTTGCTCCTGCTGGGGTTTGCCGTGCCGCCCCTGTTGCCAGTGGCGCGGTGGGCTCTTACCCCACCGTTTCACCCTTACCTCCGCTCGCGCGAAGGCGGTCTGTTCTCTGTGGCACTCTCCGTCACGTCTCGCGACGTGCCCAGGCGTTACCTGGCAGCATGTCCAAGGAGCCCGGACTTTCCTCGGCGCGGACCGAAGCCCACGACGCGATCGCCCGGCGGAACCGTGTGGTGAATATAACCCCACCCTGGGGTTCTGGTCTATTTGACGCGCGTCAAAACGATGGGTGACAGCCGAGTGGGTGGGGTGTGGTCGGTGTGACGATGGGGTGACTTGGGGGGCCGAGGGTCGTGGTGCGCGACCCACTCAACCCCAAGGAGGAGAAAGAGATGACGCCCCAAGCCCGCACCCTGAATGCCCCCGTGATCACCGTCGTCGATCCCGATGAACGCACGTGTATCGATGCCGCGGGTACGAGGCTCTTCTATGCCATACATCGGGAGACCGTCGCTGACGCGCACGCCGAATTGAAGCGCCGTCCTGTGAGTGCGGTCTTAGTCTCGGTCGCTCGTTGTGGACATGAAGCCGAGCGTCGTGTGGCGAGTGTCGTGCGCAAGTTCCCCATGGTCCCGACGGTCGCCCTGCTGGGGACGACGCTCCCGACCCCTGAAGCCTAGCTACAGCTTGGCCAGGCGGGGGTGACCCGTCTCGTGGATGGGCGCGCGCCATCGGGGTGGACGCGACTCCGACACCTCCTGAGCGAGGAGGCGGCGCACGAAGTGGAGCGTCGCACCCTCGCCGCGGTGCGCGCGGAGGTGGGCGAGGCGCCGGCCGATGTCTGGCGCTTCTTCGAGGCGGTATTGGACCGGCACGATCCGGCGCACACCGTGCGCGAGCTCAGCGGTCGGCTCGGCGTGGTCCCGAGCACCCTCAGGAGTCGATTCTTCCGCGCGGGCCTTCCGGCGCCGAAGCGGTACCTCTCCTACGCACGATTGCTCCGTGCGGCGCGCCTCTTCGAGGATCCTGGGCACTCGATCGCCGATGTCGCGACCACGTTGCGCTAGTCGTCCCCTCAGAGCTTCAGCCGTCACATTCGTCTGCTCTTCGGGGTGACCGCGGGTCAGTTCCGTCGCGAGATCACCGGGGAGGCGATGCTGGAGCGGTGGATGGCGGAGTTGGTGCGACCGCATCTGACGGCGCTTCGGACCCTGCGCCCTCTCGCGCTCAAGGCGGGGATGCCGGCCCGGAGCCCTTCCGTACGCACAGCGACCACCCTTCCTCCGTCGGTGCGTGATCGTCGCGCGGCCTGGCAGACGCGCGCCCGATGAACCTCTCCCGCATCACATCCGCGCGACGATCTCCGAGGCGCGGGCAAGTGCGGCCACCTGGAGCCCCACTTGTTCGATCGCCTCGCGCCCACCCTCCTCACGATCGACCACCGCCAGCACCCCCACGACCGTGGCGCCTGCCGCACGCAGCGCGTCGACCGCCTTGAGCGCCGAGCCCCCCGTGGTGATCACATCCTCAATCACCACCACACGGTCGGTCGGGAGGAACGCCCCCTCCACCAACTTGCCCGTCCCGTGCGTTTTCGCTTCCTTCCGCACGGTGAAGGCACGGATCGGTGTGCCGCCGACTTGGCTGGCGTACGCAATCGCATAGCTGACAGGGTCGGCGCCGAGGGTGAGCCCGCCGACGCTATCGGCGGCCCACCCGCGTTCGCGGATCGTCGCGAGACCGAGTGGGCCGATCAGGGTCAGTCCCTCGGGGTGCATCGTCGTCAGGCGTGCGTCGATGTAGAGGTCGGACTGCCGGCCTGAGGCGAGGGTGAATGACCCGCGCTTGGCGCTGCGCTGGGCGAGGAGATCGAGGAGGCGAGTGTGCGAGGTCATGGCGGGGACGCTACGGGAGCGGACCGCAGGGGTCAATCGGGCGGGACAGGGGGACGATGCTCGGATGGGTGATCGCGACGGTCTTCGCCGTCGCTCTGGTGGTCTTCCTCCTCGCGGCGCGAGCGCAGCGGCGGCGGCTCCGTGAGCGGAGTGCCGAGCTCGAGCACCTCTCGTTCGAGCTCGCCCGCGCGAATCGTGCCAAGTCGGAATTCCTCGCGAATGTCTCGCATGAGCTACGGACCCCGCTTGCCGCCATCGTCGGCTTCGTCGATCTGCTGCGCGACGGTTCCTATGGTGAACTCGGCGCGCGCATGGTCGGGCCGGTCGAGCGGATCCAGGCCTCCGCCGAGCATCTCCAAGCGCTCGTCGATCAGATTCTGGATCTCGCGCGACTCTCGGCGGGACGGCTCGACGTGCACACCGAGCCCCTTTCACTCCGCGCCTTCGTGATCGATGTCGCGAGTGAGATCGAGCCGTTGGTGATCGAGAAGGGATTGGCGCTCTCGATCCAGGTGCCGGCCACCCTGCCACGTGTCACCACCGACCCCACACATCTGCGCCAGATCCTGGTGAATCTCCTTGGGAACGCGGTGAAGTTCACGCCGGCGGGGGGGATCACCCTACGCGCGGCCCTTGTCCCGGATGGGGCGGTGACGAGCTACACGCAGACCGCGACCAAACGTCCACTGCTCACGGCCGGTGGGACGTGGATTGCCTTGCAGGTGGTCGATACGGGGATCGGCGTCGCGGAGAGGGATCGGGAGCGGATCTTCGAGGAGTTCGAGCAGGTGGAGTCGGGTTCCCGTTCTGATTCCGCGCGTCGTGGGACGGGGCTTGGGCTCTCGATCACACGGCGGCTCGCGCGGCTCTTGGGTGGGGACATCACACTGGAGAGCGTGCCGGATCGGGGATCGACGTTCACCTGTTGGTTGCCGGTGGAACAGGGGCTGAAGGCTGGAGGTTGAAAGCTGAAAGAGAAAAGCTTTGAGCCTTCAGCTTTCAGCGTCCAAACAACCCCTTCATCTTCGAGAGCAATCCGCCCCCCGTGTTCGCGGGAAAGGGTGTTGCCAAGACCTCCGACAGTGCTGTCGCGAAGCTCACGGTGTCGGGGTAGCGATCGTCCGGTTTGCGCGCGAGCCCTTTCATCACCACCGCTTCGACCGCATCCGTGAATATGAGATCGGGGTTCGCCTTGTTGAGCGGGGTCGGCGGTGTTTTCACGAGCTGCGCGAACATCTCCCGAGGGTTCTTCGCCGCATAGGGGAGTGACCCCGTGAGGAGTTGATACGCCATCGTCGCGAGCGAGTACTGATCCGCAGCTGGCGTGACGATCTCTCCCGAGAGCGCCTCGGGGGCCACGTACATCAGCGTGCCCACGAAGAACCCCGCTCGCGTCAGCCGCTGGTCCGCGGTGGCGTTCGTGGCGGTCGCGATCCCGAAGTCGAGGAGCCGCACGGTCTGCGTCTCGGGATCGTAGATGCAGTTGTCGGGTTTGAGATCCCGGTGGACGATGCCCGCCGCGTGCGCGGCCCCGACAGCGCGCGCGATCTGTTGGACGATCGAGGCGACCTCGTCCGGCGGCAGGGGGGCATTCTGCCGAAGGTAGTGCTCGAGCAGCTCGCCAGGGGCCCATTCGAGGACGAGATAGGGCAACCCGTTGGCCTCGCCCGCATCGATCGTTCGGATCACGTTCGGGTGGGTGACCTTGGCGCCGAACCCCCATTCGCGTACGAAGCGAGCGACGGCGGTCTTATCCGCGCGCAACTTCTCCCGGAGGACCTTGAACGCCACCGTCCCGTGGGTCGGGTGGGTCGCCCGATAGACCGTAGCCGTCCCCCCTTCACCGACGCGGTCCAGGAGGGTGTAACCCGCGAGGGCGGTGCCGACGAGTGCGTCACGTGTCATCGCCGCGAAGCTAGGCCGGCCGACCAGCTGGAGCAAGCGGAGGGGCGCACTGGTCTCGCCTCGTGGGGTAGATTGTGGGGTGATGGTCCCTCGGCGCAGCGTCCTGACTCTACTGGTCGTGCTCCTCGCCTTCGCGGTGAGTGGGTGCGGCGGCGCACGCGGCGCGAGCCGTGGCGGGGAGGGCTCAGCGGCGGGCCGCCGGCCTGCTCCGACCCTCCCACGTGGTGCTCAATCACTCTCCTTCGACGCCACCGCGCTCTATCGCCAGATGGGGATGCTCGCGCGGGGGATGCCCTTTCCGCTCCTCGGTCGCGTCGCGGCCTTCACCTCACCATCGCCTGATACCACCCACGTGGTGATCGCGGTCTCCCTTCCCGCCGTCGCCCTGACCTTCGCCCGACAGTCGGACACGCGGTTCCGTGCGGGATACACCGTGACCGTCGAGCTATCCCAGAACGGACAGGTGGTCACGCGACGCGAGGTCGAACAGGAGGTGCTCGTCGGCACCTATCGGGAGACCACCCGAGGGGACGAGAGCATCTTCCACCAAGAGGTGCTCGATGTGTCACCAGGGAGCTACGCGCTTGCCGTCACGGTGCGAGACGAGTCATCGCAGCGGACCGTCGAGGAGCGTGCCTCCGTTCGTATCCCACGTCTTGGCCCCGGTGGCATCGGCACCCCCGTTCCCGTCCTGGAAGCCACGGCGCGTACGTCCACAGACAGCCTACCGGCCCTCGTCATCGCCCCTGCGGGCACGGCGGTGATCGGACGCGACAGCATGATCCCGGTCTACATGGAGGCCTACGATCCTCCCGGTTCGGTCGCGCCACTCCGGCTGTTGATCCGGAATGAGTCGGGTCGCGTCCTCTGGACCGACACCCTTACCCTCCCCGCTCGGCGCGGTCTCACCTCAGGGATCGTCGACATCCCCGTCTCGCGTATCGGGATCGGCGTCGGTCAGATCTCTCTCACGCGTGATGGCGCCCGCGACACCGTCTCCTCGTACGTCTTCGTCAGCTTCGGCGCGGGGCTCCCCGTGGCGACGTATGACGACATGCTCTTCTATCTCCGCTACTACGCCACACCGGCGCGCATCACCGCTCTGCGCGAGGCGCTCCCTGAGCAGCGGCCCGCTGCGTGGAGCGCCTTCGTGAAGGTGACCGATCCGGAGCCGCGCACCGCCGTGCATGAGGAGCTCAGTGCCTACTTCGAGCGTCTCGTCCGCGCCAACCAGCGTTTCAGTGATGAGGCCGGCGTGGGATGGCAGTCCGATCGCGGGCGCGTCTTCATCGTCCTCGGTGAACCCGACCAACTCATCGAGCCACAGCTCAACGACATGAGTCGGAACCGCCAGCAGGTCTGGATCTATCAGGCCATGAATCTCCAGCTCACCTTCTTCGACCAGACGGGGACCGGCCGGTGGCGGCTGACGCAGTCGAGCGAGGTGCGGTTCGAGACGGAGTTCCGGCGGCGTCTGAAGTGAGCGCGCCCGCTCCCACCCCCTGGAGCGGAGAGCTGGGTCGCAAGGGGATCCACCTCTGCTCCGCGCTCTTCCCACTTGCCCTCGCCTTCGCCTGGGTCCCGCGCACCGCGGTCCTCGGCGTGCTCGCTGCGGGACTGGTGATCGCGGCGGTGATCGAGATCGGGCGTCGTCGCAGTGATCCGATGCAGCGCTGGTTCTTCGGTTGGTTCGGGTGGATGCTCCGCTCCCATGAGACGACGCATCTCACTGGCGCGAGTTGGATCCTCCTCACGATGTTCGTCTCGGTTTTGGTACTCCCACTTCCCGTGGCGATCACCGCGCTCTGGGCCGCCGTGGTCGGGGACACCGCGGCGGCCCTCGTCGGTCGCTCGGTGTCGCAGATGATGTCGCCTCTGGTCTCGTCGGCGCGCCGCGATGCCTCACGAGATGACCGCCGCAACGGCGCTCGTGGTCCGAAGACCTGGAGCGGATCGCTCGCCTGCGCCGTCGCCAGTGCGGTCGGCCCACTCTGGCTCGTCGGGGCCTCGCTCCCATCCGCGATGGTGGTCGGGGTCGCGGCCGCCGCCGCCGAGCGTCCGACGATTCGACTCGATGACAATGTGCGCGTGGCGTTCGGCGCCGGCGCGACGGCCTGGGCCCTTCTCGCACTCGGGAGATTCCCCGGATGACCATGCCGGGCCGCCCGCGCCTCTACCTCATCGATGGGTACGCTCTCATCTATCGCGCGTTCTACGCCTTGGGTGGCGGGGCGCCGCTCCGCAACGCGCACGGCGAGAACACCGGGATGGCCAAAGGGGTCAACGACTTCCTCAAGCGCCTCATCGAGAAGCACAAACCCGACTACCTCGGCTGGGTGAACGACGCCGGGTCGTCCGGGCGCGAGGAGCTCCTCGAGGCGTACAAGGCGAATCGTGTCGCACTGCCGGACGAGGAACAGGCGGACTTCGACACCGGCGTGCAACGCGTGCATGAGCTACTCGCCGGGTATCGTATCCCGGTCGTGCAGCTCGAGGGCTTCGAGGCCGATGATGTGATCGCCACACTCGCCGCGCAGGGAGCCGCGGCGGGGCTCGAGGTCTGTGTCGTCTCGGGCGACAAGGATCTGCTGCAACTCGTGGAGCCCAAGGTCTGGGTGCTCAACCCGTGGCATGGCCCGCCAGGCCGCACGACCGAGAAATGGTATGGGATGGAGAATGCGCATGAGCGACTCGGCGTCCCACCGGATCGCATCGTCGATTATCTCGCGCTCGTGGGTGACACCGCGGACAACATCCCGGGTGTGCCGGGGATCGGCGAGAAGGGGGCACTCGCGTTGGTGCAGCGCTGGGGCACCGTCGAAGAGATGCTCGCGCATGTCGACGAGATCGAACCGACGCGCGCGCGCAACGCCCTGCTCAAGCATCCCGAGGAGGCGCGGCTCTCCAAGACGCTGGTGACGTTGCATCGCGATCTCGATGTCACTCTCGATCTCGAGGCGCTGACGCTCGAGACGCCAGATTGGGCGACACTTCGCGACCTCTTCGTCACGCTCGAATTCACGACAGCGGCGCGCACGGCAGCGGCGCAACTCGGGCTCGAGGAGCCAGCCGCGGAGCAGCAGGCGCCCCGCGCGGCGCGCGCGCAACAGGCGGGGGCGCCACCAGCCACCGCGGCGTCAGCATCCGGCGATCTCTTTGCGGCACCCGAGGTAGTCCGTGAGTATCGCATCGCCGACACACCGGAACGCGTCGCCGAGGTGATCGCGGCGGCTCGGGCAGCAGGCACCTTCGCCTTCGACACCGAGACGATCCTCGACGCCGACGCCCCGCCGATCATCACCCCCCTCCGTGCGAACCTGATCGGGCTTTCGATCGCCGTGGCGCCAGGCCGTGCCTGGTATCTCCCCTTCGCGCATCGCCCGTACGCGAGCGAACAGGGAGGGCTCGCGCTCGATGAGCGTCCAGCTCTGAAGGCACCCAAGGCGGGCACCGAGGTCTCGATCGCTGCACGGATGTTGGCTGAGGGCGAGAGCCCGGTGGTCAATCTCCCGCCGATTCTTTCCGAGGCGCTGGCGCCACTCCGCGCGCTCTTCGCCGATGCCACGATCGCGAAGGTCGCGCACCACGCCAAGTACGACCTCCTCGTCCTGCGCCGAGCCGGTGTGCCGATCGCTGGTCTCGGCTTTGACACGATGCTCGCCAGCTACGTCCTCGATCCGAGTCGTCGATCACATGCTATCGATACCCTCGCGGTCGAGTCGTTCGGCGTCGTGATGACGTCGTACGAGCAGCTCTGTGGGAAGGGACGCCAGGAGATCCCCTTTGATGCGGTGCCGATCCCAGCGGCACGCGACTACTGCTGTGCGGACGCCGATATCGCGCTCCGACTCCGAGACGTCTTCGCCCCGCGACTCGCGGAGCGGAAGGCCGAGGCGTTGCTGCACGAGATCGAACTGCCGTTGGTCGCGGCGCTCGCCGAGATGGAGTGGACGGGGATCATGATCGACGTGCCCTGGTTCCACTCACTGAAGACCCGGTTCGAGGCGGCTCGTCGGGAGGTCGAGCAGCAGATCTTCACCGAGGCAGGCGAGACGTTCAACGTCGCCTCCAACCCACAACTCCGGCAGATCCTCTTCGAGAAGCTCGGGCTCCCGATCAAGAAGAAGACGGCGACCGGTCCGAGCACCGATGCGAGCGTCCTCCAAGAGCTGGCTGACGAAGGCCACCGCCTTCCCGCACTGCTCATGGAGTATCGTGAGCTCGCCAAGCTTGAGAACACCTATCTCGATACGCTCCCCGGGCTCGTGAATCCGCGCACGGGGCGTCTGCACACCTCATTCAATCAGACCGTCGCGAGCACAGGGCGACTCTCCTCGAGCGATCCGAACCTCCAGAACATCCCGATCCGTCGTGAACTGGGGAAGGACATCCGGCGAGGCTTCGTCCCGCGCCCGGGGTGGACGCTTCTTGCCGCAGACTACTCACAGATCGAGCTCCGTCTCCTCGCGCACCTCTCAGGTGATCCGGCTTTCGTCGCTGCCTTCGAGGCTGGGGGCGACATCCATCGGCAGACCGCGAGTGTGATCTTCGGGGTCCCCATCGATGCGGTGACGGCTGAGATGCGCGCCCGCGCCAAGACGATCAACTTCGCGACGATCTACGGACAAGGTGCCTTCGCCCTCGCGCGGCAGCTTGGGATCAGTAACGCCGAGGCCAAGGCGTTCATCGAGACCTATTTCGTGCGATTCGCCGGGGTGCGTGCCTGGCTCGATCAGATCGTGGAGCTGGCGCGGCGACAGGGGTATGTGGAGACCCTCTTCCGCCGGCGGCGCTACATCCCCGAGATCCTCGATCGCAACTTCAATACCCGTTCCTTGGGCGAGCGGCTCGCACAGAACTCTCCCATCCAGGGCTCAGCGGCTGACCTCATCAAGGTCGCGATGATCCGCATACATGAGGCGCTGCCGCGTGAGGGCTTCACAGGGAAGATGCTCCTCCAGGTCCACGACGAACTCGTCTTCGAGTGTCCGCTGGACGAGGTCGAAGCCCTTAGCGCGATGGTTCGGCGGGAGATGACCTCGGCGGTCGCGCTCGCTGTCCCCCTCGTGGTGGATATCGGGACCGGCGCGAACTGGGTGGAGGCGAAGGCGTAACGCGACGCGCGCCGGTCGCGCTCGCGATCATCCCTCGTGCGAGGCGAGTTCGGCCGGGGCCTCAGCGCGCCCACGGAGTGCGGCGAGCATGACAAGGGTCAGGAGATAGGGGAGGGCGAGGAAGAGTTGGTAGGGAAGCGCCCACCCTACCGCTTGGAGGAGATACTGCAGCGCGAAGGCGCCGCCGAAGAGGAGCGCCGCGAGGGCTGTCCCCACCACGCGCCACCGGCCGAGCACCACGATCGCGATCGCGATGAAACCGCGGCCTGCGCTCATCCCCTCGGTGAAGGTGCCCACCTGTCCAAGCACCAATGTCGCACCACAGAGTCCGCCCATGACGCCCCCGAAGAGGATCGCCCCCCATCGGATGCGATCCACGGCGATCCCCGCCGCATGGGCGGCGGTTCGTGACTCCCCGATGGCGCGCAGGGCAAGCCCCGTATGCGTGCGCGCCAACCACCAGGCCAGCAGCGGGACGAGGAGATACAGCAGGTACGTCATCACCGTCTGTGTGAAGAACACCGGTCCGACCAATGGGAGCGAGGAGAGTCCCGGGAGCGCGATCGGCGCGATCGAGGGGGTGCCGAGCGCGGCGCCCTCGAGCCCGAAGACCCCACGGTAGACTGTTCCGGTGAGGCCAAGCCCGAGGAGGGTGAGCGCGGTCCCGGTGATGATCGCATCCGCTTTGAGGCGAAGCACGAAGAGCGCGAAGAGCGCGGCCATGAGGAGCCCCGCCAGTGCGCCACCGAGGAACCCCACCGTGGGGCCTCCGGCGCCCGCGGCGATGAGCCCGCCAAGGCATCCGGCGATGATGATCCCTTCCAGTCCGATGTTGATCACGCCGGAGCGTTCGGTCACCACCTCTCCAAGGGCAGCATAGGCGAGCGGGGTCGCCGTTCGAATCGTCGCATCGAGGAAGGGGATGAGAAGTGCGTCCATCAGCGGCGACCCTCTGCACCGAGGGTCGCCGCGCCGGCTATCACACGGCGCTGCGATCCCGCCAAGACCCCGAGGATGACCAGGGCGACGATCACCTGCACCACGACGGAGGGGATCCCCGCATCACGTTGCATCGCACTCGCACCGGCCTCGAGTGCACCGAAGAAGATCGCGCTCACGATGATCCATCCCGGATGCAGGCGGGCGAGGAGCGCGACGGCGATCGCCGTATAGCCATAACCTGGTGAGATCCCTTCATACAGCGCCCACGTCACCCCACCCACCTCGGCTGCACCGGCGAGACCGGCACAGGCGCCACTCACGAGAAACACACGCAGCACCGTGCCCGCGACAGCGATCCCACCGGCACTCGTCGCCGCGGAGGGACTGGCCCCTACCGCGCGGATCCGGAATCCGATCGCGGTGCGCGTGAGCACCACCCAGGCGATCCCACAGGCAAGGAGACCGATCACGAAACCGAGATGCAGCCGTTGGCCTGGGATAAGGAATGGCCACTGCGCCGGTCCGGGGATCTCCGCCGACTGGGGATAGATGCGCGTGGGTTCCTGCAAGGGACCGCGCACCATCCAGCTGATCGAGGCGAGTGCGATGAAGTTCAGCATGATCGTGCTGATCACCTCGAGCACCCCGAATCGTTGGCGCAACCACGCCGCGATCCCAGCCCAACTCGCGCCGGCGAGCGCACCGACCAGGGCCATCACAGGGATCATCACGATGCTCGGCACGGTACCGCCCATGGACTGCGCGATCGCCGTCGCACTGATCGCCCCCATCAGGAACTGCCCCTCCGCCCCGATGTTCAGCACCCCCGCCCGGAAGGCGAGTGCCACCCCGAGCCCGAGCAGCAACAGGGGTGCACTGCGCACGAGCGTCGCCGACCAGATCGCGTACGACGAGCCGAAGGCCCCATCCCAGAGGGCGAGGAGCGCCTCGGTCATCGCCGCTCCGCCGATATCACATCGCCGGCTCCGTCACTCCCCGTCATCGCCCGAGTGTACGGGGTCCGGTCATTCGGATCGAGTGGTGACTGTACCTCGGCCACGTGCCCGTCGAAGCACACCACCACCCGCGTCGCCACCGAGAGCACCTCGTCGAGATCGGTCGAGTGGAAGACCACAGCGGGGCGTGGATTCCCACCGAACGTACGGAGGTCAGCGAGGATCCGCGCCGAGGCGTTGAGGTCGAGTCCACGGGTCGGGTTCTCGACGATGAGAGCCGCCGTCGCGCGACGGCGTTCACGGGCCATGACGAATCGCTGTTGGTTCCCACCGGAGAGGGTCGCCATCGGGATGTCAGGACCCACGGCGCGCACATCGGCGGTGGCGAGGAGGTCACGCGTGACCCCCCACCATCGGGACCAGTCCATCCACCCGCGGGCATGGCCCCCTTCGGCGAGCGCGAGGTTCTCGGTGAGGGAGAAGGTCGGGATCACCGCATCGTGCAGGCGATCCTCTGGTACGAATCCGACAGCATCAGGGCGGGTGACGCGTCCACTGGTCGGCGCGAGCCGACCGGCGAGGATGCGGAGGAGCTCGCGTGGGCCAGAGCCTTCGACGCCGATCACCCCAAGGATCTCACCCGGATGGATGGCGAGATCGACGGCGCGTAGGCGAGTCACCCCACGGGCATCCACATAGCTGACGCCATCGAGGCGCAACACCGGCGCATCGGCGATGTGATCGACCATGCGGCGTTCGGTTGCTAAATCAGCGATTCTGATCGTGGGACCGACAGTGGATGCCTCCACTGAAGCGGGGGTCACCCCGGTCCCCGTGCCGGTCCCCGTGAGCGCCTCGATCACATGCGACTCGCTGAGGGCAAGACGGGCGGCGCTCACGACCGTCCGCCCTTGGCGGAGCACCGTGATGTAATCGGCGACAGTGAAGGCCTCGCGCAACTTGTGCGTGATCAGCGCCACCGTCCCCCCCGCATCGGCGAAGGAGCGCACCCAACGGAGGAGCTCCGTCGCTTGGTCTGGGGTGAGGACCGCCGTGGGTTCGTCGAGGATCAGGATCTGCGCCTCGCGTACGAGTGCCTTGATGATCTCCACACGCTGTTGGGCGCTTATCGCGAGATCACGCACGCGGGCCGTAGGATCGACAGGGAGACCGGTTTTCCTCGCCACCTCGGCGATGCGGGCCGCCGTCGTGCTGGCGTCGAACCTGCCCTGCCCTCCGAGCGCGATGTTCTCGGTCACCGTCATCGCAGGGATCAACATGAAGTGCTGATGCACCATCCCGATCCCTTGGGCGATCGCGTCCGCGCTCGACTGGAAGCGCACCGGGGCGCCGTGTACACGGATGGTGCCGGCATCTGGTGTGAGCCACCCGAAGGCTGCGCGCATCAGCGTCGACTTGCCAGCGCCATTCTCGCCAAGGATCGCGTGCACCGTGCCGCGGCGGATCGTGCAGTGCGCCCCTTCGAGTGCGGTCACCGATCCGAAGCGGACAGTGATCCCCTCAAGCGCGAGTGCCTCCTGATCCCGCGGATCCACCCCCACCGGTTCGGTCGACACCGATCGCGTCACAGCCCGGTCGGTGCGTCGATGAAGGTCCAGGGAAGTCCGAACCGCTCCTGCAGATGGGCCGCGACCGCGCGTACGCCAAGGGTCTCGGTGGCGTAGTGGCCGGCGTAGATGATGACGAGGCCGCGTTCTGCCGCCTCCACCGCGCTCCAGTGTGGCCCCTCTCCGACGATGAGCGTATCGATGCCGGCGGCATACGCCTCTTGGAGCGTCGAGACCTGCGCGCCAGCCCCGGAGCAGATCGCCCAGCGACGAGTGCGATGCCCAGCGGGGATCGTGGAGACCACCGTGTGATGTCCCCATGGAATGGCCCATTCGCGTACCCGCTCGGCGAGCGCCGACGTCTCCAGGTCCGCGGTTCCCTGCACCCCGCAGTGGATCTGCTGATACGCCGCGAAGCCAGCCGTCACGGTGAGATCCAACTTGCTCGCCAACAGGCGTGAGTTGCCAAAGGTCTCGTGCGCGTCGAGCGGGAGATGTGCCGAGTAGAGCGCTACATCGGCGTCGAGCAGAGCCCGGATCCGCGCGTAGTGCATCCCGACCAATGGTTGTAGGCCGCTCCAATAGAGTCCGTGGTGGACGAGGAGCAGCGTCGTGCCGTCGGCGATCGCGGCGTCGATGGTGCGCTGCGAGGCATCGACCGCGGCCGCGACGCGTGTGATCGGGCGCCGACACTGCACCTGGAGCCCATTGAGCGCCGGCGGATAGTCCGGTGTGCTGGTGGTCGCGAGCAGGGTATCGAGGTGGGTGACGAGCGCGTCGAGAGGGACGCTCGCGAGAGGCGCGCTCGACATCGGGGTGCTGGGCGTCGATCCACTCATCGCGGTGTCAACACGGGACGCGCACCTGCGGCGAACTCAGCGCGCACCGAATCCATCTTGGCGCGGACCTGCTCTGGGAGTGGTGGTGCGGTCGGGTTCGGGACCCACCGGACCACCTCGCTCGCCGTGGCGAAGCGAAGGGTCGGCCCCTGCACGGTGTTGGCTTGGCGCTGACGGGCAAGGAGAAGGAACGCGTGTGGGACGTCGACCAGGACCGAGCCTAAGGTCACCTCCGGGGCGAGCCCATTCTGGTCGGCATTCGACCCGATCACCCAAGCCCCCTTTGCCTGACGCACCGCCTGGAAGACACCGAGTCCGGCGGCATCGGCATTCTGATAGATGACATCCGCCTTCTGGCTCAGTTGGGCGAGTGTCTGTTCCTTCCCCGCGCTCGCATCGTCCCAGTTCCCGATATAGGCGGTGAGGAGTCTGATGTCGGGGCGCACGAGGCGGGCACCAGCGAGGAAGGCCTCAAACCCGAGCTTCACTGGGGGGAGCTCCGTCCCACCGATCACTCCGATCACCCCCGTCCGTGTCATGGCGGCAGCCGCCATCCCGGCGAGATAGGACGGTTCGTCGAAGGCGAAGGAGAGCGCGACGACGTTCGGCCCGGCACCTTCCCCGCCGGTGGTGGCGAAGAGCGTCTGTGGGAACTGCGGCCCTACCCGGCGCGCGGCATCTTGGAATTCGAAGCCGTGGCCGATCACGAGGTCGAACCCCTTCGCTCCGTACTGCCGGAAGTTCTCCTCGAACTCTGCCGGCGTCTTGGTCTGGATGTGGCTGATGGATGCGCCAAGGGAGTCACGCATCCGTTCGAGCCCCTGATAGGCAGTGGCATTCCAGGCCTGATCCGAGATCGGCCCCGGGGTAAGGAGTGCCACCCGGAAGGCGCTGGCATCTGCGTTGGGGCGCTTCTCCCCGGAACAGGCCACGAGAGATAGGATGGCGATGTTGATAAAACCAAACACATACCAACTTGTCAGCCGTGAAGACATTGCTAAACCTTTATTTTACAATATTGTTAACGCACAAATAAAACAAATGAATACCAATAACTCTTTGTGGAAAGCTGTGGAACAATTGGATCTAGATGCCTGATGCTGTTTTCTCAATGTCTTTATGGTGCATTGAGGTCGCCAAGTCCTGTTCCACCGAGGAGTTCCATCACGCGCTCGAAATCATCCCCCGAGTAAAAGGGGATGCGGATCTCACCCTTGGCGGCCCCGGACTGGGCGATCTTCACGTCGCTGCCGAAACGGCGACGTAGGGCGTCTTCGATCCGCTTCACTTCAGCGGACCGCGCGTCGGCCCCTGTCGTGGCACGCGTCTTCTTCGCGGGTGTGGCCTTGGTGGGATTCCCCTCGCGCACGCGACGCTCCACCTCACGTACGGAGAGGCCTTCGCTGACGATCTCGCGTGCGAGATCGGCCATCCGCGTCTCGCTCCCGGCGCCAAGGAGTGCGCGCGCATGCCCGATGGTGATCTGACCCTCCCACACCAGCCGTCGTACCGAAGCGGGGAGGGCCAGCAGGCGCAACATGTTCGCGACCGTCGACCGATCCTTGCCCACGATCTCTGCGACTTCCTGTTGCGTGAGATCGAAATCAGAGATCAGCTGTTGGAAGCCTTCGGCCTCTTCGATCGGATTGAGATCGGCGCGTTGCAGGTTCTCGACCATCGCGAGCGAGAGGAGCGTCTTATCATCGACCTCACGCACGATCGCGGGGATCTCGCTCCAGCCGAGTCGTTGTGAGGCGCGGAAGCGTCGCTCACCGGCGATGAGTTCGAATCCGCCGGTGCGTGCGGGCCGCACGGTCACCGGTTGCAGGAGACCACTGACGCGGAGCGAGGCTTCGAGATCGGCGAGCTCCTCCTCTTTGAATTCTTTGCGGGGCTGTAGCGGGTTCGGTCGGATCTTCGAGAGCGGGATCGTCCGAAAGGGGATCGAGGCGTCGGTGTTCGCGGTGACCTCGGTCGGCGCGGGCGCCGTTGCCATGGGGACAGGATCCTGGCGGACGGGGGCCTTGGCGAGAAGTGCTTCGAGACCACGGCCGAGTCGGCGGCCCTTGTCTGTAGTCATGATATTTCTTTGTAAGTTGTTGCTGCTAAATCACTTAGATAACTTCTTCGTGCGTTCTACCAACTCGCGGGCCACTTCCATGTACGATTGGGCGCCGATGGAGGCGACATCGTACAGAATGATCGGTTTCCCGAAGCTTGGGGCTTCGGCGAGGCGCACATTTCGAGGGATGACCGACTGGAAGACCTTGTTCCCGAAGTACTCGCGCGCGTCCGCGGCGACCTGGCGGGAGAGATTGAGCCGGGAGTCGTACATCGTGAGCACCACCCCATCGACCTCGAGGGAGGGGTTCACTCCCTGCTGGAGGATCGTGATCGTGCTGAGGAGCTGCGAGATCCCCTCGAGGGCGTAGTACTCGCACTGCAGGGGGATCACCACCGCGTCGGCGGCGGCAAGCATGTTCACCGTGATCAGCCCGAGCGATGGGGGGCAATCGATCAGGATGTAGTCGTAGCGATCGCGGACGCGCTCGAGGCCTCGGCGCATCGCGCGCTCCCGGTCCTCCTCCCCCACGAGTTCCACCTCTGCCCCCGCGAGGTCAGGGGTGGCACGGAGGACGTCGAGATGCTGGAACTGCACCGATGGGACGATCGCCGTCTCGATCCGGGCCGGATCCAGGAGAACGTCGTAGGTCGTCTCGCGGATCGCTTCCCGCTCGAGACCGATCCCGCTCGAGGCATTCCCCTGGGGGTCGCCATCGACCAGGAGGGTGCGTTGTTCGGCGGCCGCCAGAGAGGCAGCGAGATTCACGGCGGTCGTCGTCTTACCGACGCCGCCCTTCTGATTTGCGATTGCCAGGATACGGGCCACGGACACCTAAAACGGTCGGGGGGATGGAATGGCGAATATACCGCCCAATGCCCTCACATCCTAGACCGAGTGTTCCACGTGGAACCTTTGTGGCGGAAGGCTGGAGGCTGACGGCTGGAAGCTGGAAGGTTCTTGCCTCTAGCCTCCAGCTTTGAACCTTTCTCCAGTGCCCGTGATGGCCACAGTCTGTATTGGGTGGAGAGTCTCACGTGGAACAGGAGAAATTTTCTGTTTTACGTGTCACTATAAACCCATTAAGGAGACATAAGAACATCATTTCAGGCTTTAAGGATCCAACCTTCAGCCTTTGGCCTTCAGCTCCTTCCCACCCTCCCCAACTCCAACACCAGATTCTGCAGATCCGCCGGGCTCACCCCGGGGATACTCGCCGCCTGCGCCAACGTCGCCGGCCGCCGCGTCCCCAACTTCTGCCGCGCCTCCACACTCACCGTCAGCATCGACTCATACACCGCGTCCTCTGGGAGGGTGATATCCCCCATCCGACGCAACCGGTCCGCCGCCGCCCGCTCCCGCGCGAAGTACCCCGCGTACTTCACCTCCAGATCCGCCGTTCGCACGGCCTCGGCGTCGAGAGACTCCCCCACACCCGCGGCACGCAGTAACTCGACGAGCGCCACCTTCTGCCGCTTCGCGATCTCGACGATCGGGACCGCATGGAGAAGCGCGCGCTCACCCACCGACTCGAGCACCGGATCGGCCTGCGCGGGCGTGATGCTGGTCGTGCGCGCGAGGGTGAGCGCGGCCTGCTCATCGGCGAGGCGCCGCTCTGCGCAGGCGCGCTCCTCTGCGGTGAAGAGCCCCAAGCGCGCCGCTGTCGGATAGAGCCGCTGCACGGCGTTGTCCTGTCGCACCGTGAGTCGGAACTCGGAACGCGAGGTGAACAACCGATAGGGTTCATCGACCCCGCGCGTGACGAGATCGTCGATCAATACCCCGAGGTACGACCCCTCACGCCCCAAGATCACCGGCTCGAGGTCGAGCGCATGGGCGGCCGCATTGAGCCCCGCGACGACTCCCTGCCCCCCTGCCTCCTCGTACCCTGTGGTCCCGTTGATCTGCCCCGCGAGGAAGAGCCCCGCACAGGGGCGCGTCGCCAGCGTCGGATGCAGCTGCGTCGGCGGCACATAGTCGTACTCGATCGCATAGCCGGCCCGCGTCATCACCGCGCGCTCGAGCCCCGGGATCGACTGCAGGAGCGCCAGCTGTGCGTCGACCGGCAACGAGGTCGAGAGCCCATTCACATAGAGCTCGTGCGTGTCCAACCCCTCGGGCTCCAGATACAACTGATGCCGCTCCGCCTCGGCGAAGCGCACGATCTTGTCCTCGATGCTCGGGCAGTAGCGTGGGCCCCGCGCCCCGATGGCGCCGCCATACATCGCCGACTCATGGAGCCGCTCGCGCACGATCGCCTTGGCCGATTCCTCCACGTAGGTGATCCAGCACGACATCTGTTCGGGATGACGCGTCCCACGCGCGGTGCGACGCGGCTCGGGCCAGAAAGCCGACCAGGAGAAGTCGAAGGCCTCGATCTCGCTCTCTTGCGCTTCCAAGCGCGCGAGGTCGACCGAGCGGCCATCGATCCGTGGCGGGGTCCCCGTCTTGAAGCGCGCCGTCTCGAGCCCCAGCTCGGCGAACTGCTCTGCGAGCGTCTCGGTCGCCGCCTCGCCGGCGCGCCCGCCGCTCACGCTCATCGTGGTCCCCACATGGATGCGCCCGCGGAGGAAGGTCCCGGTGGTGATCACCACCGCGCGAGCGCCGAAGCGCCGCCCCTCGGTGGTGACGACCCCGGTGACGGCGCCATTCGCATCGAGCTCCAACCGCGCCGCTGTCCCCTGCAAGGTCACGAGATTCGGTTGCGCCTCGACCAACCGCCGCACCGCGCGCCGGTAGAGCCCGCGGTCGGCCTGTGCGCGCGGGGCCCAGACGGCAGGACCCTTCCCGCGGTTCAGCATCCGGAACTGAATCGTCGCCAGATCGGTCGCGCGCCCCATCACCCCACCCAGCGCATCGATTTCCCGGATCACCGTCCCCTTGGCGACCCCACCCATCGCGGGATTGCAGGAGAGCTGACCGATCGTCTCGAGCGAGGTCGTGAGCAGGGCCACGCGCGCGCCACGCCGAGCCGCTGCGGTGGCGGCTTCGGTCCCGGCGTGCCCGCCGCCGATCACGATCACGTCGAACGTGGACATCCCCGAAATGTATAGGTGACGCCTGAGTCGCTCGGTCGCCCGCCCCCTCCCTTCGCATTACGTTCACCGGATGATGGTCGCCCCTCCACTCGACGCCATCCGCGCCTTCATCGCGCGGCACGCGATCCCACTCGAACCCGCCTTCCTCGGGCGCCCCTTCCGCGACCTCTTCCCCACCCTAGAGGGGCTCCGCGCCGAGGTACGTCGCCAAGGGCTCTGGGCGCCGCACCTCCCACGCGAACAGGGGGGGCTCGGCCTCTCGCTCCCAGCCTTCGCGGAGGTGAGCGCCGTGCTCGGCGAGTCGCCGATCGGGCACTACCTCTTCAACTGTCAGGCGCCGGATGTCGGGAATCAGGAGCTCCTCCTGTCCCATGGGACCCCGGCGCAGCGCGCCACCTGGCTCGACCCCCTCGTGCGCGGCGAGATCCGTAGCTGCTTCGCGATGACCGAGCCCGAGTTCGCCGGCTCGAACCCCGTCTGGATGGAGACCCGTGCCGTCCGCAACGGCGATGCCTATGTGATCACCGGGCACAAGTGGTTCACCTCGTCGGCCGACGGCGCCGCCTTCACCATCGTGATGGCGGTGACCGATCCCGACGCCGCGCCGCATCGCCGCGCGAGTCAGATCATCGTGCCGATGGATGCGCCGGGGCTCACCCTCGTGCGGAACATCCCGGTGATGGGGGAGGCGGGGTCCGATTATGCGAGCCACGCCGAATTGCGCTTCGATAAGGTGCGCGTCCCCGTCACAAATCGGTTGGGCGATGAAGGGGAGGGGTTCGCGCTCGCGCAGGAGCGACTCGGGCCGGGACGGATCCATCACTGCATGCGGTGGATCGGGATCTGTGAGCGCGCCTTCACCTTGATGGTGCGCCGCGCGGCGACGCGAGAGCTCGCACCAGGGGAGCCACTCGGGCGCCAGCAGGTGGTGCAACATTGGATCGCGGAGTCACGCGCGGAGATCGACGCGGCGCGGTTGCTCGTGCTCGACGTGGCGCATCGGATCGAACGCGAGGGCGCCTCGGCGGCGCGCGATGGGATTTCCCTCATCAAGTTCCATGTCGCGGGTGTGCTGCAGCGCGTGCTCGACCGCGCCATCCAGGTGCATGGCGCCCTCGGGATGACCGAGGAGACCCCGCTCGCGTACTGGTATCGTCACGAGCGCGGCGCGCGGATCTACGACGGCCCTGACGAGGTGCACAAGAGCGCGGTCGCGAAGCGGATCCTCGCCGCGGCGGGGATGCCCGGGCGCGAGTCCAAGGCGCGATGAGTAGCGATACCCGCCGCGACACCGGGAGCGCCGCCGCGAGCGAGATCGAGACCGCGGTCCCGCGGGCATCACTCGAGGCATGGCTCGCCACGACCCTTCCTGAGCTCGGGCGCATCGTCGAGCTCACCAAGTTCCCAGGGGGCTTCTCCAACCTCACCTATCGTCTGCGCGCGGAGCGTGGTGAGGTGGTGCTGCGCCGCCCTCCGCTCGGCACCCTCCCTGGCGGCACGGCGCACGACATGCCGCGTGAGGCACGGATCCTCGGCACCCTCCTTCGGCGCGGCGTCCCTGCACCGGAGCCCCTCGCCGTCTGCGAAGATGCTGATGTGATCGGGGCCCCCTTCTTTGTGATGACGCATGTGGCGGGGCGGATCCTGCGGGGCGCCACGGCGCCGGCCGAGATGACGCCGGCGCACTTCACGGCATTGTCGCAGACGTTCGTCGAGACGTTGGTCGCGATCCATGGGGCGACCCCCGCTGATCCGGTCATCGCCTGCCTCGGTAAACCGATGGGGTATGTCGCGCGGCAGGTGGAGGGGTGGACCGAACGGTGGCAGCGCGCGCGGACCGATGACGTTCCTGCGATGGAGGCGTTGGCGAGCTGGCTCGCCGCGCGTCAGCCGGAGGAGTCGGGCGCCTGCCTCGTCCATAACGATTACAAGTACGACAACCTCGTCCTCGATCCGGCCGATCCCACGCGGATCGTCGCCGTGCTCGACTGGGAGATGGCGACCGTCGGCGATCCCCTCTTGGATGTCGGCACCGCGCTTGGCTATTGGGTGGAGGCGGGGGATGATCCCGCCTTCCGCGCCCTCGGGCTCGGGATGACCGCGCTTCCCGGAAATCTCACCCGCGCTGAGCTCTGGGCCGAGTATCTCGTGCGGTCAGGTCGTCCGATGCGGCCGATGGCGTTCTATCATGCCTTCGGCCTCTTCAAGATCGCGGTGATCGCGCAGCAGATCTACGCGCGGTATCGGAAGGGCCAGTCGACCGATGCGCGCTTCGCGCGGCTCGGCGAGGCGGTGCAGTTGCTCGCCCTGATGGGAGAACGCACCGCGGCGCACCCCTGAGCCCAACCTCTGCTGTGTAAGATTCAGGTATGCCACTCAAGCTCCCGACCACCGCCCCCGCCCTCCTCATCCGCCGCGACGCCTTCGAGCGCGTCGGTCTCACGCGCGAGGGGATCGACCGCTGGCTCAACACCACCCCAGACGAGTTTCGGGTCGAGGGGAACCTGATCGTCGTCGGGCCGATCTACGACGAGGATGGGTTACAGAGTCTCGTCGCGGCGCTCGAGGACCAGGGGCTCATCTACTTCGACGACTTCTTCGAGATGCCGGGGAGCTGGCCGGAATGGTTGGCGGTCTGGGTGACCGGGGAGGCGAGCGCGACCTGATCGCGCGCTCGCCAGAGCGACGCGTCGCGCGTCACTACTTCAGGTACTTCTTGAACCACCCGATCGTCTCAGGCCACGCCTCGAGCGACGCCGCGCGATTCGCCGGCTGATCCTGCGCACGCAGGAACCCATGCCCCGCGCCCGGATACACCTTCGAGACGAACGTCCCCTTGATCGCCCCCATGGTGGAGTCGGCCATCGGGATGGTGGCATTGACGCGCTGATCGTTCTCGCCATAGAGCCCAAGCACCGGGACCTTCACCTTCGCGATCTCCGTCGCCGCCGGTGAGCTCCCGTAGTAGACGACCCCGGCCTTCATCCCCGGCGCGTTGAACACCGCGTGGTTGAACGAGGCTGTCCCACCCCAGCAGTAGCCGACCACGCCATATACCTTCGCCGCCGCCGGCAACGCCATCCCATAGCGCCCCACCGCCGCGACCATCGCATTCATCTTGTCTGGCGTGACGTTGCGGATGAGGTTCCGTGCCGCATCCCAGGTGAGGGTGTCGGTCGTCGCCCCACCACGATCGACCGAGAGCAGGTCTGGGGCGATCGCGATATAGCCATCGGCCGCGAGCTGGTCCGCCACACCACGCACCCAACCCGTGAGCCCGAAGATCTCATGGATCACGACGACCACCGGTGCGTTCTTCTTCACCTCGGGATAGACGACCCAGGCGGCGATCGAATCCTTCGACCCCGGCGCCGTCGCGATCATCGCCCACTCGGCGTGACGTGGCGAGCTCTGTAAGCGCGCCGCCGCCTCCGCAGCTCCCGGCGCGATCGCGCGCGCGGGTGGCTGAGCACTCCGCGCGGCGATCAACGCCCCGCTCAAGGCCACGATGATCACACCAGTCGTCGGGATTCGCATCGTCATTCACTCCTGTGGTGGTACATCTCAGAGATCGCGTGCGCCGCGATCGGTCAAGCGATCAGTCGTGCTGCGCCAGCCAGTGGGCGACCCGCCCTTCCATATAGTACTCGGGACGCCAGGGCGGCCCCGCCACCCACCCCACATGCCCCCCGCGCGGGGTGAACTCTGGGACGAGGTGCAGGTTCTCCCGTGCCACCTCGCGCACCTGATCCAACACGGGAGGGGGGAGGAAGGGATCGTCGACCGCCGAGAAGAGGAGGGTCGGGACCCGGATCGCATGCAGGAAGCCGAGTGAACTCGACCGCTGGTAGTAATCCTCGGCCCCCGCGAACCCGTGCGCTGGTCCAGTGAAGGCGTCGTCGAACTCCCAGAAACGCTCCGCCGCGGCGACCCGTGCCGCATCCACCGGCATGGTCGGATGCGCTTCTAGTACGGCTGCCGCCTTCACCTTGAGCGACTTCACGAAGTGCCGCACATAGTTCCTCGAGAACCCCTGCTCGAGGAACCGGCTCCCCTCACCGAGATCGAACGGGGTCGAGACCGCCGCCGCCCGCCGGATCTCCTGCGGTACCCGTGCTCCCTGCTCCCCCAACCACTTGAGCAGCACGTTGGCGCCGAGTGAGATCCCACTCGCCACGAGCGGCCGCCCCGGTCGTTCGGCGATCAACCGCCGGAAGAAGGCGTCGGCGTCGGTGGTCTCTCCGGAGTGGTAGAGCCGCGGGGTCTCGGGGATCCGGCCATCACATGTCCGGAAGATCAGCATCGCCGCCCCCCACCCGCGCGCCCGCGCCTGATGCATCAACCCCTGCGCGTAGTTCGACGCGACCGTCCCCTCGAGCCCATGGAAGATCGTGAGCACCGGGGCATCAGGGTCTGGGGCATCGACCCGTGCGACCGAGACCGTGGCGCCATCGGGCATCGCCCACCGCTCGATCCGCGCATGTGCTGCCGGCATCCGACGCACGAGCTTCCCCCACACCGTGGGGAGATGCGCGCCGGGAAGCCACCAGGCGGGACGGAATGGCGGATGATTCGCTTGGGTCACTCCGTGGATTCTAATCGTCCTTCAGCGTTCACTCCTCACTGTGCCACCGCCGTGAAGACACCCAAGAGTGCGCTGAGGATGATTAGCCAGTGAAGCAGGATGTTGGGGAGGAGGCGCTTCGTCGCGATGAAGATGATGCCGAAGACGATGCCGTTCCCGAAGAACCACCAGAACTGGTCCAGTGACTTGATGCCGTGCTGGAAGACGAAGGGAATGGCGGCAAGGAAGACCGCGGGCCAACGGTGGATTCCGAAGCTCTGGAAGGCACGGATGGCGAAGCCTCGGTAGGTGATCTCCTCCGACAGGCCGGCCGCGAAGGCCATCACGATGAAGACGAGCCGCTTGGCCGTGGTCTCGGGATAGAGGCCGCGCATCGAGGCCACTCGGTCCGGATCGAGCGTGACCTGCCCCAGCGCCAACTCCAGGAGCAGCACGAGGAGCAGGGCGCCCACGAAGTAACTCACGGTCAGGATTCTGGTACCCTTTCGTGAGAGCGTGTATCCGATATCGGCCGGGGTCCATCCGGAGCCTGCGATCAGGCGCCGCACGACGAAGATCTTGGCCAGGTAGATGACCGTCGAGCCGAGCCAGAAGGTCAGGAAGAAGTCGAGGCCCCAGAACGTGAAGGTCTCCCGGTGCAGAAGTGCCAAGGAGTAGACGAAATGGACGATCGGAAACCCGATCAGCACGGCAGCGACCTTCCAGCAGGGGAGCGGCCTAGTCATAGGGAGGGAGTCACGAGTGAAGATGAATGCCGGGAGATAATAAGCAACCTATTGCATATCATGAGGCTTGAGGATAAGCATCAAATTGCATATCGTCAATGGTCACTTCCCCCCGAACCTCATCGGTTGGCCCGAGGCACGCATGGCCCTGCGACACGTGATCCTGACCCTGCTCCACAGGAATCCCGCCACCGGCTACGACATCGTGAAGGAGTTCGACACGGTGGTGGGCTATTTCTGGAGCGCCTCCCATCAACAGGTCTACCGGGACCTAGCGAAGCTCGCCGAAGAAGGGCTCGTGCGGTTCACACTGGTGCCTCAAGAGGAGAAGCCCGACCGGAAGGTCTACGAGCTGACGGAGGCGGGCCGGGAGGTCCTTGGGGAATGGATCGAATCCCCTATCCAGCCGCGGAAGCTGCATGACGAACTGCTCGTGCGCCTGCTGGCGGGAGAGCTCGTGGGCTCGGTCGCACTTCGCTCACTTCTCGCGGGCCAGCAGAAGGTGCGGCAGCGGAGGTTCGAGGACTACCGCCAGATAGAAAAGGAGCACTTCACCGAGCATGCGCTGGAGACACTTCCCCCAGTGCACCAGCTCGCCTGCATGATGCTGCGACTGGGGATCCGGGGGGAGAAGGCGTGGCTCGAGTGGGCTGAGGAAATGGACGGGGTGCTCGAGCGAATGGCAGGACAGGCGCCGCCACACGCAGACGACGGCACTCTATCACAAGATGATTCGCCTGGATCACTCCGATAGATTCAAACGGCGCGCCAGCTTTTCGCTTTCAGCCTTCAGCTTTTAGCCTCACGCCTTCAGCCTTCGT
Organism: Gemmatimonadota bacterium; assembly: GCA_016871915.1. Taxonomy (GTDB): domain Bacteria; phylum Gemmatimonadota; class Gemmatimonadetes; order Gemmatimonadales; family Gemmatimonadaceae; genus Pseudogemmatithrix. The sequence goes on from VHBP01000016.1 coordinate 29,149, forward strand.
GGAAGTCCAGATCTTCGGCACCCAGAAGAATCAAGACACCCGCCGCGCCCTCCGCTTCTGGAGCGAACGGCGCGTGAAGGTGCACTTCGTCGACCTCAAGGAGCGCCCCGCCAGCAAAGGGGAGCTCCAACGCTTCGTCCAGAAGTTCGGCCTCACCCCGCTGATCGACCGGACCTCAAAACGCTATCAAGAACTCGGACTCGGCGTCGCCCGCCTCGCCGATGACCGCTGGCTCACCCTGTTGACCCAAGAGCCCGCCTTGCTCGCCCAACCCCTCACCCGCTGGGGGGGCAAACTCACCCTCGGACTGGATGAGCCGACCTGGGCCGAGTGGGTCGCCACCGAGCGCATCGCGTGATCTTCGCCTGGACCGGCTTCCTCGTCTTCATCGGGATCGTGCTCGCGCTCGACCTCGGCGTCTTCAACAAGAAGGCGCACGCGCCGACGCTGCGCGAGGCGACCTTCTTCACCGCGGGGACGGTCGTGATGGCGAGCGCCTTCGCCGTCCTGATCAAGTTCGCCTACGATGGCCACTGGCTCGAGCTCGGGAATCACGTCGACGCCGTCGACAAGAAGATCAACGACGGCTCGCTCGCGGCGATCAAGTTCCTCACCGGCTACGTCGTCGAGCTCAGTCTCTCGATGGACAACGTCTTCGTCATCGCGCTGATCTTCGAACACCTCAAGATCCCCCTCATCTATCAGCACCGCGTCCTCTTCTGGGGGATCCTTGGCGCGCTCGTGATGCGCGGCCTGATGATCGGGATCGGCGCACAGTTGGTGCAGCGCTATCACTGGATCCTGCTCGTCTTCGGCGCCTTCCTCGTCTTCACCGGGCTCAAGATGCTCTTCTCGAGCGCGGCCGAGAAGGAAGCGGAGGTGGAGAGCGTGATCACCAAGTGGCTGCGTCGCCACTTCCCGGTCACCGATCAGTTCCATGAACAGCACTTCGCCGTGCGGATCGGAGGACAGTGGGTCCTCACCCCGCTCGCGATCGCCCTGGTGCTCGTCGAGACCACCGACCTGATCTTTGCGGTCGACTCGATCCCGGCGATCTTCGCGATCACCGCCGATCCCTTCCTCGTCTTCACCTCGAACGTCTTCGCGATCCTCTGCCTGCGTTCGCTCTACTTCGGGCTCGCGGGGCTGATCGCGCGCTTCCGCCATCTCAAGGTCTCGCTCGCGATCGTCCTCACGATCGTCGGCGTGAAGATGCTCGGCGGGAAGGCGATTCGCGATTTCTTGGGCGACAACTCGAATCTCATCTTGCTCGCCGTGATCTTCATCGTGCTGATCGGCGGTGGGGTGACGAGCTGGATCGCCGATCGCCAGAGGGGACGCGCCGCCTAGAACACCACGAGGAGGACGCCGACCACGACGAGGATCGCGACGAGATCGAGAGCGAGCCCCGCGCGCATCATCTCACGCACCCGGAGCTCCCCACTCCCGAAGACGATCGCGTTCGGCGGGGTCGCCATCGGGAGGGCGAAGCCGATCGAGGCGCTCATCCCGACCAACACCATCAAGAGAAGCGGGGGCTGCTCAAGCGCTGCCGCGAGCGAGACCGCGATCGGCATCCCCATTGAGGCGGTCGCCGCATTGGACGCGAGCTCCGAGACGATCACCGTCATCACCGCGATCCCGAGCATCACCACTGGGAGGGGATAGTCGCGGAGTCCTACCATCCACCCCCCAATCGTCGTCGCGAGCCCGCTCGTCTCCATCGCGGTCGCGAGCGAGAGCCCGCCGCCAAAGAGGAGCAGCACGTCCCACGGGATCTCGCGCGCTTCGTCCCAGGTCAGCAGGGGGCGCACGCCCCCGCTCCGCTCGCGCCCTGGCACGATGAACAATGTCATCCCTACGATCACCGCGATCCCCGCATCGGTGAGTCCGGGCAGGAGCTGCGTCAGCCCAGGGATCGCGAGTGACCCGATCAGCTTCGGCTCACGAAAGAACCAGGCGAGTGAGGTGAGCGCGAAGACGACGAGGATGTTCCGTTCGCCTCCCATAAGCGTGCCGAGTCGAACCCGACGTTCGGTGAGCAGCTCGCTCCCTTTGGCGCCGAGCGAGAGCTGCTCGCGATGGAAGACGAAGACGAGCAGGGCCCAGGCGAGTGGGATCGTGATCAGCGCGATCGGCAACCCGAAGCGCAGGAACGAAGCGAAGTCGAGCGTCACCCCGATCAACTCCTTCGTCGCACCGGCGAGGATGAGATTCGGTGGCGTCCCGATCAACGTTGCCATCCCGCCCAAGCTCGCGGCGAAGGCCACACCCAAGAGCAGCGCGACCCGCTGGCTCCGTGCCGCCGTCCCCTCGCCGAAGAGCGCGCCGATCGCCAGCGCGATCGGATACATCATCGCCGCCGTCGCGGTGTTGGAGATCCACATCGAGATGAAGGCCGTCGCGAGCATCACGCCAAGGACGAGGCGCCTGGAGCTCAGCCCCACCCGATCGATCACCGCGAGGGCGATCCGCTCATGTGCATGCCAGTGCTCCAGCGCCGCTGCGAGCAGGAAGCCACCCAGATACAGATAGATGATGTCGTTGGCGAACGGGGCCGCTGCCTCGCGGAGCGTCGCGATCCCGAGTAACGGGAAGCAGGCGATCGGGAGGAGCGCCGTCACCGCGAGCGGGAGGCACTCACTGATCCACCAGATCGCCATCCAGGCCATCACCCCCAGGACCCGGAGCTGCGCCCCCTCCAGCCCCCCGACCTGTAGGGTCGTCACCGCGGCCCCGACGAGCGGCCCGGCCAGCAGGGCGGCGATCTGTCTGGTGGTGAAGGGGGCGTGGTTCGCGGAGGACATCGTCCCAACGATAACTTGGAAGGTGCGTCACCGCCTCACTCACGCCCGATCGAGTCCTCCGCCTATGTCTCTCCTATCGATGCGCCGTCTCCTCCCCGTAGTTGCCTGTATCGTGGTCCCCATCGCGCTCATGGCGCAGGGCCCCGCCGCGACCCCGGCCGCCACCACCCTTCCATTGAAGGCGGAGCGCACCCACCGCTTCACCGCATCCGAAGGGACCTGGATCTCCCTCGACGTCTCCCCCGATGGGCAGACGATCGTCTTCGATCTCCTCGGCGATCTCTACACCCTCCCGATCACCGGTGGGAAGGCGACGCGCCTCACGAGCGGGATGGCGTACGATGTGCAGCCGCGCTTCTCTCCCGATGGCAAGCGCATCGTCTTTGTCTCCGACAAGAGCGGGGGCGACAACCTCTGGATCCTCTCCCTCGACGGGAAGGACACTCTTCAGCTGACCAAGGGGAACACGAACCTCTACCTCTCGCCGGAGTGGACCCCTGACGGCAAATACGTCGTCGCGTCGCGCTCCGGCGGACTCGGCGGTGCAGCCAAGTTATGGATGTACCATGTTGAAGGCGGGAGCGGGGTTGCCCTCACCGCGACGCCGGCCCCACCGCCGACGCTCAAGATGGTCGGCGCCGCCTACGGCAAGGATCCGCGCACCCTCTGGTTCGCGGCGCGCACCGGCGACTGGCAGTACAACGCCCTCGGGCCGCAGTACCAGCTCTACAGCTGGGACCGTGAGACGGGGCGCACCGCGCAGATGTCGACGCGCTTCGGTTCCGCCTTCCGCCCCGCTCTTTCCCCCGACGGTAAGTATCTCGTCTACGGCACGCGCTTCGAGACCAAGACGGGGCTCCGCCTCCGCACCCTCGACACCAACGACGAGCAGTGGCTCGCCTTCCCGGTGCAGCGCGACGAGACCGAGTCGCGCGCCCCGCTCGATGCCTACCCGGGGTACAGCTTCACCCCAGACTCGCGCGCGGTGATCGTCTCCTACGGCGGCGGGATCTGGCGCGTCCCTGTCGATGGCACCGCCCCGACCAAGATCCCGTTTGAAGCTGACGTCGAGCTACAGATGGGTCCCGAGGTGAAGTTCGCGTATCGTGTCGACACCGCGCGCACCTTCACCGCGCGTCAGGTCCGCGACCTCGCTCCCTCCCCCGATGGGAGCAAGCTCGCCTTCTCATCGGCGGGGAAGATCTATGTGATGGAGGCGCCGAATGGCACGCCCCGCCGCGTGAGCAGCGCGACGGTCGGCGAGTTCCTCCCCGCCTGGTCACCTGATGGGAAGTCGCTCGCCTGGGTCACCTGGGACGACGCGCGCGGTGGCACTCTCGTGAAGGCAACCTTCGACGCCAAGCGTGGGACCTGGTCCACCGAGACCCTCGCGAGCAACGCGCACTTCTCCGACCCCGCCTGGTCGCCAGCTGGCGATCGGATCGTCTTCACTCGCGCGGCGGCGCGCGAGATGCAGGAGGCAGGCGGGAGCTTCTTCGGGCCGGCGGCGAGTGAGTTCGCCTGGGTCGCGGCCAACGGTCGCACGGTGACCACCATCGCCCCCACCGCTGGACTCGGCAACGCGCACTTCACACGAGATGCCGAGCGCATCTATGCGTATTCGTCGCGCGAGGGGCTCGTTTCCTTCCGCTGGGATGGCACCGATGTGAAGACGCATCTCCGCGTCACGGGGCCGATGCCGCCGGGCGCGGGTGGTGCCCTCACCCTTGATGCGGGCAATGACGCACAGGCGGCACGCATCGCCTTCGGGCGTGGCATGCGTCCGGCGTCGACCGCTCCCGCCAAGCCCTATGATGCGACGACTGGGACCGGGATCGCCTCGCACTGGGGCGACGATGACCATGAGCTCGAGAACAACCCCACGCCGCCGTCGGCCGGATTGATCCTGATCGCGCCGACTGGGGACCAGGCCCTCGCCGTCGTCGGGATGGATCTCTATGTGGTGACGATCCCGCAGACGGGAGCGACCGCCCCGACGGTGAGCGTCGCGGTGCCCGCGAACGCCGTGGTCCCAGTGCGCAAGCTGAACGAGGTCGGTGGCGAGTTCCCCGCCTGGAGCGGCGATGGCCGTAAGGTGATGTGGGGACTCGGCAACGCTGTCTGGACCTACGATCTCGATCGCGCCAAGGCCGTCGATGATTCACTCAAGGCCGATGCCCGTCGCATCGCGCTCCTGCGCGCCGACCCGAGCAAGAAGGACAGCCTCACCCGCGCCGATTCGATCGCGAAGGCAGATACCACCAAGAAGCCAACGCCGGGCTACAAGCCCGCCGAGCAGCGGATCGCGGTGACCCTGCAGCGCGACAAGCCGCAGGGGACGATCGTCCTCCGCGGGGCGAAGGCGATCACGATGAAGGGCCAGGAGATCATCGAGGACGCTGATATCGTCGTGCGCGATGAGCGGATCGTCGCCATCGGGAAGCGCGCTACCGTCGCCATCCCAGACGGCGCGCGCACGATGGATATGTCAGGGAAGGTGATCATGCCGGGGATGGTCGATACGCACTATCACCCGCAGTGGCTCACCCCGGGCGTGCACAACTCGCAGACCTGGCAGTACCTCGCGACGCTCGCCTACGGCACCACCACCACACGTGATCCGCAGACGGCGACGACCGACTTCCTCACCTACGGCGATCGCGTCGCGATGGGAGAGATGATCGGGCCGCGCATCTATACCACGGGCCCCGGCGTCTTCTCCGGTGAGAACATCCGCGATCAGGAGCATGCGCGGCAGGTGATGAAGCGCTACGCCACCTACTACGACACCAAGACGCTCAAGATGTACATGAGCGGGAATCGTCAGCAGCGGCAGTGGTTGATCATCGCGGCCAAGGAGCTCGGGATCATGCCGACCACCGAGGGCGGCCTCGATCAGAAGCTCAACATGACCCATGGCATCGACGGCTATCCCGGAATCGAGCACACCCTCCCGATCACACCGAAGTTCGCCGACCTCTTCGAGTGGTATAAGGCGACGGGGACCTACAACTCCCCGACCCTCGTCGTCGAGTATGGCGGCCCCTTCGGTGAAGGGTGGTTCTATCAGTCGGAGGATCTCGTCAACGACGCGAAGCTCCGGCACTTCACCCATCCGATCGATCTCGCGGGGAAGATCCGTCGTCGCGGGACGGGGAACGCCCCTGGCCCCGCCGGCTTCGCGCTCCGTGAGGAGTACGCGATGTGGCAGCATGGCGAGGACATCGCGAAGACCGTCGCCGCAGGTGGGCGCATCGGCGTCGGATCGCATGGACAGCTCCAAGGGCTCGGAATGCACTGGGAGCTCTGGCTCATCCAGAGCGGTGGGCTCTCCGCCCACGAGGCCCTGCGCTCGGCAACGATCGTCGGCGCCGAGGCGATCGGGTTGGTGAAAGATATCGGCTCACTCGAGCCCGGGAAGCTCGCCGATCTGCTCGTGCTGGAGGAGGATCCCCTCATGAACATCCGGAACTCGAACACGATCGCGATGGTGATGCTCGGTGGGCGTCTCTACGACGCCAACACCCTCGACGAGCAGTTCCCACGGCAGCGGCTCCTCCCGAAGCAGCCCTGGGCCTATGCGGTGCCCAAGGCGGGGGCGGGGATCGGGAGCCAGAAGTAAGGGGCGCCCCCCTTCGCGACGATCGGCCGTGCATCGCCTCTGGCGAGTGATTCGTCGTCACCTCGCGCCACTCACCGTCGTGGTGGGTGGCGCGTCTGGCCTCGTGTCGCCGATCGCGGCCCAGGAGGCGCGTGGTGATACGCTCACCCTCACGGCGATCCTCGATTCGGCAGCGCTGCAAAATCGGCTCGTGCCACGAGAGCTCGGCGGGTATCGCGCGCGGCTGGAATCGGAGATCTCGCTCGGGAATCGACGTGCGGAGGGGATGGAGATGTCGCTCTCGATCGAACAGGTCGCGAGCACCCTCACCTGGGATCGCACCGGCCGCTACATGCAGCAGGTCACTGGGTACCGCACCCAGGCGATCGCGACGAACATCTCGAGTCTCGGGCTCTTCCGCGGTGGCTGGGCGATCCCATCGCTCTATGGGAACCGACTCGCCCTCCTCTTCGGGCGTGACACCTCCACCTCGTGGCAGCGGCGGAGTCGTATGCAGGGACGCGACCCGCTCTACGCCATCCACCCCCTCGGCGACGAACGCGAACGCACCTATCGCTTTCGCGGGGGCGACGTCGTGCAGACCGTTCGGACGGCGGGACGAGAGATCCCCGTTCGTCGCATCGAGGTCACGCCACGGCGTGGACTCTCGAAAGGCACCGTCGTCTTCGTCGGGTCCATCGATCTCGATGCCACCCGCTGGCAGATCGTCCGGCTCCGCGGCCATTTCGCGCAGGTCGGCGAGCGCGACGATCGGAATCTGATCTCGCGCGGCTCTGGCTTCGAAGGGATCGCGTATATCGAGGCGGTGAACGCAGAGGTCGATGGACGATTCTGGCTCCCCGCCTATCAGCGGTTCGAGGTGCAGGCGGCCTCATCGATGGCGGGGGAAGGCCGCGCGATCGTCCGCATCGTCACCCGCTTCCTCGATCGGCAGATCCTCCCCACCCCACCCGATGTCGTCGTCGGTGCACCATCCGATACCTTGGAGATCCGTCCCTTCCGTCTGGCGTTGGGGCCTCCCGACAGCGTCAGTGCGTATCGTGAGTGGATGACCGAGATCGGCACGATGACCGCGGAGACGAGCGCCGAGGACTTCGCCGATGTCGCACCGGATCGCTTCAATCCCCGTGGGCCACCGCGCGCACGCATCGAGACCGAACGTCTCTCGGATTCGTATCGTCTCGATCGCGTGCAAGGGGTCTTTCTCGGGACCGGCGCGGTGCTTCGCTTCCGTGATGCGGCGCCCGGCCTCACGCTGCGCGCTGCCGGCGGATGGGCCTTCGCCGAGCAGACCGGACGTGGACGCATGGTGATCGAGCAACGGCGTGGGCGCGATCAGCTGGCACTTAGGCTCCAGCGCTCGCTAGATATCACGAACGATTTCCGGAATCCGTATGACTCGGGGTCGGTGCTCGGTGCGCTCTTCGGGCGTGACGAATACGACTACGTCGACCGACGCACCGCTTCCGTCCAGTACCTGCGGCTGATCGGGGTGCGGCAGCGCGTGCAGTTCCGCGCCGAGGTCGGGGTGGCCCGGGACGGGATGGTCGAGCGGAACGTGCAGTCGAGCCCATTCCGTTCGCAGACGCCGTTCCGCCAGAATCGACCCGTGTCGACCGGGACCTATCGGCGCACGATGATCGCCATGGATGCCAATCCTGATGTGGCGCTCGAGTTCCTGCGGCCCGGTTTCGGGGCGCGTCTGCACTACGAGCGCGGCGATGGCGAGCTCACCTACCAACGGGCGGAGGCCCGGCTCACCGCTCGTGCGAATCGTGGCGGCCTCATGTACGCGGCGCGACTCGATCTCGGGGTCACCTCACCCGATGCCCCGCCGCAGCAGCTCTTCGAGCTCGGTCGGCAACAGAACCTCCCAGGCTACGACTATAAGGAGTTCGCTGGCGATCAGGCCGCGGTGCTTCGTGGTGCGGTGGCCTGGATGACCCCGTGGATGCGCGCCCCTGTGCTCGTCACCCCGCGCATCTGGCTCCCACCGGTCGCGCCCACGCTCTCCCTCGGGCTGCAGTCAGGATGGACGCGCGCCTCGAACGCCACCCCCCTCGCGACCGTCACCGCGCTCGGTTCCACTGAGAGTGATCACCCGCGCACCTCGGCCAGTCTCACCCTCCGCGTCTTCGGCGGCGCGGTCGGCGTCGGCATCGCGCGCACCCTCGATCGCCCTGGGCCCACGCGCTGGTTCCTCGAGTTCGGCCAGCGGTACTGAGCGGGCGCGTCATCAGCGCACCAGCGCCGATCACGACGCCTCGGCGAACTCCCCGATGAAGCCGATCTCCGGCTCCAACATCTGATCGAATCGCTCGGCCACTGCCTGCTGCGCATGGCGGATGAGCTTCCGCACGTCGGCGGCCGTGGCCGCACCGAGATTCACCATGATGTTCGCATGGATGTGCGAGATCTGTGCATCGCCGATGCGGAACCCCTTGAGCCCGCATTGATCGATCAGTCGGCCGGCCCCTACCCCTTCGATCTTCTTGAAGATTGACCCCGCACTCGGGTGATGCTCCAGCCACGGGTGGCGCGACCCACGCCACGAGAGATTCTCCTGCATCACACGATGCATCTCGACATGGTCGCCCTTGGTGAGCGCGAAGGTGACGGCGAGGGCGATCTCCCCGCTCCCATGGAGGCGCGAGACATCGTAGCCGAACCCCATCTCGTCCCCCCTGACCGTCTGAACCCTGTCACCTGATACCAGAAGCTCAACCGTCTCCACCACCTCTGCGATGAACATCGTCCGAGCCCGCTCGGGCGCCGGCGAGAGGAAGTGCAGGTTCTGCCAGACCGCCCCGCCCACGGTGCTCGGGATCCCCACGTAGTGCTCGAGCCCTGACCACCCCGCGGCCACGGTACGTCGGATCAGCTCCGCGACCGTCGCCCCGCTCTCGGCCCGTACCCGGCCGTCAGCGCCGATCGTGATCGCTTTCGCGGTGTTGCGGACGACCAGTCCACGGAACCCGAGGTCGCCGATCAGGATGTTCGCCCCGAGTCCGAGGACGAAGACCGGGATCTCGGCTCGCCGCGCCGCCGTCACCGCAGTGGCGAGCTCCTCCGCCGTCGTGGCATCGTACAGCAGGTCGGCGGGACCGCCGATGCGGAAGGTGGTGTATGGAGCGAGAGGCACGTCGCGGCGGAGCCGGTCGGCCCCGAGGATGGGGCCGAGGGCTGCGGCCCATGTAGCGGCACGCGACGAACGATTCGACGGGGACAGGGACATAGGATGAGCGAAATCAACGTGCGTGGGTGGCGCCTCGCCAGCGGGGTCGTGGCGATCCGCCGGGCGAAAGCCCGCATCATGGCTATGGTGGCCGTCGTGGCGGCACTCGTCGTGAGCGCGTCTGACGCTGCGGCCCAACCCAGTGAACGGGATCTGGCCCTTCGGCGATCGCAGCTCCCCAACGGCCTCGAGGTCATCATTGCCCCGAGCGGTGGGGTCCCCCTCGTCACCGTCGAGCTCGTGGTGCGCAACGGTGCCTTCACCCAGCCCCCCGAGTATGCGGGGCTCGCGCACCTCTTCGAGCACATGTTCTTCAAGGCGAACGACGACTACCCTGAGTCCGATGCCTTCATGGATCGCGCCGCGCGCTTGGGCGCCGTCTTCAACGCCACCACACGCGAGGAGCAGGTCACCTACTACCTGACTGTCGCCGCCGATTCGCTGGAAGGGGGACTTCGCTTTCTCGCCTCCGCCCTGCGTGGTGCCCAGTTCCGCGCCGATGAGCTCGCGCGCGAGAAGGTCGTGGTGCTTGGCGAGTATGACCGGGCCGAGTCGTCCCCCTTCTTTCGATTCGACCAGCAGGTGGGGCGGATGCTCTGGGGCGACTTCTGGAGCCGCAAGAACACCATCGGCGATCGCGCAGTGATCAGCGGGGTCACGCCGGATCAGATGAAGACGATCCGCGATCTCTACTACGTGCCGAACAACAGTGCGCTGATCGTGAGTGGCGCCGTGGACCCGGACGCCACGCTCGCACTCGTCCGAACGGTGCTCGGCGACTGGCCGCGCGGCGCCGATCCCTTCATACAGGCCCCCGTGCCTGCCGTCGCGCCACTCACGAAGAGTCGCTCGTTGATCGTCGAGGAGAACGTCAACGCCGTCACCGTACAGATCCAGTGGCATGGTCCCCCCGCGCGCACCGACGAGGCCGCGACCTTCGCCGCTGATGTCTACTCCGATCTCTTGAATCAGCCCACCTCGCGCTTCCATAAGCGATTGGTCGATAGCGGGCTCTGGCAGGGAGTGATCGTCAACTATTACACCTTGGCCAATGTCGGGCCGATCACCGTGAGTGGACAGACCACATCGGAGAAGCTCCGTGCCGCTCTTGCCGCACTCGACTCTGCCCTCACCGAGACGGTGCAGCCCAACTACTTCTCCGCCGAGGAGCTCGAGGCGGTGAAGGCAGAGCGGGCGGTGACGACCGCGTTTGGGGATGAGCGCGCCTCGGAGCGCTCGCACACGATCGGCTTCTGGTGGAGCGTCCTCTCGTTGGACTATCACCTCAGGTATATCGAGACGATGGCGAAGCAGACCCCGGCCCAGCTCCAGGCGTACGCGCGAAAGTACATCCTCGGCAAGCCGCGCATCGTCGGCGTGATGTTACCTCCGGGCGCGAAGGAGCAGCTCAAGCTCACCGAAGCCGAGCTCGTGACGCTCGGGGGAGGGCGCTGAGATGCGGATGATCCTCGCTCTTTCTCTCTTGCTCTCCAGCCTCTCGGTCGAAGCCGCAGTTCCTACCACCTGGTCCCTGGTCCCTGGTCCTCGAGCAGCGACCTTCGCGGACACCGGAACAATAAGGTTCACCGTCGATGGGGTGCGCGTGATCCACCACCGCTCCCCCGGCGATCTCGTCGTCGCGAATCTCTATCTGTTGGGTGGTGTCCGTCTCGCCACCCCGGCGACGGCTGGCATCGAGCCCTTCCTCCTCGAGGTCTCCGAGCGCGGCACCCGTCGCTATCCCGGTGATAAGCTCCGCCGCGCCATGGCGCGCACGGGGAGTGGGATCGGGGTCGTACCGGACGAGGACTACACCGTCTTCGGGCTTCGCACCACGCGCGCTCGGCTCGATTCCGCCTGGAGCATCTACACCGATCGGTTGATGCACCCCACGTTGAGCGAGGTTGATGTTGCCTTCATTCGTGAGAACCGTGTCGCCGCGCTTGCGCAGCGCGCGGACGATGCCGATGCGCTCCTTGAATACCTCGCTGACAGTGTCGCCTTCGCCGGTCATCCCTATGGGCTGTCGGCGGTGGGGACCGATCGCAGTGTCGCGCGCATCACGGCTGATGAGCTCCGTGCCTTCCATAAGGAACGGATGGTCACCTCGCGGATGCTCCTCGTGGTGGTCGGCGATCTTACTCGCGAACGTGTGACCGCCCTGGTCCGCCGCACCCTCGGCACGCTTCCTGCCGGTGACTACACCTGGGCGCTTCCCGACCCGATCACCGAGTTCACCGGCTCCGGGGTCCATCTCGTCACGCAGCGTCTCCCCACCAACTACATCCTCGGCTGGTGGAGCGGACCACCCGCTGGGCATCCTGACGTTCCGGCACTTCGCGTCGCCACCGCCATTCTCTCTGGCCGTCTCTTCGCTGAGGTGCGCTCGCGTCGGAACCTGACCTATGCGGTGGAGGCGCGCTTTCGTGATCGCGCGCTGACCTCAGGGGGGCTCTACGTCACGACGACACGCCCTGAGGAGACCCTGCGCATCATGCGTGAGGAGCTCCGCTCCCTGCAGCAGATGACGATCCCCACCGAAGCGTTGGCGCCGCTGATCCAGCAGTTCATCACCGAGTACTTCCTCGACAACGAGACCACGGCGGCCCAGGCCGATTTCTTGGCGAAGGCCGAGCTCTATCGAGGGGACTTCCGGGCCGGCGAGCGATTCATCGCTGACCTCCGGGCGGTGACGGGCGAGGATGTGCGACGGGTGGCGCAAACCTGGATGAAGCAGATGCGGTTCACCTATCTCGGGAACCCGGGGTTGGTGAACCGGTTCACACTGCTGTCCTTCTAGGGGTCAGGGTTCAGGGATCAGGAGCGACGGGTGTCGAGAACGCGTCGGACGTCGTCGAGTGAGCCGCCGACGGCGCGTAGGGCCACGAGGGTGTGGTAGATGAGGTCGGCGACCTCTTCGGTGGCGCGTGCGGTATCACCATCGGCGCAGGCCGCGACGAGCTCGCTCCCTTCCTCGCCGATCTTCTTGAGACGGAGATTGCGATCGCGCAGGAGCCGCTGCGTGTAGCTCGGGGCTACGCTCTCCACTTCCGCTGCTGGGACTTTCGCCAACACCGAATCTTCAGCTGCGCGCGCTGCGATCGTCGCATCGACGGCGCCGAGCACATCGCTTGCGCCCGCACCGAAACACGTCGCGTTCCCAGTGTGACACGCCGGCCCTGCCGGCCGCACACGGGCGAGCACCGCATCGGCATCACAATCCGCCGTCAGCGAGACCACGCGCTGCACTGCTCCACTCGTCGCCCCTTTGTGCCAGAGCCCGCGCGACCGCGAGCGGTAGTGCATCTCCCCCGTCGCGATCGTGCGCTCCAACGCCTCGCGATCCGCGTGCGCCACCATGAGCACCGACCCCGTCACCTCATCCTGCGTGACGATGGTAACGAGTCCATTCCCCTTCGTGAAATCCAACGTCTCGAGATCAAGCATCGAAATATCCTCGGGCGGCGGCGCTCACCGCGACGTTCGTAGCGATCACCTGTCCACCGAAGGCGGTCTGACGGCCATGGAGATCGGTGAACACCCCACCCGCCTCCTCGATGATCGGCTGGAAGCAGGCCGCATCCCAGGGGTTCATGATCGGATCGACCATGATCTCCGCGCGCCCCGTCGCGACCAAGAGATAGCCGTAGCAATCTCCCCACCCACGCGCGATTCGTACCGCACCCGCAAGCCGCTCCCATCCCGTGCGTTGCGCTGCGTTCGGAAAGGTCCGGTCATCGGTGATCAGCGCCGTCGCCACGTCGAGTGTCTGCACGCCGCTCACCGACGCCCGTCGACCATTCCACCAACACCCCTCACTCGGCGCCGCGACCACCAGCTCATCGACCGCAGGATAGTACGCCGCCCCAGCGAGCACTCGCTCCCCCTCCACCAGCGCAACTAATGTCCCCCAGAGTGGGACGCCACGCACGAAACTCTTCGTCCCATCGATCGGGTCGAGCATCCAGCGCCGACCACTCGTCCCGGCACTCTCCCCGAACTCCTCACCGAGGATCCCATCAGCAGGGAAGTACTCCGCGAGCCAAGCCCGCGCCACCGACTCCGACTCGCGGTCGGCGATCGTCACCGGCGAACCGTCTCCCTTGGTCTCCACCGTGAGCGCGGTACGGTAGTGCCGAAGCGCCACCTCCCCCGCGAGCCGCGCGACCGCCTCCGCCCCCTGCATCGGCGAATACGTCATGCGGCCACCTCGCGCACCGGGAGCGCGCCCTCACGCATCGCCGCCTTGAGCGCGCGCACCGTCGTCACCCCATCATGCAAGATTCCCGCGACGAGCGCGGCATCGGCCCCGCCCTCCGCGATCGCCTCGCAGACATGCGCCGCCGACCCAGCCCCGCCTGAGGCGATCACCGGGACATCCACTGCCGCTGTCACCGCGCGCGTGAGCGCGAGGTCATACCCATCACGACGGCCATCGCGATCGATGCTCGTCAACAGGATCTCGCCCGCTCCGCGTGCCGAACACTCGCGCGCCCAGCCGATGGCCTCGAGCCCCGTCGGGGTCCGTCCACCAGCGACCACCACCTCATACCGCGCCCCATCCCACCGCGCATCGATGCTCGCCACCACGCACTGCGATCCGAATCGTTCGGCGCCGCGCGTGATCAGCGCTGGGTCCTTCACCGCTGCAGAGTTCACCGCGACCTTATCAGCCCCCCCGCGTAGCGCCGCCCCCATCTCCTCCACTGTGCGGATCCCCCCACCGATCGTGAGCGGGATGAACAACCGCTCAGCCGTCCGGTGCGCCACATCGAGCAGCGTCGCACGCCCCTCGGCGGTCGCGGAGATATCAAGGAAGACGATCTCATCAGCGCCTTCGGCCTCATAGCGCATAGCGAGCGCCACCGGATCACCCACATCACGAAGCCCGGTGAAGTTGACCCCCTTCACCACACGTCCCTCCTGCACATCGAGGCAGACGATCAATCGTCGGGTGAGCATCAGCGACCTTCGGTGAGCATCACCGCACCCTTGGTGGAGAACACCGCGCCGGCGT
>VHBP01000017.1 GCA_016871915.1 Gemmatimonadota bacterium
GCCGCCACAGGCCCCCGTCCTCGTGGTCCTCAACAAGGTCGACCAGCTCGCCCCCGCGGTCCGCGATGCCCTCTTGGCGGAATTCCCTGAAGCCGTGGGGATCTCCGCCACGACGGGGGAAGGGATCGAAACCCTCCTCGCCGCCATCTGTCGCCGAATGCCCGAGAGCCCCTTCCTCTTTCCCGCGGATGACATCTCCACCCAACAGACCCGCTTCTTCGTCTCAGAGTTCATCCGCGAGGCGGTGATAGAGCAGCTCGAGGAGGAGGTCCCCTATGGCGTGGCCGTCGAGATCGACGAGTTCCGCGAGGGGAGCACGCCCCTCTACATTCGAGCGGTGCTGCACGTGGAGCGCGAGAGCCAGAAGCGCATCCTGATCGGGGCGGGTGGTAGTCGGATCCGCGAGATCGGACGTGCGGCCCGTGAGCGCATCGAGACCCTGGTCGGGGAGCCGGTCTATCTCGATCTCTGGGTGAAGGTGCTCGCCAACTGGCGTCGGAACCCCGCCGCGCTCGCCCGTCTTGGGTTCCAGGTCCCTACCGAGGAGTCCCATTCGTGACCGTCCCGTCGATCCCACCTGCCATCCGAGAGATCCTCGCCTGCCCGCGCTGCCATGGGGCGTTGCTCGACGCACCGGCCGAACGCGTCGGGGAGTCGGCGACGCTCCGGTGCCCCACGTGCGCGCTACGTTACCCGGTCCGCGAGGGGATCCCCGTCCTCCTGCTCGACCAGGCACGGTCGGATCAGGGATGAACGTCGGCTGCGGATCGTGCGGCGCGATCTATCGCGTGGATCCGGCGCTCGTGCCAGCGACCGGGGTCACTGCGCGTTGCTCGGCGTGTGGGGCCGCGGTGTCGCTGCGAGGGACGTCGCACGGGACCCCGATCGACGACGGTTGGTTCTCGGAGGAACAGGGAACCGCCCAGCAAAGCGAGTGGAGCCGTGCGCTCGCGGAATCGGATGCGGCTGCGGCGCCTGAGATCGAGTCGAATGTGCGACCCTCCGCGGCGGTCCCCACCCCCATCGCTGTGACGCGCCCTCCCTTCCTCCGGGCCACCCCACACGAGCGCGCACAGCGTCTCGCGCGTGCGCTGGTCTCCGATCTGATCGCCTACCACCCGGGCCGCCGGGAGGCGGCCCAGGCCGCGGGGACTCTGCGGATTGCCTTCCGCGAGGAGATCGCTCAATCGTACGCCTTCTACGTCGCCGAGGTGGGGCGGGAGATGGCAGAGGGGACGAGCTACTTCCAGGAGGCGCTCAACGAGATGGTGGCCCAGGGTCGCGCCCTCTTCTGACCCGCGCGTTCGACCTACAGAACCCGGCGGGATCCGCTATCTTTTGAGGGCTCGCGACGCGAGCCGGCACCCATCGTGGGGCCGGCTCGCCACGCATCCGCCTCACCCGACCGATGGCTGACTCCGAACACCTCGTCTCCCTCCGGCACGACCAGACTCGTCTGGACGAGCTCCGGAGGTACCTTTGACCTCGATCGCAAGCGCGAACGACTGACCGCCCTCGAAGGGGACATGTCAGACCCGGGCTTCTGGAATGCGCAGGAGCGCGCCCGGGAGGTGGTGCAGGAGGTCAAGACGCTCAAGGGGTGGGTCGATCCCTACGACAATCTCATCGGGCGCGCCACGAGCGCGATCGAACTGGCGGAGCTCCTAGCGCTCGAGCCCGACGCCGAGATGGAGGCCGATGTCGCGCGCGAGGCGAAGGCGATCTCGGAGGAGACGGATGGCTATCGCTTGCGCTCGTTGCTACAGGGGCGCGATGACTTCCGTGATGCGCAGGTGGAGATCAGTGCCGGGGCCGGTGGGACCGAGGCGCAGGACTGGGCCCAGATGCTGATGCGTATGTACACGCGCTGGGCGGAGCGGAAGGGGTACACCGTGGACATCCTCGACCTCTCGGAGGGTGAAGAGGCGGGGATCAAGGGCGCGGTGCTGGAGGTGAAGGGGGAGTACGCCTTCGGCTTCCTCCGTCCGGAGACGGGGGTGCACCGACTCGTGCGCATCTCGCCCTTCGACTCGCAGGCGCGTCGGCACACGAGCTTCGCCTCGGTCTTCGTCTACCCGGTGGTGAACGAGGAGATCAACATCGAGGTGCGCGAGGAGGATCTGCGGATCGATGTCTACCGCGCCTCGGGAGCCGGTGGGCAGCACGTGAACAAGACCTCCTCGGCGGTGCGCATCACGCACCTCCCGACGGGGATTGTCTGCGCCTCACAGCAGGAGCGGTCGCAGTTCAAGAACAAGGCCACGGCGATGAAAATGCTGAAGAACCGCCTGTACAATCTCGAGGCGGAGAAGCAGGCGGCGGCCAAGGCCGCGCTCGATGCGACCAAGCAGGACGTGTCGTTCGGGAGCCAGATCCGCAGCTATGTCTTCCAGCCGTACACGATGGTCAACGACCATCGCACCGAGCTCAAGATCACCGATGTGCAGAAGGTGATGGACGGGGCGATCGACCCCTTCATCGAGGCGTATCTCAAGCAGAGTGGCGCACCGGCCGCCGCGGGGGAGAAGGTATGAGCGACGAACTCAACTTCGTGATGCAGGCGCGCCGCGAGAAGCTCGGCACGCTCGTCGAGGCGGGGGTCGTCCCCTTCGCGTACAGCTACGATCGCACCCATCACTGTGGGCCGGCGGCGGGGTTGCTCGGTGAGGCGGAGGAGGGGCCGACGGTGCGGATCGCCGGGCGGATCGTGGCGTGGCGCGGGCATGGGAAGACGATCTTCGCGCATCTCGCCGACGACACCGGGCGTCTCCAGCTCTATTTCCGCCAGGACCAGCTGAGTGCCGAGGCCTTCGCATTCCTCTCGCACCTCGACCTCGGCGATCTGCTCGGCGTGGCGGGTCCGCTCTTCCGGACGCGCACCGGGGAGGTCACGGTGCGCGTGGAGTCGTGGACGTTGCTGGCCAAGTCGCTGCGCCCGCTCCCCTTCGGTAAGGAGGAGCAGGTGGAGGGGCGGACGGTGCGCCACTCCGGCTTCGCCGATGGCGAGCAGCGGTCGCGGCAGCGCTACGCCGACCTCGCGGTGCATCCTGAGGTCCGGCGGCATTTCGCGGCGCGCTCCAAAATGACGACGGCGATCCGGCGCGTACTCGACGCCTGGGAGTATCTCGAGGTCGAGACCCCGGTGCTCCAGCCGCTGTACGGCGGTGCGGCGGCGCGGCCCTTCACGACGCACCACAATGCGCTCGACATGCCGCTCTTCCTGCGCATCGCGGATGAGCTCTATCTCAAGCGGTTGATCGTCGGCGGGTTCGAGCGCGTCTATGAGATCGGGCATGACTTCCGGAACGAGGGGATCGACCGCACGCACAACCCCGAGTTCACGATGCTCGAGTTCTACGAGGCATACGCCGACTACTCGGTGATGATGGACCGGGTGGAGCAGCTCCTCGTCACCGCCGCGACGGCGGTGCGTGCGGCGTTGGGTGATGCGCCACGGGTGCGCCACGACGGCTCCGAGGCGGGGCCGGTCCCGACCTTCGCGACCCCGTTTCCGCGGATCGCGTGGGTGCCAGCACTCTCGCAGGCGCTCGGGGTGCCCGACGTGATGGCGCTCGATGATGCGGCGCTCCGGCGCGCGGCGGAGCAGGCCAAGGTCGCCGACGTCGCGAAGCTCTCGCGGCCCAAGCTCCTCGACGAACTCTTCCAGGCACACGTGGAGTCCAAAATCGTCGAGCCGACCTTCGTGGTGGATTATCCGGTGGAGCTGTCGCCGCTGGCGAAGCCACATCGTTCTTTGGCAGGGCTGACCGAGCGCTTCGAGCTCTTCGCCAAGGGGAAGGAGCTGGCCAACGCCTTCTCCGAGCTCAACGACCCGATCGACCAGCGCGCGCGCTTCGAGGCACAGGCGCGACTCAAGGCGGCGGGGGATGAGGAGGCGACGGGGGTCGATGAGGACTACCTGCGCGCCATGGAGTACGGGATGCCGCCCACCGGTGGCGTGGGGATCGGGCTCGATCGGCTCTTCATGTTCCTCACCGACACCCCACACATCCGGGATGTGATCCTCTTCCCGCTGATGCGGCAGGAGTGAGTCGCATGGCCGGGACCCGCGCGCTCGAGCTGGCGATCGCCTGGCGGTATCTCCGGAGCCGCCGCGGGTCCCGACTGCTCTCGTTCATCAGCGTGATCGCGGTCGCCGGCGTGACCGTCGGGGTGAGCGCGCTGATCATCATCATCGGGGTGATGAATGGGCTCCAGACCGACCTAAGGGAGAAGATCCTCGTGGGAAGCCCTGATGTGCGCGTGCTCACGTATGGCGAATCCCTCCGCATGGACGGGTGGCGGCGTGCGGCTGCGCAGGTGGAGTTGCTTCCGGGCGTGGTGAGTGTCGCCCCCTTCGTGGTGCATCAGGGGCTGGCAACCCTCGGCTCGACTTATTCCGAGGCGATCACCGTCGCGGGAATCGCCCCCCTCGACTCCGGGGCGATCCCCGTCACGCGGATCCGCGAGCACGCGACGAGCGGCGACTTCACCTTCACCTCGCGAGACGGTGGCCGTCGTGGCGCGGTGGTCGGCTCGCTCCTCGCCTCGCGCCTCGGGGCGTATCCGGGTGCGACGCTGACCCTCGTCACCGCGAGCGGCGCCTCGCTCAATCCCGTGCTCGGCGCGGTGATCCCGCGCCTCATGGAGTTCGAGGTCACTGGGGTCCTCACGACGGGGATGTTCGAGTACGACAACGCCTACATCTACGTCGATCTCGAGGTGGGGCGGGAGTTCGCTGGGCTCGACACCGCGGTCACGGGGCTCGAGGTCCGGACCACCGATCGCTGGGTCGCGCCCGCCATCGCCGCGCAGATCGACTCCACGTTGGGCTATCCCTATCGCACCGTCGATTGGCAGCAACAGAACCTCTCGCTCTTCCGCGCACTCAAGCTCGAGAAGCTCGGGATGGCGGTGATCCTCGCGTTGATCGTGATGGTCGCGGCCTTCAACGTGGTGAGCACCCTCACCATGGTGGTGCGGGACAAGACGCGGGAGATCGGGATCCTGCGGGCGATGGGGCTCCGCACCGATGCGGTGCGCCGGATCTTCCTCTGGCAGGGGGTCATCATCGGCGCGGTGGGGACCGGGGTCGGGGCGCTCCTCGGCGTCGGGCTCGGGATGACGATCGACCGGTTCCGTCTGATCGCCCTCGATCCCTCGGTCTACTTCATCGAGTTTCTCCCCGTGCAGCTTGAGGTAGGGGACACCCTGCTGATCCTCGCGGGGAGTCTCGCGGTGACCCTGCTCGCGACGCTCCATCCCGCCTCGAGTGCGGCGCGCCTCTACCCGATCGAGGCGATCCGCAGCGAATGAGCACGGACCTGCACGGGCCGGTGCTCGAGGCCACCGGCGTGACCAAGGGATATCGCGGCGGCGATGGCTCGCTGTTGCGGATCCTCGACGGGGTCGACCTGACGGTCGCGTCCGGGGAGATGGTCGCGGTGGTCGGGGCGAGCGGGGCGGGGAAGAGTACTCTGCTCCATGTCCTGGGGGCGCTCGACCGCCCCGATTCGGGCGAGGTCCACGCGGTCGGCCAACCGACCGCCCGGCTCTCGGACCTCGAACTGGCCGCCCTCCGGAACCGGTCGATCGGGTTCGTCTTCCAGTTCCATCATCTCCTCAAGGAGTTCTCGGCGCTCGAGAACGTGATGATGCCGCTGCGGATCGCGGGGGTGGAGGACGGGGAGGCCCGGGACCGGGCGACGGCCCTCTTGGAACGGGTGGGGCTCGCCGCGCGTCAATCCCATAGGCCAGCCGAACTCTCGGGGGGGGAACAGCAGCGGACCGCGGTGGCGCGCGCCTTGGCGATGCGGCCGAGCCTCCTGCTCGCCGACGAACCCTCGGGGAACCTCGATGCGCACAATGCCGAGCGGTTGCACGACCTGCTCGCGGAGTTGACCCGGGAGACCGGGGTCGGGGTGGTGGTGGTGACGCACAATCGCTCGCTCGCGGCCCGCGCGACGCGGGTGCTGCAGTTGGCGGAGGGGCGGCTGCGCGCCGAGGCCGCGGACGACGGAGGTATCTGATGGTGTGCGATCAATGTCGGGAGCGCGATGCGGTGGTGCATCTGACGCAGATCGTCGGAAAGACGGTCGCGCAGGTGCACCTGTGCGAGAAGTGCGCGGCCGAGCGGGGGATCGAGACCACGGTCGCCGAGCCGACGCATCCGCTGGGGGATTTCCTGCAAGCGGTACAGCAGCAGGCGGCCCAACTACCGGGGGATGCCGCGCGCTGCGCCTACTGTGGGACCTCGCTCCGGGATTTCCGCGCGAGCGGTCGGCTTGGCTGCGCGCAGTGCTACGGGGCGTTCGATCAGAGTCTGCGGGAGCTCCTGCGACGGGTGCATGGGTCGACGCGACATGAGGGGTGGCGCTACGAGCCGCAGGACGCCAGCGAGGGAGCCGAGCCCGACCGGGAGGGCGCCCTGCGCGCGCTCCGCGACCGTCTGCAGCGGGCGATCGCCGATGAGGCATTCGAGACCGCGGCGGCGCTCCGCGATGAGATCCGGGGGCTCGAGTGACGCTCGATCTCTCGTTGTTGCCCGACGGTGGGCTCCATTGGTTGATCGCCTCTGGCGACCATGCCGGGATCGTGATCTCGTCGCGGATCCGGCTTGCGCGGAACCTCTCGGGCTTCGCCTTTCCGGCGCGGGCGCGTGAGGGGGAGCGGCTGCGCGTCTTGCAGGAGGTGCGCGGGGCGATGCCGCGGCTTGCCTCGCTTCGAGACGGGGCGTTCGTCCGCGTGGACGAATGCACGGCGCAGGAGCGTCTGTTGCTCCATGAGCGGCATTTGGTGAGTCGCGAGCTGGCCGGGGTCGAGCGCAAGGGGGCGATCCCGGGCGCGGGCGGGGTCATCGTGACCGGCGACGCCGGGGTGATGGTGAACGAGGAGGACCACCTCCGCGTGCAGACCTTCCGGTCGGGGTTCGACATCGCGGGGGCGCTGCGCGATGCGGAGCGGATCGACCGGGAGCTCGGGCAGACCCTCCCGTATGCTTGGCATCAGGAGTTCGGCTTCCTGACCGCCTGCCCGACGAACACCGGCACGGGGATGCGGGCGTCGGTGCTGATCCACCTGCCGGGGCTCGTGCTCACGCAGGAGATCCAGAAGGTGCTGCAGGGGCTCCAGCACATGGGGCTCACCTACCGTGGGCTCTACGGCGAGGGGAGCGATGTCGTCGGGAACTACTTCCAGATCTCCAATCAGACGACGCTCGGCCGGACCGAGGACGAGCTGGTCGATCAGCTGATGCGGGTGGTGCGGCGCGTGATCGAGCGAGAGGAGGAGGCGCGACGGGTTCTGCAGCGTGACGCCGGCTATATTATCGATGACAAGTTGTGGCGCGCCTATGGCACGTTGCGGCATGCGCGAAACCTGCCGGCGGGGGAGGCGATGACCCTCCTCAGTGCGGTGCGGCTCGCGGCGGGGCTGAACCTGTTGTCCGGGCTCAGTGTATACACGCTGAACAAGCTGTTGATCTTCAGCCAGTCGGCGCATCTGGCGCAGGCGGAGGGGCGGCCCCTCACGGAGGGGGAAGCGAACCTCGCGCGCGCGAAATACGTGCGACAGGTCTTGGCGAACGAGGCACGACACACCGGGTGACCCGCCTGACGGGTCGTCGAGGCGATCTATGAACGGATACAACTTCACCGAACGAGTGCGGAAGGTCCTGGCGATGGCGCGTGAGGAGGCGGCACGGCTCCATCACGAGTACGTCGGCACCGAGCACATCCTGCTGGGCCTCATTCGCGAGGGCGAGGGGGTCGCGGCGGCGGTGCTCAACAACCTGAGCGTCGACCTCGAGGAGATCCAACAGAAGATCGAGGAGACGGTGAAGAAGGGGAAAGCGGCGCAGGCGGCCGGCCCCGATCTCCCGTATACGTCACGTGCGAAGAAGGTGCTCGAGCTCGCGATGGGTGAGGCGCGCGAGCTCAACCACAGCTATGTGGGGACGGAGCATCTCCTCCTCGGCCTCCTCCGTGAGGAGAAGGGGATCGCCGCGCAGGTGTTGACCGATGCCGGGGTGAACCTTGAGGCGGCGCGCGCGGAGACGCTGCGCCTCCTCGGGACCGAGATGCCGTCGAACGGCGAGGCGGCGCCCGCCGCCGCTGGGGCCGCGCCCGCCGCATCCACCGGCAAGGGGGAGAAGAAGTCTAAGACCCCGGCCCTCGATCACTTCTGCCGCGATCTCACCGTGCTCGCCGCTGAGGGGCAGCTCGATCCGACGATCGGGCGCTTCAAGGAGATCGAGCGGGTGATGGAGGTCCTCTCGCGTCGCAAGAAGAACAATCCGGTGCTCATCGGGGAGCCGGGGGTGGGTAAGACTGCGATCGTCGAAGGGCTCGCCCAGATGATCGCGACGAACAACTGCCCGGATTCGTTGCGCGATCATCGCGTGCTCTCGCTCGACATGGCGGCGGTGATCGCCGGGACCAAGTATCGCGGCCAGTTCGAGGAGCGGCTCAAGGCCGTGATGAACGAGATCGCGCAGAACAAGCAGATCATCCTCTTCATCGACGAGCTGCACACCCTCGTGGGGGCGGGAGCCGCTGAGGGGGCGATCGACGCGAGCAACATGCTCAAGCCCGCGTTGGCGCGCGGCGAGCTGCAGTGCGTGGGTGCCTCGACGCTCAACGAGTACCGCAAGCACATCGAGAAGGACGGGGCGCTCGAGCGCCGCTTCCAGACGGTGGTGGTCGACCCGCCTTCGATCGAGGAGACGGTGGAGATCCTCAAGGGGCTCCGCGCGAAGTACGAGGAGCACCATCGCGTGACGATCCCCGACGAGACGCTGTCGATCGCGGCGAAGCTCTCCGAGCGCTACATCACCGACCGCTTCCTGCCGGACAAGGCGATCGACGTGATCGACGAGGCCGGGGCGCGGGCGCGGCTCGCGTCGCAGGTGCCACCCCCGGAGGTCGCGGACCTCAAGGCGAAGCTCGAGCAGGTCAATCTCGAGAAGGATACGGCGGTCCGGGACCAGAACTTCGAGCTCGCGGCCTCGTTGCGGGACACCGAGCGCGACCTCCAGGGGCAGATCCGGGCGCGCCAGGAGGAGTGGGAGGAGCGCCGCCAGTCGATGCGCCCGGTGCTGGGGGAGGAGGAGATCTCCTTCATCGTGAGCCGCTGGACGGGGATTCCGGTGACGCGCCTCCAGGAGGCGGAGACGGCGCGGCTCCTGCGGATGGAGGAGGAGCTCCACGGGCAGGTGGTGGCGCAGGAGGATGCGATCAAGGCGGTCGCGCGCGCGATCCGTCGCAGCCGTGCCGGCCTCAAGGATCCGCGTCGTCCGATCGGCTCGTTCATCTTCTGCGGCCCCACGGGGGTCGGGAAGACCGAACTCGCGCGTGCGCTGGCTAAATTCCTGTTCGCGGACGCCTCGGCGCTGATCCGCGTGGATATGAGCGAGTACATGGAGAAGTTCTCCGTGTCGCGGCTTATCGGTGCGCCCCCGGGCTACGTGGGCTACGAGGACTCGGGGACTCTCACCAAGGCGATCCGTCGCAAGCCCTACAGCGTGATCCTCCTCGACGAGATCGAGAAGGCGCATCCGGATGTGTTCAACATCCTGCTGCAGGTGCTCGACGAGGGGCATCTCACGGATAACTACGGTCGCGTGATCGACTTCAAGAACACGGTCGTGATCATGACCTCGAACGTCGGGGCCAAGGACATCACGCGGAACCGGAGCCTCGGCTTCGGGTCGTCGGACCAGGCCTCGGACTTCACCCGGATCGCGGACAAGGTGAAGGAGGAGCTCCAGCACGCCTTCAATCCTGAGTTCTTGAACCGACTTGATGATGTGATCGTGTTCCATCCGCTCGGGCGCGAGCATATCGCACAGATCGTTGGCATCCTGCTCACGGATGTGCAGAAGCGTCTCGGCAATGAGGAGCTGACCCTCAAGCTGACGGAGGCGGCGGTCGACTTCCTCGTGAAGCACGGGTACGACCAGGCCTATGGGGCCCGGCCACTCAAGCGGGCGATCCAGAAGTGGATCGAGGACCCGCTCTCGGAGCGGATCCTGCTGGCGGAGTTCAGCCGCGGGGATGAGATCGAGGTCGATGTCGCCGAGGATGGGACGCGGCTGGCCTTCCGCGCCCCGGTTCGGAGCATCCCGAAGGCCTAGAACCCCGGCGGATTCCAGGGCGGATTCTCGGCCCCCTCGACCCCCTCCTGCCCCCCCGAACCACCCCCGAACGGACCCCGGGGCGGAGGGACCGTTGAGGGGGCTGATTGTGTATATTGCGAGGATGCGTCGACTTTCCTCGGTGGCGGCCGCACTGCTCTTCGCGGGCACCCCGTTACAGGCTCAGGATCCAGGAGCGCTCACGGGCCGCTGCCTCACCCCCGATTCGATCGCCGTTCGGGGGGCCGGGCGGGTCTCCCGGGAGTCGATCCTCGCCACGAGCGGGATCGGGGCGGGCCAGACGCTCAACTTCCCCGCGGTCCAGCGCGTGCTGCGCGACCTCTATGCCACCGGTGACTTCGAGACGGTCGCGGTCACCTGTGACCTCTCCCTCTCGCCGAAGACGATCGTGGTCCTCGCGGTGACGGAGCGGCCGCTCCTGCAGACGGTCGACGTCGCCGGCCCCAAGCGCCTGTCACAGCGGCAGGTCGAGGACCGGGTCGAGCTCCTCGTCGGGCGCCCCGTCGATCCCGCCGCGCTCGCCAATTCGATGCGCCGGATCGACTCGCTCTATCAGGCGAACGGATTCTATCTCGCCCGAATCGTCCCCGAGACCACCATGGTCGGGGACCGCGTGAAGCTCACCCTGCGAGTGGACGAGGGGCGGCGGCTCGCCATCTCGGGGATCGATGTCGTCGGGAACGCCCTCGTGAGGGACCGCGACGTGGTCGGGGCGATGAAGACCAAGCCGGAAGGGTTCTTCTTCTTCCGGCGCGGGGAGTTCAACGAGGATACGTATGCGACGGACCTCGGGGAGAAGATCCCGAAGCTCTTCGCCGATCGCGGCCACGTGGATTTCCAGATCACGCATGACTCGCTCAGGATCGATCGGGAGCGGGGCAAGGCGTTGCTCGAGCTCGAGGTGCAGGAGGGACCGCAGTTTCGGGTGAAGGCGTTCGAGGTCGTCGGGAATCGTCGCTTCTCCACGGAGGAGATCTCGGCTCGCTACCCGTTCACGACCCGTGACCCATCGCTGACGGAGCGGGTACAGGGGCTCATCAAGCGCCGCGCCCCAGCCACCGACATCTTCGATCGCTCGCGCTGGGACGAGGCGACGCAGCAGATCAGCACCCTCTACAGCAACGAGGGATACATCTACGCTCAGGTGCGGCCGGTGATCGAACGTGATCCCTCGGACAGCGCCGGCTATGTGCGCCTCCGGTGGGATATCCAGGAGGGGACCCCGGCGATCATCAATCGCGTGGACATCCTCGGGAACGACTTCACCGTCGAGAACTGCATCCGCGACCAGCTGGTCATCATCCCGGGCGATGTGTTCAACCAGGAGCGGATGATCCGCAGCTGGCGGAGCATCTCGAACCTCGGGTTCTTCGAAGCACCGTTGCCGTTCCCTGACGTCCGTCCCGCGAATCAGGAGGGGGATGTCGACATCGTCTTCCGCGTGAAGGAGAAGCGGACGGGGAACGTGAACTTCGGGGCCTCGGTCGGGCAGGGGGTGGGGCTCGGCGGCTTCATCGGCCTCGAGCAGCCGAATCTCTTCGGCAAGTGCAAGCGCGGCTCGCTGCAGTGGCAGTACGGCCAGTTCATCAACGACTTCAACTCGTCATACGTGGATCCGCAGATACGCGGGACGTTGATCTCGGGACAGGTGAACGCGTACCGCTCGCAGGCGCGGTTCCGCATCGCCGACCTTGGGCGCACGACGCGCACCGGGGGGACGCTGCGCGTCGGCTTCCCCTTCCCGCGGAGCCGCTTCGCCCGCGTCTTCGTCTCCTACGGGTTGGAGGGGGTGCGCTTCGGGACCGATGGGCTCCTTGGGACGGTCACGACCGATCAGTGCGCGGGGTGCATCCGGAGCACGGTCGGGGTCGATATCAGCCGCGACACCCGGCTCGACATGCCGTTCGCGACCGAGGGCCAGCTCCAGTCCTTCAGCGCGGCCTTCAACGGCGGCCCGCTCGGCGGGACGGCGACGTATCAGCGCTATACGACCGAGTTCCGCAACTACACGATCATCGGTCGCCTTGGCGGGACCAAGCCGGGGACGCAGCCGCTGCGCCTGACCTTCGGGCTCTCGACGCGTGCGGGTGCCGTGTTCGGCGACCCAGGGCAGTTCTTCTGGTCGCAGCAGTTCTCCCTTGGTGGTGTGCAGTTCGGCGAGGCGCTCCGCGGGTATCCGGAGTTCTCGATCACGCCGAACGGTTTCACCACGGCGACGGGGACGTTTAACGCGCAGCGCGAGTCGTTCGGCAGCGCGTTCTTCGTGAGCACCGCCGAGGTCGGTCTGCGGTTCAATCAGTCGGTGTACCTCAACCTGTTCTACGATGCGGGCAATCTCTGGGCGCGCCCACGGGACTTCGATCCCACGCGGCTCTTCCGGGGGACCGGCATCGGTCTCAGCACCGTGACACCGCTCGGCCCGTTGGGCATCGATTATGCCTACGGGTTCGATCGGCGTGACGCGTTCGGTCGTCCCGATCCGAAGTGGCAGTTGCACTTCCGGCTCGGTCAGGTCTTCTAACCCTTCGGAGTGCCCTCACCCATGTTCGTCCGTCTTCGCGGTCTCGTCCTCGCCGCTCTCTCCCTCGCGGCTCTCGCCGCCCCTGCCGCCGCACAGACCAAGGTGGCCTTCGTCGACACGCGCAAGATCCTGCAGGAGATGCCGGGTCGGAACCAGATCGAGGCCCGGTTGCGGACCGAGATCGACGCGCTCGGCGTGCGTGAGAAGGTCATGGTCGACTCGCTCAATGCGATGCTGAATGCCTTCCAGAAGGATTCGTCGACGCTGTCGCAGGCCGATCGCACCAAGCGCTTCACGGCGATGCAGGCGTTCGATGCCCGCTACCGCGACACGCTCGAGGCGCTGCAGCAGGAGGCGCAGGCCAAGCAGGCGGAGGCGATGCAGCCGCTCTTCGATCAGATCCGCGAGGCGCTCGAGATGGTGCGGGCCGCGGAGGGGTACGCGATGATCTTCGACATGGGGGCGCAGGCGAACCCCGTCGTCGCGATGGACAAGAACCTCGATCTCTCGGACAAGGTGATCGCGCGGATCCGCACGATGCCGCAGGCCCGTCCGGCGGCGCAGCCGACCCCGACGCGTCCCCCGGCCGCCGCGCCGGCGACGCGTCCGCCGGCCTCGGGACCGACGGGCCAGCCCGCGGGCGTCCGTCGCCCGTAATCGGCACGTCCGTCATTCGGAGGTCGCGGTCATGACCGCGCCATCGTCCGGCCCCCTTCGGGTCGCTGACATCGCCGCCATGCTGGGCGCGACGATCGTCGGCGACCGGTCGGTCGTTGTGACCGGGGTCGCGCCGCTCGATCAGGCGGGCGCTGGGGATCTCTCGTTCCTGGCCTCGGCGCGCTACCTCGACCTCTTCGCCGCCACGGCCGCCAGCGCCGTCATCGTCGCGCCGGAACTCGCCGAGGCGGCGGGGGCCTGTGGAACGAGGCTCGTGGTGGCCAAACCGCACGAGGCGATCCTCGCGGTCATCGCGCGGATGCATCCGCGGCCGGCGCCACCGTTCGTCGGGGTGCATCCCACGGCGGTGGTCGCGCCCGGTGCGGTGGTCTCGCCCGAGGCCTGCATCGAGGCCTTCAGTGTGATCGGGGCGGGGGCGACGATCGGTGCCAACGCCTGGATCGGCCCGCACTGCGTCATCGGGGCCGGGAGCACCATCGGTCCCGAGACGCACCTGATCGACCATGTGACGATCTACCCGGGGTGTCGGGTCGGCGCGCGCGGTCTGCTCCATGCCGGTGTGCGTGTGGGCAGCGATGGTTTCGGCTTCGTCTATCGCGACGGGGCGCACCAGAAGATCCCGCATGTGGGCGGGTGTGTGATCGGGGACGACGTCGAGATGGGCGCGAATTGCACGATCGATCGCGGGAGCATCGACGACACGGTGATCGGTGACGGGACCAAGCTCGACAATCTCGTGCACATCGGGCACAACGTCCGCGTGGGGACGCACTGCCTCATGGCGGCGGGATGCGTCGTGGCCGGGTCTGCGAGGATCGAGGATCTCGTCTCTCTCGGGGGACAGGTCGCGGTCGGGGGGCATCTCACGGTCGGTCGCGGCGCGCGCATCGCGGCGAAGTCCGGGGTGGTGAAAGACGTGCCCGCGGGGGAGACTTGGAGCGGCTTTCCGGCGCGACCGCATCGCGAGGAATTGCGGCGGGCTGGCGCGACGGCGCGTCTCCCCGGGATCATCGCGGCACTCGAGCGTCTCGTGGGCGGCGGGACGGACGCCTGATGGGGCGGCGGACCATCGCGCGGGCGGTCACGATCGCTGGAGCGGGGCTCCACCTGGGGCGACCCTGCGCGCTGACCTTCGAACCGGCCGCCGTCGGTCAGGGGCTCCGCTTCCGGCGGTCCGATCTGCCTGGAGCGCCGGTGATCCCGGCCCATGTGTCGGTGGCGGTGGCGGCCGAACGTCGGACGCAGCTGGGCGACGGCGATCAGGCGCTACACACCGTGGAGCATGTGTTGGCGGCGGTGGCCGGCCTTGGGATCGATGATCTGACCATCGCGATGGATGCTGCCGAGCCGCCCATCATGGACGGATCGGCGGAGCCCTTCCGTGTGGCGCTCCTCGATGCCGGGATCGTCGATCATGGTGGCGAGGTCACGGTGTTGCGGCTCCGCGAACCGGTGCGCATCGTCGACGGGGAGTCGACGTATGTGGCGATGCCAGCCGAGGGGCTGGCGCTCGACGTCCGGATCGACTTCCCGCATCCGCTCATCGGGACGCAGACGGGTCAATGGGCCGTGACGCCGGAATCCTTCGGCGACGAGCTGTCGGCGGCCCGGACCTTCGGCCTCCTCAGTTGGGTCGAGGAGCTGCGAGGGAAAGGACTCATCAAGGGCGCGTCGACGACGAACACGATCGCGCTCGATGCGACCGGGGTCGTCGAGAACACGCTGCGGTGGCCGGACGAGTTCGTCCGGCACAAGGCGATGGATGTGGTGGGGGATCTCGCGCTCGCCGGCGGTCGCGTGGCCGCGCACATCACGGCGACCAAGCCGAGTCATCAAGGGACCGTCACCCTCGTGCGGGCGATGCTCGCACAGGCCGCAGGGCACTCGAACAGGGAGCTACCGGTGGACATCGAACAGATCATGCGCATCCTCCCGCATCGCTATCCGTTCCTGCTCGTGGATCGGATCGTCGAGATGCAGGAGAAGACCCGCATCGTCGGGATCAAGAACGTCACCATCAATGAGCCCTTCTTCCAAGGGCACTTCCCGGGGCACCCGATCATGCCGGGCGTGCTCATCGTCGAGGCGATGGCGCAGGTGGGCGGGGTCCTCCTGATGGGAACGGTCGACGCCCCCGAGACCAAGGTCGTCTACTTCATGTCGCTCGACAACGTGAAGTTCCGTCGCCCGGTGAAGCCCGGGGACCAGCTGCGGATCGAGGTCGACATCGTCCAGCTCCGCAGCACGATGTGCCGCATCAAGGGCGTGGCGAAGGTGGATGACACCGTGGTCTGCGAGGCCGATATGGCCGCCGTGGTGCGCGACCGATGAGCGTCCGCATCCATCCGTCCGCCATCGTCGATCCCGGCGCCAAGCTTGGCACCGATGTGGTCGTCGGGCCGTGGGCGATGATCGGCCCGCACTGCACCGTCGGCGATGGGAGCGTCATCGAGACGCGCGCCGTGCTCGAGGAGCATGTGCATCTCGGGCCCCGAGTCACCGTCGGCATCGGCTCGGTGCTCGGCGGTAAGCCGCAGGATCTCAAGTTCAAGGGCGAGGTCACGACGGTCGAGATCGGTGAGGGCACCACGATCCGCGAATACGCGACGATCAATCGCGGGACCTCCGAATCGTATAAGACGACGGTCGGTCGGAACTGCTTCCTGATGTCCTATGTCCACCTTGCGCACGACTGTCACGTCGGTGATGGGGTGATCATCTCGAACGCGACGCAGCTCGCCGGGCATGTGAAGATCGACG
Source organism: Gemmatimonadota bacterium (assembly GCA_016871915.1). GTDB lineage: Bacteria > Gemmatimonadota > Gemmatimonadetes > Gemmatimonadales > Gemmatimonadaceae > Pseudogemmatithrix. Next base: position 16,113 of record VHBP01000017.1, read on the forward strand.
ACCGCGCGATTATCTCAGGACTTTGTGCGGTCCACCAGTTCGTGAAGATCGGTCGCCATGCCTTCGTGGGCGGGATGTCGCGCGTGGCGAAGGATATCCCGCCGTACGTGAAGGCGGTGGGGAACCCGGTGAAACTCTACGGGCTTAACTCCGTCGGGCTCCAGCGCAGCGGGTTCGCCGAGGAGACGGTCACGGAGCTCAAGAAGGCATATCGGTTATTCTTTCGGTCAGAGGAGAACATCTCGCAGGCGCTCGAGCGCGCACGCGCCGAGCTCAAGCCGCTGCCAGAGGTCGAGGCCTTCATCACCTTCGTCGAGGCGAGCGGGCGCGGGGTCGTGGTATGACGCGACCAGTGCGCATCGGCGTCATCGGGGCGGGGAGCCTCGGCTTCCATCACGCTCGATTGTTGCGCGGTGTGCCTGGTGTGGCGTTCCACGGGATCTACGAGGCGAATCCCGAGCGCGCCGGGGAGGTGTCGAGGGAGCTGGAGATCCAGGCACACCCGACGCTGGATGCGCTGCTCGCAGAGGTTGATGCGGTCTCGATCGTGGTGCCGACCCCCCTCCATCATCGGGTGGCGATGGCGGCGCTCGCGCAGGGGAAGCATATCCTCATCGAGAAGCCGATCACCGTGACGCTCGCCGAGGCGGACGAGCTGCTCGAGCTCGCGGATCGGCAAGGCGTGCTGGTACAGATCGGGCATATCGAGCGGTTCAACCGCGCGGTTCGTGCCGCGCTCCCGTACGTCGATCACCCACTCTTCATCGATAGCGATCGACTCGCCCCGTTCAACCCGCGCGGGAGCGATGTGGCGGTGGTGCTCGATCTCATGATCCACGACATCGACCTGGTGCTCACCCTCACCGGATCGCCGGTCACCGAGGTCTCGGCCGCGGGGCTTCCCGTGTTGACGCCGTCGATCGATATCGCTGATGCGCGGCTGCGGTTCGCGAGCGGGGCGGTGGCCACGATCACCTCGAGTCGTGTCTCGAAGGACCGGATGCGCAAACTCCGCATCTTCCAGCGCAACGGGTATCTCTCGCTCGACCTCGCGGCCGGGACGGGGGAGATGTATCGCCTGCGCGGCGATGTGGATCTGGCGATGCTCGCGCGGCAGGCGCAGCCGCTCGAGGCCTTCGTGGAGCGTGTGCCTCTCGAGGCCCCCGAAGGGGAGCCGCTCAAGCTCGAACTCGAGAGCTTCGCTGCGGCCCTGCGCGGGGAGGCGCCCGTGTCGGTCACGGGACGTGCGGGACGCGATGCGTTGGCGGTGGCGCTGCAGATCGTCGCCGACATCGAGCGGGGCTCCCCGCTCGCCGCGCTCAGCGCGCGGGCGTGACGGCCCCACGTGCGTGAGATCCTGATCCTCGCCGGCGAGGCGTCCGGCGATCTCCATGGGGCGCTCCTCGCCGAGCCGCTGCGGCGGCTGCGACCTGATCTCGCGCTGACGGGGACCGGCGGCGCGCGCATGCGGGCCGCGGGGGTGGAACTCCTGACGGAACATGCGGGCGTCGTCGGCTTCGTCGAGGTCATCCGACACATCCCGGCGCATCTGCGGCTGCTGCGCCAGGTGAAGGCGCGGCTCGCGAGCGGGCGGGTCGCCCTCGTGATCTGCATCGACTATCCCGGCTTCAACATGCGGGTCGCCGCCGCGGCCAAGGCTGCTGGGGTGCCCGTGCTCTACTACATCACGCCGCAGGTCTGGGCCTGGAAGGCGGGACGGATGCGTGCGATGGCGGAGACCTTCACCAAGGCCGCGGTGATCCTCCCGTTCGAGGAGCCGCTCCTGCGCGCGGGCGGCGTCGATGCCACCTTCGTCGGACATCCGCTCCTGGATAGAGCGGCGGCGATGCCCGATCGCGCCGAGGCGCGCCGTCGGTGTGGTCTGCCAGAATCGGGGGAGGTACTCGCGCTCTTCCCGGGGAGTCGTGCCGAAGAGATCCGGCGACATCTCGCCGACTTCGTCGCCGTCGCGCGGCGATTGCAAGCGGACCGTCCGGGATTGCAGGTGGTGTTGAGCGCTGCGCCGACGATCGCGTTCGCCTCGGGCGAGATCCCGTTCCCGGTGATCCGCTCGGCGAGCTTCGACGTCTTGCGCGCTGCGGATGTGGCGCTCTGCAAGAGCGGGACGACGACGCTCGAGGCGGCGGTGGCCGGGTGTCCCTGCGCGATCGTCTACCGTACGAGTCCCATCTCATACGCGATCGCGCGACGGTTGGTGCGGATCCCGCACATCGGGCTGCTGAACATCGTGGCGGGGCGGGAGGTCGCCCCGGAGTTCGTGCAGGACGCTTTTACGCCTGAGGCCGTCGCGGCGGCCCTCGCGCCGCTCTTCGAGGCCGAAGGGCCGGCGCGGCGACGCATGCTCGAGGGGTTGGCCGAGGTGCGTGGGCGACTTGGCACCGCCGGGGCGAGTGCGCGCGTGGCGGCGATGGCGGCGGAGCTGGTGCGGTGAGCGATCGGTCCGGCAACTCATCCGAGGCATCTGACGCGGCGCGCACCGCCCGTCGGGAGCGCAAGCTGTGGTGGACGGAGCGGCTCGTGTCAGGCGTCGTCGGACTGCTCGCCCCGACCTGGCGCTTCGCGTTCGTGCATGCCGATGGTCGGCCATGGCGCGACGAGCCGGCGCGGCCGTTCATCTACGCGATCTGGCACGGGGAGTTGCTGCCGATCCTCCGTGCGCACCGTGACCGGGGGATCGTCGGGATGGTCAGCGAGCATGGGGATGGCGAGCTCCTCGCTCGCATCATCTCGCGATGGGGCTATCGTCTGGTTCGAGGTTCGACGACTCGGGGCGCGGGACGCGTCTTACTCGCATTCGTGCGCGAGCTGCGTGCAGGGAACGTCGGGATCCTGACACCTGACGGGCCCAGAGGACCGGCTGGAGTCCCGCAGGCCGGCGTGCTCCTCGCCTCCGCACAATCTGGTGCGCCGATCGTCCCCGTCCGGTGTGCGGTCTCTCGGGCGTGGCGGCTCACGAGCTGGGACCGCTTCATGATTCCGAAGCCCTTTGCGCGGCTACGTATCATCTATGGCGAATCGTGGCGACCCGAGGGCACCGATCAGTCGGCCCTCGACGAGTTGGCGCGGCGGATGGGGCCCCCCTGATGGACCGTCGATTCACCGCGGCGTTGGAGCGCTCTTGGCGTGAGGGGGGCGCGCTCCCGGTGCTCCTTTCTCCGATGGCGTTGCTCTATCGTGGCGGGGTCGCGGTGCGCAACGCGCTCTTCGATCGCGGCCTCCTCACGAGCCATCCCTTGGGGCTCCCCACCATCAGCGTCGGGAACCTCACGGTCGGTGGGACGGGGAAGACCCCCGTGAGCGCGTGGATGGCGCAGGAGATGCTCCGGCGCGGGCTGCGTCCGGCGATCCTGCTTCGCGGGTTTGGCGACGATGAACCCGCTGTGCATCGGCGGTTGACCCCGGAGGCGGTGGTGGTCGCCGATGCCGATCGCCTCCGAGGAGCGGCGGCGGCGCGTCGCGCCGGGGTCCAGGTCGTGATCTTGGATGATGGGTTCCAACACAGGCGGGCCGCGCGAGACCTCGACGTGGTGTTGGTCGCCGCCGAACAGGGGATTCCGACCCGGATGTTGCCGGCAGGTCCCCTCCGTGAACCGCAGCGGGCCATGGGGCGTGCCTCGGTCATCATCGTCACACGGAAGTCGGCGACACTGGCCGAGGCATCCGAGGTCGCCGATCGGTGGAGTCGCATCGCTCCCCTCGCCCCGGTCGTGCTCGTCTCGCTGGGGCTGGATGCCGTCTGCCCCTTGGCGACCGGCCTGGCGGAGCCGCTTCCATTGGCCGCGCTCTCCGGCCAGCAGGTGCTCGCGATCGCTGGCATCGGGGACCCATCGGCCTTCGCTAAGCAGGTCGCAGGACAGGGGGCTCGAGTGGAGCTCGCGGCCTTTCCCGATCATGCCCCCTTCACTGACACCGAGGTGGCGTCGTTATCGATGCGGGCCCGTGACGTGGATCGCGTGATATGCACGCTGAAGGACGCTGTCAAGCTGGGGGATCGCTGGCCTCGCAATGCCCCCCCGCTTTGGTATCTTTCCCAGCGTGTCGTCATCGAGCGTGGCGGCGAGGTGCTTGAGGCCCTCCTCGACCGGGCGGTGGCGATGCGTGCTGGGTGACCTGACGTTCCCCCCAACCGCCGGTCCTCGGACCGGTTCTGCCCCCTTCGGACATGCCAGACCTGCGTCTGCCCACTGATACGATCGTCCTCCCCGACAAGGATCGGTTCCTGAACGAGGAGAATCCGTTCGAGGCGATGATGTCCCGGTTCGACCGTGCCGCTCAGCTCCTCGATCTCGAGCCGGGGATCTACAGGGTCCTGCGGATCGCCGAGAAGGAGATCACCGTCTCAATCCCCGTCATGATGGACAACGGGGAGGTGGAGGTCTTCACCGGGATCCGGGTGCTCCACAACACGTCGCGTGGGCCGGCCAAGGGAGGGATCCGCTTCGACATGAACGTGTCCCTCGATGAGGTGAAGGCGCTCGCCGCCTGGATGACCTGGAAGTGCGCGGTGGTGAACATCCCGTTCGGCGGCGCGAAGGGCGGGGTGATCTGCGACCCGCTCAAGATGTCGGTGGGGGAGCTCGAGCGCGTCACGCGCCGGTACACCTCCGGGATCATGGCGACCCTCGGCCCCGACTCGGACGTGCCCGCTCCCGACGTGAACACCAACGAGCGCGTCATGGCGTGGCTCATGGACACCTACTCGATGCACAAGGGGTTCACCGTGAACGCCGTCACCACCGGGAAGCCGGTGGAGATGGGGGGCTCGCTCGGGCGTCGCGAGGCGACGGGGCGCGGCGTGATGTTCTCGGCGGTGCAGGCGCTCGAGCATCTCAAGATGCCGGTCAAGGGGGCGACGGTCGCCGTCCAGGGGTTCGGCAACGTCGGCTCGATCGGGGCGCAGCTCCTCGCGGAGGCCGGGTGCAAGGTCATCGCGATCAGTGACCGGACCGGGGGATGGTACCACGCGAAGGGCTTCGACATCCTCGATGCCATGGCCTATGTCCGTGAGCACCGGACCCTCGAGGGGTATGGGAAGGGTGAGGCGATCACCAATGAGCAGTTGCTCGAGGTCGAGGTCGATGTCCTCGTCCCCGCCGCGCTCGAGAATGTGATCACGACCAAGAACGCCGAGCAGATCAAGGCGAAGGTCATCTGCGAAGGGGCCAACGGGCCGACGTCGGCCGCGGCCGATTCGATCCTCGATGCGAAGGGGGTCTTCGTGGTGCCCGACATCCTCGCCAACGCCGGTGGCGTGACGGTGAGCTACTTCGAGTGGGTGCAGAACCGCGGGGGCTATTACTGGACCGAGCAGACGGTGAACGATCGACTGCGCGAGATCATGGTGAACAGTTTCCGCGATGTTCTCAGACTCTCGCAGCAGCACAAGGTCAACATGCGGACCGCGGCGTACATGGTCGCGATCAGCCGCGTCGCCACGGTGCACCGGCTCCGCGGCATCTACGCATAGGGCCGCGGGGCGCGCGCGCCGTGGGCGTCGGCCTGTACGTGGTCGGTCGGCCCCGGGACGCTGCACTCGGGGCCGCGATCGCGGACTATGAGCAGCGCGCCTCGCGCTACTGGGACCTCGAGGTGGTGGAGGTCAAAGGGGGCGGGGCGAGCGGCGGGGACGGACCCGAGGTGGTGCTGCGACGCGAGGGCGATCGGCTGTTGGAGCGGATCCCGTCCGGGGCGCAGCTGGTGCTCTGCGATGTCGGCGGCGAGACGCTCGACTCCGAGCAGTTCGCCCGGTGGTTGCTCGAGCGGCGGGATCTGGCGCAATCGGTGGCGTTCGTCATCGGCGGCGCACACGGGGTGAGTCCCGAGCTTCGCGCGCGCGCGCGGCGGCGGATCGCCTTGGCCCCGTGGACCCTTCCGCACGAGCTCGCGCGTTTGGTGCTGGTGGAGCAGCTCTATCGCGCCGGGACCATCGGTCGCGGCGAACCGTATCACAAGTGAGGATGGCGCCCGTGGAGGCTGTCGAGGGATCCTGTCGCTGTCGGGCGTCGCGTCGGAGGGAGGCGTGAGCGCGCCGCGCGTCGTGACCGAGGCCCTCGGTGGTGGGGCGCTCTCGCGCGCGATCCAGTCGGGGTCCGTGCCAGCCGAGTGGGTCGCGGCGGTGCCGCGCCAGGTCGCGGAGTGGCGGGCCCACGCGAGTCAGGTGCAGGGGCGTTTCGCGGCGGGGGCGTGGTACGCCGGGCTGCAGCCCGCGCTCGCGGCCTCAGGGGCCGCCGCGTCGCGCCTACAGCGGGTCGCTGAGGCGGGCGGAGTCGTCGTCACCACGGGGCAGCAACCGGGCCTCTTCGGCGGGCCGCTCTATACTTGGCTCAAGGCCCTCTCCGCGCTCGCGCTCGCGGATCGCATCGAGCGGGAGACGGGGATCCCCGCGGCGCCGGTCTTCTGGGCCGCGACCGATGACGCCGATTACGCCGAAGCGTCATGGACCGCCGTGGCGACCGACCTCGGGGTCCAGCGCCTGTCGCTCTCGACGTCGGGACGCGACGGGCTCGTGATGGCTGAGACCCCGTTGGGGCCGGTCGATGAGGCGTTGGGGGCGCTGGCTGCCGCGGCGGCGTCGGCGCCGCATGGGGAGATCCTCGAGGCCCTTCGAGCGGCGTACGCCCCTGAGGCGACGGTCGGTCGTGCCTATGTGCGCTTCCTGCGGTCGGTGCTCGAGCCGCTGGGGATCGGGGTGCTCGATGCCTGGCACCCTGCGACGCTCGCGGCGGCGCGTCCCACGCTGGTCAACGCACTGCAGCGGGCCGCGAGCATCGACGAGGCGGTCTCGCTGCGGAACGTCGCGATCGAGCGAAGCGGCTACCGTCCACAGGTCGCGCGCATCGCGAAGCTCTCGTTGGTCTTCCGCGCCGAGGATGGGGTGAAGGCGCGCGTGCCGCTCGCCGACGCGCTCCGGGTGGCGGCGGATCCCGCGGCGACGCTCTCCGCCAACGTGTTGCTCCGGCCGGTCGTCGAGCAGGCGATCCTCCCGACGGTCGCGTATGTGGCGGGGCCCGGTGAGCTTGCCTACTTCGCACAGGTCGGCGCGGTGGCGGAGGCCCTCGGTATGCCCGCGCCGGTGGCGGTCCCGCGATGGTCGGCGAGCATCGTCGATCCGCAGACCGATCGTCGCCTCGGTCGGTTGGGACTCGTGATCGATGACCTGCGTGATCCGCACGCGGCGGAGCGGCGCATCGGTGATCGCGCGATCCCGATCGCACTCCGCACCGAGTTGGAGGCGCTGCGCGCCGAGGTGCAGCGGCGGATGCAGGCGATGCTCGCGGCGAATGCGGAGGAGGGCGAGTTGATCGCGCCGCGGGTCCTCGAGGGCGCGGGCCAGCAGATCTTCCATCGGCTCGACCGACTCGAGCGACGCATCCGGACGGCGTCGCGTGGCCGTGAGACCGAGGCGATGGCGGATCTCACCGCGGTCCGCGCCATCCTCATGCCCGAGGGCCATCGGCAGGAGCGGCGCCTCAACCTCGTGCCCTTGCTGGCCCGACATGGGGAGACGCTCCTCGCGCAGTTGCGCGCGGGGGCCGCCATGCACGCGGGGACCCTGGTCGTCCCGTGAGCAGCGGCGCGGGGGCACGGCTCGTCGCCGCCGGGATCTTCCTGAGCCGCCTCACCGGCCTCGTCCGGCAGAAGGTCTTCGCGTTCTTCCTCGGCGATGGACTCGCCGCCGATGCGCTCAGTGCGGCGTTCCGGATCCCGAATCTCCTGCAGAACCTCTTCGGGGAGGGGGTCCTCTCCGCCTCGTTCATCCCGGTCTACGCGCGGCTTCGCGCCGAGGGACGTACCGAGGAGGCGGGGCGGGTCGCCGGTGCGGTGGCGTCGATCCTCGCCCTGACGAGTCTCGTGGTGGTCTCGATCGGGATCACCTTCACGCCGGCGCTCGTCGATCTCATCACACCGGGATTCGCGGGTGCGCAGCGCGCGCTCACCATCCAGGTCGTGCGGTTGGTGTTCCCGGGGATCGGGATCCTGGTGTTGAGCGCGTGGTGCTTAGGGGTCCTCAACTCGCATCGACGCTTCTTCCTCTCGTACGTGTCGCCGGTGGTGTGGAACGGGGCGATGATCTCGGCAGTGCTCTTCTTCGGTCCGGGTGCATCGCCGGATGACGTCGTCGTCACGATCGCCTGGGCGAGTGTCGTGGGGAGCGCGCTGCAATGTCTGATCCAGGTGCCGAGCGTCAAGCGACTCGACCCCGGCCTGCGCTTCACCCCGTCGCTCGCGCTTACGGGGGTGCGTGATGTGCTCCGACGGTTCGGCGTGGTGGTGCTCGGGCGTGGCGTGGTGCAGATCAGTGGGTTCATCGACACCGCCATCGCCTCGCTGGTGAGCGTCGGTTCGGTCGCGACCCTGCAGTACGCGCAGGTGATCTCGCTGCTCCCGGTCTCGCTATTCGGCATGTCCGTCTCCGCATCGGAGCTGCCCGCGATGGCGAGTGAGGTGGGGGAGGCGTCGCAGGTGGCGGAGGCGCTTCGCCAGCGTCTTGATCGCGGGCTCCAGCGGATCGCCTACTTCGTGATCCCATCGGCGGCGACGTTCCTCCTGCTCGGCGGGGTGCTCGCGGCCGGGCTGTACGAGGGCGGGGCCTTCACCCGGCAGAGTGCGGTCTGGGTCTGGGGGGCGCTCGCCGGATCGGCCGTCGGTCTGCTGGCGAGCACGATGGGCCGGCTCTACGCCTCCGGGCTCTACGCGTTGGGCGATACGACGACTCCGCTGCGCGCGGCGGTCGTACGCGTCGTGCTGGCGGCCAGCATGGGGTGGTGGGCCGCTCGCGAGATCCCCTCCCTCCTGGGCATCGATGCACGCTGGGGCGTCGGGATGCTCACCGCCGCGGCGGGGATCGCCGCGTGGGTGGAGTTCCTCTGGCTCCGGCGCGTGATGACCACCCGGATCGGCCGCACGGGGGTGCCGCTCACGCGGGTCCTCACCCTCTGGGCGATCGCGCTCCTCGCGGGACTTGCGGCCGTCGGTGGGACGCGGTTGCTCCCCACGCAGCCCCCCTGGCTCGTGGCCTCTGTGGCGGTCGCGATATTTGCCGCGGTCTATCTCCCGACGACCCGTCATCTCCTACCGTCCGATGCGCGCGCCCCCTGATCGCGTCGCCGAGGTGCTCGCGCATCTCCCCGACACCCCGGGCGTCTATCTCTGGAAGGATGCGAACGGGCAGGTGCTCTACGTCGGCAAGGCCAAGCGCCTGCGCCCGCGGGTCCGGAGCTACTTCGCCTCCGATCACGAAACGAGTCCCAAGACGCGGCTCCTCGTCTCCCTGATCGCTGATGTGGAGACGATCGTCGTGCCGACGGAGGCGCATGCGTTGGTGCTCGAGGCCAACCTGATCAAGGAGCATCGCCCGCGCTTCAACGTGATGCTCCGCGACGACAAGTCGTACCCGTACGTGAAGGTCACGGTGCAGGAGCCCTATCCGCGTGTCTTCGTCACGCGCCAGGTGCAGGGGGACGGCGCACGCTACTTCGGCCCGTATACGGATGTCGCCTCGATGCGCCGCACGCTCGATGTGGTGAAGCGCGCCTTCTACGTGCGCTCCTGTCGGTACGACATGCCCAAGGAGCTTCCCGAGCGGGCCTGTCTCGACTACCACATCGGGCGCTGCAAGGCGCCCTGCGTCGGGAAGCAGAGTCAGGCGGCCTATCGCGGGATGATCGACGACGTCGTCGCCTGGCTCGACGGGCGCACCGCCGAGGTCGCCAAGCGGATCGGTGAGGAGATGGCGCGCGCCGCCGAGGCCCTCGACTATGAGCGCGCCGCCGAGCTCCGCGATGCGCTGCAGCGGCTCGGGTCGATGGAGGAGCCGACCGTCGTCCTCAATGTGGAGGGCGGGGACCGGGATGTGATCGGCTTCGCTCGAGATGGTGAGGACGCGATCGTCGCGGTGCTGCGCATCCGTGACGGCAAGCTGCTCGCGCGCGAGCATCGCTTTCTCGAGGGGATCGAGGACGAGACCGATGGGGCGGTCCTTGGGGCGTATCTCGTCGGCTACTATCTCGCCGCGCCGGTCCGTGCGCGCGAACTGCTCTTGCCATTCGACTTCGAGGATCGCCCGCTCTTCGAGGAGGCTGCGGCTGGCTCGTCGCGCGTCGTGGTGCCGCAGCGGGGGACCAAGCGGGAGCTGCTCGATCTCGCCGAGCAGAACGCGCGGCACCTGCTCGAAGAGTTCAAGCTCGCGAGTCAGGAGGCCGACGAGCGCGCCGCCGATCCCGTCTACGACCTCGGACGTGAACTCCAGCTCGCCCGCCTGCCGCGCTCCCTCGTCTGCTTCGATAACTCGACGGGGCAGGGCACGGACAACGTCGGCAGCATCGTCTGGTTCGAGAATGGCCGGCCCCGGCGGAGCGAGTACCGGACGATGAAGGTCACGACCGTCGATCCCGCCAACGGCCCCGATGACTTCCAGTCGATGCGGGAAGTGGTCGGGCGCTACTTCCGTCGCCGGCTCGATGAGTCGCGTCCACTCCCCGACCTCGTCGTGATCGACGGGGGGAAGGGACAGCTCTCCGCCGCAAGCGAGGCGCTCGACGCGCTCGGGCTCGATGCGCTCCCGCTCATCAGCTTGGCCAAGCGCGAGGAGGAGATCTTCGTGCGCGGGCGGAGTGAGCCGCTCCGACTCCCGCGTCGTTCCTCGGCGCTGCGCCTCCTGCAACAGGCGCGCGATGAGGCGCATCGGACCGCGGTCGGGTACCACCGCAAGCGGCGGTCGATGCGCACGGTGACGAGCGAACTCCTCAAGATTCCCGGGGTCGGCCCGATGAGGCGCCGCGCGCTGCTCACCGCGTTCGGCTCCCTGCAAGGCGTGCGGGACGCGACGGTCGAGCAAATCGCCGCGCTCGATGGATTCAGTCAGGCCAGCGCGGCGAAGTTGGTGGCCGCGCTCCGCGGTGATGCATCGTCCACTCCCTAACTCTCATCAGATTCCCATGTGGTCTCTCCACTGCAGTGCCTGCGCGTATGTGCTGCCGGACGGCACCAAGCTCGCCTCGCTCTGCCCCGACTGCGGCCAGCCGCTCCTCGTCGAGATCGCGACGCCGCCATCGCGTGACGCGATCACGGGCGACGCCAGCCTCTGGCGCTATCGCGCCGCGCTCCCGATTCGTGCCAATGAGACACCGGTCACCCTCGGCGAGGGGATGAGCCCACTCGCGGAGTTGCCACATCTCGCGGCTGAGGTCGGGGTGCGGCGGCTCTGGGTCAAGGACGAAGGGATCAACCCCACCGCGAGCTTCAAGGCGCGTGGGCTGATGATGGCCGTCACCCGCGCGAAGCAGCTCGGTCTCCCCGGTGTCTGCGTGCCGACGGCAGGGAATGCCGGCATCGCGCTCGCCGCATTCGCCGCCGCTGCAGGAATGCCCTGCCGCGTCTATGCGCCGGAGACGACGCCACCGCCGATCCTCGGTTCGATCCGCGCCTTCGGGGCCGATCTGCAGCTGCTGCCGGGACACATCGGCGACGCGGGGAAGGCGACCCTCGCCTTCGCGCGTGAGAGCGGGTTCTTCAACGTGGCCACGGTGCGCGAGCCGTATCGCGTCGAAGGGATGAAGACGATGGGCTACGAGGTGGCTGAGCAGCTCGGCTGGCGGCTCCCCGATGCCATCGTGTACCCGACGGGTGGAGGGGAGGGGACGATCGGGATCTGGAAGGCGATCAACGAGATGCTGGCGTGGGGATGGCTCCCGGCCGGTTCGCGCCGGCCGCGGATGATCATCGCGCAGGCGGCGGGGTGCGCCCCGCTCGTTCGGGCCTTCCACGCAGGCGAGGAGCGCGCTACGCCGTGGGAGGATCCTGTGACCTACGCGAGTGGGTTGCGTGTCCCTGGGCCGCTCGGTGATCGACTCACGCTCCGCACGTTGCGCGAGAGCGCGGGTGACGCCGAGGCGGTGAGCGAGGAGCGCATCAAGCACGGGACCTTCTTGCTCGCGTCGCGCTCCGGGATCGACGCCGCACCTGAGGGTGGGGCCGCGCTCGAGGCGGTGCGCCAGCTCGTCGCCGCGGGCCGCCTCGCGTCAGACGCCGAGGTCGTGGTCTTCAACACCGGCTCGGGGGCGAGCTACCGGTGGTGATCGAGTAGATTGCGCACCATGCGACGGATCGCGATCCTCGACCCGATGTCCGGCATCGCCGGCGACATGTTCCTTGGGGCGCTCATCGACGCCGGATTGGATGAGACGTTCATCCGCGAGCTCCCGGCGACGCTTGGGCTCGAGGGGGTCACGGCGGAGGTGACGACCGTGTCGCGCGGGCAGATCGCCTGTCGAAAGGTCGACTTCACGATCCCGCCGCAGCCGCATGGGCGGCATCTCAAGCATATCCGGGCGCTGGTGGAGACGACGCCGGCACCGGATGCGGTCAAGGCGAAGGCGATGGAGGCCTTCACGCTGATCACCGAATGCGAGGCCGCGATCCATGGCACCACGGTGGAGCGCGTGCATCTGCACGAGGTCGGGAGCGTCGATGCGATCCTCGACATCGTCGGGAGCATCTGGGGGCTCGAGCGGCTCGGCGTCTCCGCGGTGTACTGCGGCACCATCCCACTCGGGGATGGCTTCGTCGACACGCAGCATGGGCGGATGGCGGTGCCGACGACGGCGACGTTGCGGCTGCTGGAGGGGTTGCCGGTACGTCCGGGGCCTGAGGGGGCGGGGGAACTCGTGACGCCGACGGGAGCCGCGCTGGTGCGCGTGCTCAGCGCCGGCGCTCCCTCCGGTGGCTTCGTCCCGGTGGCGAGCGGGTTCGGCGCGGGGACCAAGGATTTCCCGGATCGGGCGAATGCCCTGCGCATCGTGCTGGCGGATCAGGGGGCGGATGTGCCGGCGCATGAACGGCTCATCATGCTCGCCGCGGACATCGACGATGCCACGGGCGAGGAGCTCGGCGCCTTGGCCGATGCGCTCCGTGACGGTGGAGCGCGCGATGTCGTCCTGCTGCAGACGGTGATGAAGAAGGGGCGGCCCGGGACTCGCGTGGAGTGCCTGGTCGCGCCGCAGGATGCCGACCGGCTGGAGGTGCTGCTCCTCATGGAGAGCACCACGATCGGCGTGCGACGATTCGAGGTCGCTCGGCGCGCGTTGCCGCGCGCGGAGCGCGTGGTCTCGGTCTTCGGGCACGATCTTCGGGTGAAGGTCGCGACCCTCCCCGATGGGAGCACGCGCGCGAAGCCGGAGTCGGATGACTTGGTCCGCGTCGCGCAGGCGACCGGACGGTCGGTTCGAGAGGTGCGGGAGGAAGCACGGAAGTCGCTGTGATTCATTGATTTCCGACGCCTGATCTCATATATTTTCTCAAGCCGCTTTGCGGCTTTTTTCGTGTCGGTCCCACGCAGCCCCATCGCATGATCCGCGTCCTCCGCGTCCAACCCGAGAGCATCGCCACCGAACTGGGGATCGTCCCCGGCACGGAGCTGTTGCGCGTCGATGGGCGTGAGCTTGATGACTTCCTTGATTGGGAGTTCCTGACCGCCGATGAGAGCTTCGAGCTCGAGGCCAAGCTCCCCGATGGGGAGCACCTCGTCTTCGAGATCGAGCGGGATCGCGAGCTCTCCATGGGGATCGAGCTCGAGCCACCGACGGTGCGCCGCTGCGCCAATCGGTGTGAGTTCTGCTTCATCGAGGGGCTCCCCAAGGGACTCCGGAAGCCGCTCTACATCCGCGACGACGACTATCGGCTCTCCTTCGCCTACGGGAACTTCGCGACCCTCTCGAACCTCAAGGAGCGGGACTTCCAGCGGATCCTCGAGTATCGGCTCTCGCCGCTCTACGTCTCGGTGCACGCCACGCCATGGGAGGCCCGAAAGGTCCTCCTGAACAATCCGCGCGTCCCGAACATCGTCGAGCAGCTCCAGCGCCTCACCGAGGGCGGGATCCAGTTCCATGGGCAGATGGTCGTGGTGCCGGGGATCAACGACGGCGCGGTCCTCGAGCAGTCCCTCACCGACCTCTACGCCTTCGGCGACGCCTGCCTCTCCGTGGCGCTCGTCCCCGTGGGGCTCACGCAGTTCTCGCACATCTACACGGGGAAGTCGATGGATCGCGAGACGGCGCGCGAGATCCTCGGTGTGGCGGAGCGCTGGGCCGCCCGTGCCGAGCGGGAACGCGGGGAGCCCTGGGTCTACGGCTCCGATGAGCTCTATCTGCTCGCCGAGCGCGAGCTGCCGACGGCGGCGCACTACCGGGACTTCGCGCAGATCGAGAATGGCGTCGGAGCGGTGACCTCGTTGCGCGATCGGGTCCGCGATGGCGTCTCGCGCCTTCCGCGCCTCGATGGCCGCCGGATCGGGATCGTCACCGGATCGGCGATGGCCCCGCTCATGCCGGCGCTGCTCGACCAGCTCACCGCGGCGACGGGGGCGCGGTTCGAGCTCATCCCCACGGAGAACTCGCTCTTCGGGCCGACGGTGACCACCGCCGGCCTCTTGGTCGGGGCGGACATTCGGCGCGTGCTGCAGGATCGCGCCGATCTCGAGCTCGCGCTGATCCCGGCCGAGACGATCAATGACGGCGGACTCTTCCTCGACGACGAGTCGTTCGTTGCTGTGCGGGAATCGCTCCCGATGCCGGTCTATCCATCCTACGATTTCATCGACGTGCTCGAGCAGGAGGGGGCCGGGGCCCTCTCGGCGACCGGCGTCGGAGGCTCCACCAGATGAGCGGGATCCCAGTCGTCGCACTCGTCGGACGCCCGAATGTCGGGAAATCCGCCCTCTTCAATCGGATCGTCGGCGATGATTCCGCGATCGTGAGCGAGGAGGCCGGCACCACGCGAGACCGCCACTTCGCGCTGGCGCAGTGGAATGGCCGGGACTTCTGGCTCGTCGATACCGGCGGACTCGTGGAGGACTCCGATCTCCCGATGGACGTCGCGATCAAGCGGCAGGTCCGGCAGGCGATCGCCGAGGCCGATCTCATGTTGCTCACCGTCGATGCGCAGGCGGGGCTCCACCCCAACGATGCGCGCATCGTCGATCTCATCCGGCAGTCGCGGAAGCCGTGGATGCTCGTCGCCAACAAGGTCGATGACCCGCGCAGCTCGGACTTCTTCGAGTTCTTCAATCTGGGAGCCGGGGATCCGATCCCGGTCTCCGCGACCAACGGGAAGAATTCGGGCGATCTCCTTGATGCGCTGGTGGCGCGCCTCCCCACATCGGAGGCTGACGGTCCCCCCGAGGCGACACGTGTCGCGGTGATCGGCCGACCGAACGTGGGGAAGTCGTCGTTCATCAACCGCCTCCTCGGTGAAGATCGTCTCGTCGTCTCTGATGTCGCGGGCACGACACGCGATTCGATCGACACCCCGTTCGTCTTCCATGGCGAGCCGTACATCTTCGTTGATACCGCCGGCCTGCGTCGGAAGTCGAAGATCGATGATGGGGTGGAGTTCTACTCCGCGCTGCGCACCCGCCGGGCGATCGACCGGGCCGATCTCTGTCTCCTCCTGATCGATGCGACCGAGGGGCTGCACAACCAGGATCTCAAGATCGCGACCCTCGCCTGGGACGCGGGGCGCGCGATGATCATCGTCGTCAACAAGTGGGACCTGAAGGACAAGGACGACAAGACGGCGGCCAAGTTCCAGAAGGAGTGCGTTGAGAAGGCGCCGTATCTCAAGCATGTCCCCTTCGCCTTCATCTCCGCGCTCACGGGGCAGCGGGTCACGAAGGTGCTCGACGTGATCCGCACGGTGCGCGAGGAGCGCGCCAAGCGGATCCCGACCTCCGATGTGAACGAGGCGCTCCATGAGCTCCTCGCGCGGCGACAGCCGCCGCAGGCCGCGGGGAACGAGGTCAAGCTCAACTACGCCACGCAGGTGGAGACCGCCCCGCCGACGATCGTGGTCTTCGGGAACCATCCGGATCTGGTGCAGGAGCACTACATCCGTTATCTCCACAACGGGTTCCGCGAGAAGTGGGCGTTCACGGGGAACCCCCTGCGGATCATCCTGAAACGGAAGAGCGGACGGAACTGACATGCTCCCCATCGTCGCGCTGGCCATCGGGTACCTCGCGGGGTCGATCCCCTTCGCGTATCTCGCGGGACGTCTCCTCAAGGGGATCGATCTCCGCACGGTGGGATCGGGGAACCTCGGGGCGACGAATGTCTATCGGACCCTCGGCGCGCCGGCAGCGATCGTCGTCCTGCTCCTTGATGCGTTGAAGGGGGCGCTCCCGGTGCTTCTTCTTCCCGGCGTCGTGACGAATCTCCGTCCCGGCGTGCAGTCGCTTCAGCTCCTCACCCTCGGGATCGGGGTCACGGCGATCCTCGGCCACGCCAAGCCGATCTTCTTGTTGTGGAAGGGAGGAGGGAAGGGTGTCGCGACGACCGCGGGGGTCTTCGCTGCACTCGCCCCCACCGCGCTCGCGATCGTCCTCGGGCTCTTCGCCTTCATCCTCTGGCGCACGCGGATCGTCTCCGTGGCGTCGATCGGCGGGGCGCTCGGATTGCCATGGGCGGTGCTCATGACGGCGGGGCCGCTCTCGCCACTCCTGCCCGTCTCGATCGCCCTCGCGCTCTTCGTGGTGTGGACGCACCGAGCGAACCTCGCGCGCATCCGCGCCGGGACCGAGCCGCGCCTCGGGGCGCCGGGGAGTGTGGTGTCTGAGGCGGTGGCTCGGGCCAAGGAGGGACGCTGATGCGGTGCACGGTGATCGGGGCCGGGGCGTGGGGGACCGCGCTGGCCAATCTCCTCGCGGAGAATGAACACGAGGTGCGGCTCTGGGCCTTCGAGCCCGATGTCGCCGCGGCGATCAATCGGCAGCATGAGAACCCGCGCTTCTTCGCCAACGTGCCGCTCCATCCCTTCCTCATCGGGACGTCGGATATGGCCGAGGCGTTGGCTGGGAGTGAGATGGTGGTCTTCGTCCCGCCGTCACATGCGCTTCGTGCCGTAGCGACCCAGGCTGTCGCGCATCTCCCGGCCGGTGTGCCACTTGTCGTCGCGACCAAGGGGATCGATCGCGAGCGGCTCTGCCTCATGACCGATGTCGTCGCCGCGGAGTGCCCGGGGCATCCAATCGTCGCGCTCTCGGGGCCGAGCTTCGCGCTCGAGGTCGCGTTGCACCTGCCGACCGCGCTCGTCGCGGCCTGCGAGGACCTGGCGGTTGCGGCGCGTGTGCAGACGGCCTTCAGCACCTCGGGGTTCCGCGTCTACACGCAGCGTGACGTGATCGGCGTCGAGCTCGGCGGCGCGCTCAAGAACGTTATGGCGGTCGCGACGGGGATCGCCGATGGGTTGGAGCTGGGCAACAATGCCCGCGCCGCGCTCATCACTCGCGGGCTCGCTGAGATGACCCGCCTTGGCGTGCACCTCGGGGCCGATGCCGCGACCTTCGCAGGTCTGGCGGGACTCGGCGATCTCGTCCTCACCTGCACGGGCGCACTCTCGCGCAACCGAGCGGTCGGACTCGAGATCGGACGCGGGGCCTCGCTCGGCGATGTGCTGCAGGGTCGGGAGACCGTCGCCGAAGGTGTGGTGACGACGGAGAGCGCCAAGGCGCTCGCCGACCGCGAGGGGGTCGAGATGCCCATCGTCAACGCGGTGCACCGCGTCCTCTTCGAGCGTCAGCCGCCGCGCTGGGCGCTCGTCGAGCTGATGACGCGCGACCTCAAGGCGGAGCGAGCATAGCGATGGCGACCGACGATCCCATCCGGGAGTTCTACTCCATCGGTGACGTCTGTGAGCTCACCGACCTCAAGCCGCATGTCTTGCGGTATTGGGAGAGTCAGTTCCGTTTCTTGAGTCCGGCCAAGAATCGGGCCGGGAACCGCGTCTACACGCGGCGCGAGCTCGAGTTCGTCATGCTCGTCAAGCATCTGCTCTACACCGAGAAGTACACGATCGAGGGAGCCAAGCAGCAGCTCGACCAACGCCGGAAGGATGGCGGTGTGAAGGCGGCGGCGCGTCAGGGGCTCGACGCGCAGACCGTGCTGCTCCTCGAACAGGATCTCCTCGGGATCCTGCAGGCCCTCGAGTCCAACACCCCGACCTCCGACTGATGCGCATCCTCTGTTCGAACGACGATGGGATCCTCGCGAAGGGCCTCTCCGTATTGGAACGTGCCGCGGCCCCACTCGGGGAGGTGTGGACGGTCGCCCCGGACCGCGAACAGAGCGCCACGAGCCATTCGCTCACGCTGCATCATCCGTTGCGCCCCGTGCAGCTCGGTGAGCGTCGCTGGCAGATCGACGGCACCCCCACCGATTGTGTGATGCTCGCGATCGAGGCGTTGATGCCCGAACGCCCCGACTTCGTGTTGAGCGGGATCAATCATGGGCCGAACATGGGGGAGGATGTCCTCTACTCCGGGACCGTCGCCGCGGCGATGGAGGGGCTCGCGCTCGGCGTGCCGAGCATCGCCGTCTCGTTCGCGGGGCGGGTGCTGCACGGGGCCGATGACCTGCTCGATGATCAGGTCGAGGTCCTCGCGAAGATCCTCAGGCATCTCACGAGTCTGCCGGATCTCCCGCCGGACACCTTGCTCAATGTGAATCTCCCGCGCTGTGCACCGTCGGAGGTGAAAGGGGTGCGCCTCACGCGGCTCGGCCAGCGCGTCTTCTCCGATTCGTTGACGAAGATGAAGGATCCCTGGGGTCGCCAGATCTATTGGATCGGGGGTGGCACGGTGGAGTGGAGCGGGAGCGACGATGCCGACTTCCAGGCGGTGCGTGACGGCTTCGTCTCCATCACCCCGCTGCATCTCGACCTGACGCACCGCGTGCGACTCGAGGACACGGAGCGATGGTGGCGGCCGCTGTAGCGCGCCAGTTCGGCGGGGCGCGGCGACGCCTTATCGAGGAGCTCGAGTCCAAGGGGATCGGCGACATCGCCGTGCTCAAGGCCTTTGATGACGTCCCGCGACATCACTTCGTACCATCCGGTCTCGCGCATCGTGCGTATGAGGACGCGTCGCTCCCGATCGGCCATGGCCAGACGATCAGTCAGCCCTCGGTCCACGCACGGTTCCTCTCGCTGCTGCGGCTCTCCGGTCGCGAGCGCGTCCTCGAGATCGGCACGGGGTCTGGCTTCCAAGCGGCGCTCCTGACGCGGCTCGCGTCCGCGGTCTTCTCGATCGAGCGGATCCCGGCGCTCGCCGAGGCGGCGCGGGAGTCCCTTCGCGCCTGCGGGATCGATCAGGTGATCCAGCGCGTCGGAGACGGGACGCTCGGGTGGCCGGAGATGGGGCCCTACGATGCGATCCTCGTCGGAGCGGCGTCGCCGGAGATCCCGCTCCCGCTGACGGAACAGCTGGCAGTCGGTGGGCAGCTCTTGGTCCCAGTGGGCGACCGGAACGGACAGGCGCTGGTGCGGGTCATCCGCTCGCCCGATGGCCTGCGAGAGGAACGACTCGACCCCATGCGCTTCGTTCCGCTGATCGGCGCGCACGGCTTCGAGGCGTGAACGTTCTGGCCCTGGCTCGTGTATACCGTAGGGAACCTTGCAGGAGCATACGAATGACCGGTCGGATCCGGTGGCGGTGGGGGTTGGCGATCGTGGCGGGGGCGATGCTCCTCGCGCGCGCGCCGGCCGTCGCACAGTCGGGAGGCGGGGAAGGATTCCTCTTCCGTGAATCGGGGGCGTCCGTGACCCTGTTCGGCGGCTGGAATGTGCCGATGGCGGGCGGGGATCTCTTTCGCTACGCCACCTCGGATTTCACGCTCGCGCGTGCGGACTTCCGCGCCCCGACCCTGGGGTTTGATCTCGGATTCGCCGTGGGGCCGCGCACCGAGCTCGTGGTCGGGTTGATGCCGGCCTCGGCCCGCGTCGCCTCCGAGTATCGCGATTGGGTCGATGCCGATGATCGTCCGATCGAACAGACGACGGCCTTCCTGCGTGCGCCACTGACGGCGACGGTGCGCTACTACCTCGCCGATCGGGGGCGCGCCATCGGCTCGACGGCGTGGATCCCCGCGAAGGTGGTGCCGTTCGTCGGGGCTGGCGCCGGTCTGACGCGCTATCGCTTCGAACAGGTCGGCGACTTCGTCGACTTCCGAACCGATCCACCGGATGTCCTGCCCGATCGACTCACCAGTACTGGGTGGGCGCCCGTCGTCCAGGCGAGCGGCGGGGTGCAGCTCAATCTCTCGACCCGGTTCCTCCTCACCACGGAGGTGCGGTACCTTCGTGGGAGTGTCGATGCGAGTCGCCCGGAGCGCGACTTCGTCGGCTATCGACTCGATCTCTCTGGGCTGACGACCCTCGTCGGCTTCACCCTGCGGCTCTGATCCGGAGCGTGATCATGCGTCGTCTCTCGTTGGTTCTGCTCGGCGGCCTCACGCTGATGGCCGCCCCCCTCCGCGCGCAGCGGGAGGCGGGGCGCGCGCTCGCCTTCGTCGGATGTTGGGAGGATGCCGAGGCCGGTACCGCCGGAATGACCTGCGTGCTCCCGCAGGAGGGGCCGGCCCTCACCCTCATCACCGTGCCATTGACCGGCACGCGGACGGAATCGGTGGTGCGCCTCGACGGGACCAAGGTCGAGATCACCGCCGACGGGTGCACCGGGTGGGAGCGTGCGCGGGTCTCGCGCGATGGCGAACGGATCGTGATGGACTCGGAGATCGCTTGCAACGGCCTGCCGCGTCAGCAGCGCGCTGGGGCCTTCGTCATCTCCGAGACCGGCGATTGGTTGCAGGTGCAGGGCGGGGGGGTCGCCTCGATCGCTACGACCCAGGCGCGCCGCCTGCGTCCGGTGGTCGGGCTCCAGGTGATCCCGTCGGACCTGCGTCCGCGCATCGCACCCTTCCTCGCCGAGGCGGAGGCGATGCGGTCGACGATCGCGGGGCGTCGCGTCTCCGCGGAGGACCTGATCGAGCTGGATGATCTCGGCACAGCCGACCCGATCATCGACCTCATCGTCGCCGCATCGTATCCCGAGTCGTTCGCGATCGTCGGGGGTGGGCGTGATCTCCAGACGCGGCGTTCGGAGCTCGGCGTCGCGACGGGTGGTGGCGGCGGCGGAGGTGGGAGCGGGATCCCACGGTATTCGATGCTCCCGCCGACGGCGGCGGATTGGGCGCTCTGGAACTCCTGCATGATGATGTGGGGGATTCGCGATCCCTGGGCCTGCGGTGGTCGGGCGCCGTTCGCCTACTACGGGCTCTATGCTCCGGTCTACAATGGGTTCGGCTTCGGGTATTGGGGCTCGCCCTTCGGTGGCGGCTTCTGGCCTGGTTATGTCGGTGGGCCCGTCGTGGTGCAGCCGATCGGGCCTGGGGGCGGGGTCGGTGGTCGGACGCCGGAGTCTGGCGGTCGGGTGGTGAAGGGGGGTGGGTATAGCTCTCCCTCTGGAGGCGGCTCGAGCGGAGCGCGCCCGCGCAGTGGCGACTCCGGCGGATCATCGGTTCGCTCGGGGAGCTCTGGTGGTGGGAGCTCATCGTCCGGTTCCTCGGGGGCCTCGAGCGGCGGTTCGTCGTCTGGGAGCTCGTCGTCTGGCGGGGGTCGCACCGCGAAGCCGCGCGACCCCTGAGTCGCCGGAGACCCTCGCGTTAAGTTTGGAGCAGGCGGCTCGGCGCTCGGGTGCCAGGGCCGCCTTCTCTTGCCCCCGTAGCTCAGGTGGATAGAGCGACGGTTTCCTAAACCGCAGGTCGGCAGTTCGAATCTGCCCGGGGGCACTCGGCGGCGGGTCGTGTCGCTTCTATGGTCGACCTGCCTCCGCTAGCTTTCCGCGATTCCCGGTCCTGCTCGTCGGCACCGGGCTCCGTTCCGTGAACTCTTCAGCCATCACCGCAATGCCCGCACCTGGTACTCCCGCGCAGCCCAACGTCGCGATCGAGCCCGAGACCCTCGGG
Organism: Gemmatimonadota bacterium; assembly: GCA_016871915.1. Lineage (GTDB taxonomy): Bacteria > Gemmatimonadota > Gemmatimonadetes > Gemmatimonadales > Gemmatimonadaceae > Pseudogemmatithrix. The sequence goes on from VHBP01000017.1 coordinate 37,925, forward strand.
GAGACCTTCCTGCTGTATCGTCGCCAACTGACCATCGGGGCGGTGGTCATCGCCGCCGCGGTCGGCGGGGTCTGGCTCTGGCAGCGGTCGGTCCAGATCAAGGAGGAGAAGGGGTCGGTGGCGTATCAGGCCGGGGAGATGGCCTACGTCTCCGGGAACAAGCCGCTGGCGCTGACCGAGCTCGAGAAGGTCACCACCCGGTATGCCGGGACGGTGGCCGGCGGGCAGGCGGCGATGCTCAGCGCCCAGATCCTCTTCGATGAGGGGAAGCATGCTGAGGGGATCGCGCTGCTGCAGAAGGCGCTTGGGTCGGCGAATGGCGACCTGAAGCCTGGGATCCAGGCCCTGCTGGGGGCTGGCTTCGAGGCGACGGGGAAGTCGGCCGAGGCGGCGGAGGCGTATGGGAAGGCGGCCGAGGGGGCTCGGTTGGAGGGTGAGCGCCAGGGGTACCGGATGGATGCGGCCCGGGCCAAGGTGGCGGCTGGGGATACCCAGGGGGCGACGGAGCTGTACCGCACGTTGGCCAGCCAGGAGGATTCGCCGTTTTCGGGTGAGGCCCGAGTCCGTCTTGGCGAGCTGCTCGGCAAGCAGTGAGGTGTGAATAAGCACCACCGCCGTAGCGGTTTGTATAATTGAGTCGAACTGAATAATCCCAAGTGATTCCATTACTTGGGCTTATCTTTTTTCAACAGCTCGTACAGTGATTTTAGTACTGTGATGTAGGAAGGGCGGTGCTGTCGAGACGATGTCGCGATACCTTGCCCGTGTCCGTGGATTGTGTGTACTACCAATAATATGTATTATGTAAGGTTGTAAGCTGGAAAGGTGTGGAAATCATCGAGTTTACCCCGAACCCACGCCTAAGTCGACCAAGGTCCCCATGAAGACGATCCGCCCCTCCCCGGAGATCGATGGGACCTCCCCCTGAGGGGTCTGCCGGTATCGGATTGTGAGGGTTCGACCTGACCGGGTCCGGAACCGGGTCTCATCACCGGTCACCCCCCAGGCCCTGAGGACCGCCGCGCAGGTCGTCGCTCCACTCGCACAGGCCAGCGTCTCCCCCTCGACCCCTCGCTCGAAGGTCCGCATCGCCCAGCCGGCTGGGGTCTGCGCCACCCAGTTCACGTTGGTCCCGCGCTCGAAGCTCGGTTCGTGCCTGAGCACGGGCCCGCGGGCCGCCACGTCGACCGCGTCCAGATCGTCGACCTCGACCACCAGGTGTGGGACCGTGGGAAACCCGAACCCCATCCGGCGCTCACCGGGGGCCAACGGGATCCCGACGGAGTGCTCCAGCCGGTCGAAGGGGTTGAGGTCGACCTCCGGCTGCCCATCGGGCCGGAGCCACCCGCGGAGCTCCCCCGCATCGCTCTCGAAGGTGAACCCCGCGGGATCCGCGATCCCGAGGTGGGTCGCGAGCCGTACCGTGCAGAGGGTGGCGTTCCCGCAGAGATTCGCCTGCGTGCCATCGGCATTGAAGTAGCGGATCCGGAACGGGTGCACGGGGTCCGGGCGCAGCACCACCACCCCATCGGCCCCGACGCCAAACCGCCGATCACAGGCCGCGGCGATGGCCGCGGGGTCCATGGCGACCGCCTCAAGCGCGGCATCGGTACGTGCGTCGACGAAGACGAAGTCGTTGCCGGACCCCGTCAGTTTGGTGAACGGGAGGGGCCGGGTCAGGATCGGCGCGCCTGACTCGGCGCTCACAACCGCCCCGTCAGCGCCCACCACCGGAGCCGCCAGACCATCGTGATCGCCTCACGGACGATGTGGCCGCTCATCTTGCTCTCCCCCTCGGTCCGATCCGCGAAGACGATCGGGATCTCGACCGGACGGAACCCCTTCTGCATCGCACGGAACGACATCTCGATCTGGAAGGCGTACCCGTTGGACCGCACCGCATCGAGGTCGATCGCGGCAAGCACCCGCCGGTGAAAGCACTTGAACCCCCCGGTGGCGTCCCAGAGCTGCATCCCGGTGACGAGCCGCGCATAGATGTTCGCCCCATAACTCAGGAGCAGACGCGTCATCGGCCAGTTCACCACCGTGACCTTGCCGTCGAGATAGCGCGAGCCGAGCACGAAGTCGGCGCGCTCCGCCGCCCGGAGGAATTCGGGGAGATGAGCCGGGTCATGACTGAAGTCGGCATCCATCTCGAAGATCAGCTCGTAGTCGCGCGCCAAGGCCCAGCGGAACCCATCCCGATAGGCGGTGCCGAGTCCGAGCTTCCCTGCCCTGCGCAGGAGATGCACGCGCGGCTGACGCGCGGCGATCTCCGCGATCAGGTCCCCGGTGCCATCGGGCGAGTTGTCGTCGACGAAGAGCATCTCGAGGCGCGGGTCCTGTGCGAGGACGCGCTCGACCAACATCGGGACGTTCGCCCGTTCGTTGTACGTCGGGGTGATGACGAGCGCGCGGTCAGTCACGGGCCGCCTCTCGCGTGCGCCCGATCAATCCAAGGCCGAACCAGAGGGTCGCCAATAGGAGGGCGATGATCGTCACGCGCGCGCCGAGGTGGAAGGGAGCCGAGTCGAAGGTCACCTCTATGCTACGCGCGCCAGCCGGAAGCGCCACAGTCATCAATGACAGGTTGCCCCGCTCCACCGCCGCCGCCCGGCCATCCACCGTCGCGGCCCACCCGGGGTAATAGTTCTCGGAGACCACGAGCGCCGAGCCCGCCGGTGCCGGGGCATCCAAGGTGAGGCGCGCAAAGCCAGGCGCGAACGAGTCGACCGCCGCGCGAATCGGCAGCGGCGCTGGGATCGCGGTCAGCGGCTGCGCGGCCGTCGTCGATGCGGGATCGAGCAGCGCCACGCTCCGATACGGGAAGTTCGGGGCGCGCACCGCCTCCGCCACCTCCGCATCGGGATACTTCGCGACGGTGGGCACCACCCAGGCATACGCGTGGTCACCGGGGAGCTGATGCAGGTAGACCGTGCTCCCCGCCGCTGACTGCACCGGTCCCACGACTCGGGTGGCCCCGGTGATCGGCAGCGAATCGAGCGTGGTATAGAAGTACTTCACGTTCAGGAGGCCCCAGAACGCTGGGTTCGCGATCTGGTCCCATCCGCGCGTCTTTCCTCCCAGCTGCTGATAGCGACCGAGCTCATTGCCATGATAGCCGAGGGCGACGCGGACCCCATGATGCATGAGGCCATCCCCTTCGAGATTCGGATCGTGATACGCGCCCGGCACGCCGATGGCGGCCCCGGCAGTGATCACACGCACCGGCTCACGCTCCCGCTGGATATGACGGATCGCCTCGTCGGTGGCATAGGTCTGCGCCGCCGGCGGCGAGAACGTCCAATAGAGGCGCTCGACACTCCAGAGATCCGCGACTGTGACGACCACTAGGAGGGCCCCCGCCAGACTGGCAGTGAGCCGCCGGCGATGCACGAGGATGGCCAGCACGCAGGTCGCCACGAGGGAGGCGAACGACCGCCAGGCGCCCGACGTGATCGCGGCCGCATTGGCGCGGATATTCTCCTCGAGCTGCGGGATCTGTGAGACCGAGAGGGCAAGCGACTCGAAGAATCCGGCATAGGCGAGGACGACGCCGGCAAGCCCCAACTCCGCCGCCCACGCCACCACCTTTGGACTCACCTCACCGCGGAGGAGTCGCTCCGTGCCGAAGGCGGCAAGCACGCTCACCGCGAAGGTCGTCACGAAGAAGATCGTGCTCGGCGCGCGGAAGAACTTCGAGCCCGGGACGATCGCGTACACCAGATGATAGAACGGGGTGTTCCCGCCCAAGGCCCAGAGGAGCGAGGTGATCCCCGTGCCGACCCAGAACCAAGTGAGGGCACGACGCTCTGGACGCTTCCTTGCCGCCAGACCGAGCACCATGAGGAAGAGGACCCCTGCCCCGATGTACTCGGAGTGCAGATGGATCCCGTTACGTCCCCAGTAGCGATCGAGGATCCCACTGAACTGCGGGAGGTAGGTGTTGATCAGCTCCTCGATCGGCATCGAGAAGCTCGTCGCGTACTCGTAGTCACGTCCACCGGTGCGCGGCGACCAATCCACATACTCCTGCACCGGAAGGTACTGGATCGCACCGATCGCCCCGCCGAGGACGACCGCGCCCAGCGCGATGGCCAAGCGGCGAATCGCGACCCCACGCGGGGGCGCACTGGCCCGACCATCTCCGACGAAGGCGAGCAACAGCGCCCACGCGCCGGCGGTGAGGAGGAGATACTGGAGGAGTTGCGGATGCGGTGAGAGGACGCCGAGCCCCGCGACGATGGCGAGGCCCCCCCACGCCCATCGCTTCGCGTCCCGGATCCCGTGCGTCAGCACGATCAGCGTGACGGGTAGCAGCGCTGAGACAAAGAGCTTTCCGTCGTGTCCCGGTGAGACGAGCGAGGCCACCTGCCCACCCATCATGTACGCGATTCCGCCCAGCAACGCCGCATGGAACCCCACGCCGATCACGCGGAGGAACCCATAGCCCGCAAAGCCCGCGAGCATGAGATGGAGGATCATCCCCCATGTCATCGCCACATCGGTCGGCAGGACCAGCCGCAGAAGGAAGGTCGGATAGAAGATGTCGCCGTGCATCGCGGCGACGTACGGCATCCCACCGAAGAGGTACGGGTTCCAGAGCGGGAACCCCTCGCCGGCGCGCAGCGAGGCTGCGGCGAACTCACGGAAGGGGTAGCCGGCGATGTACTGATCGCTCACCGGCGAGACGAGGAATCCCCCAGCCAGCGCCGGATACGCGAGGGTCAACGCGGCGAGCACGCAGGCGAGCAATGCCCACGCGGTGGCGTAGGGCGGAGCGGACGGGGGCTCGAGCGAGGTACGAACCGAGGAAGTCATGCCAAGTGGCGAGAGGGATCAGACGAACGACGACGTGGCGAGAACGCGAGGAGGACCGCCCCAGGGAGGATCTCGAGCACGGTGAGCCAGAGCCGCGAGGCGACCACCAACCACGTGGCCTCGGACGGGGTGGCGATCCCCGCTCGGGTGAGCAGGAGCGCCATCACCCCTTCCCGCACCCCGATCCCTCCCGGCGCGATGAACGCGAGGAATCCCGCGAGGTACGACAGGGTGAAAACTGCGACTGAATCGGCGGCATCTCCAGTCGCATGCCGGAGCAGACCGATCCCCAGCACATGGAAGGCGAAGCCGAAGAGAAGCCAGGCGACCCCGGACCCGAGCGCCGCCACCCAGATGGCTCGGGTCGGCAACCGGGGGAGGGTGAACGGTCGGCCAAGGACGCGCGACGCGCCGATTGCAACCAGCGGGAGGAGCCGAGGCGCTATCAGGGCGAGCACCACCGCCAGGGTGAGGATCGGTGTGAGCGGGGTCCCGGGTGGTACGAGCGAGACGAATAGATCACGGCCGGTGAGCCCCACCACGGCGAACCCGATGATCAGATGCACCAGCGAGACCACCAACGCGCTCCCGACCGCCGCCACCGACGAGATGCCGGCCTCCTGAGCCATCACCCCCATCGCCCCGATCTGCCAGACCTTGCCGGGGAGATAGCGCCCGAGGTTCGAGATGAACCAGATGCGAGCGGCCTCGCCGAAGCGGAGCTGCTCCCCCCAGGCACCCACCGTGAGCCGCCAGGTCTGGATCAGGACGAGATAACTCACCCCCACCAGCACCGAGGAGAGCGCCACGAGTGACCAGCGCGTCGAGAGCTCGGCGCGGAGGGCCTGCACCGCGTCCCACTGTCCGATCAGGGAGCGACCACCGAACCAGAGCACGGCGATGAGGAAGACCCTCG
>VHBP01000018.1 GCA_016871915.1 Gemmatimonadota bacterium
CCGGCCACCGCGGCGTCCTCCGGCGTCACCTCATTGATCGCCACCCCGATCACCGCACGGCGCACCTCGCCATGCTGGATCAGGTCATCCATCACCTGCTTGGCGAGGGTGATCGGGATCGCGAAGCCGTACCCCGAGTAGAAACCGGTCTGGCTGGCGATGGCGGAGTTGATCCCCACCACCTCGCCGCGGGCATTCACGAGCGGTCCCCCCGAATTGCCGGGATTGATCGCCGCATCGGTCTGGATCATGTCGCTGATGTCGTACTGTGTGCGCTGCAGCCCATTGAGCCCACGCCCCTTGGCGCTGACGATCCCGGCGGTCACGGTGAAGTCGAGGCCGAGCGGGTTCCCGATCGCGAGGACCCACTCCCCCACACGGAGGCCGGCGTCGTCCCCGAAGGTCACCGCGGTGAGATTCCTGCCCTCGATCTTGAGGACCGCCACATCGGTGGTCGGGTCGCGGCCGATGATCTTCGCGTCGAAGACGCGGCGATCCTGCATCGCGACCTTCACCTGATCGGCCCCCTCGACCACGTGATTGTTCGTGAGGATGTACCCGTCCTTCGAGACGAGAAAGCCGGAGCCGCTCGACTCCTGCGTCCGTGGCTGCGACGGCGGGGCCTCGAACTGGCGGAAGAACTCCTCGAAGCCCGGCGGGACGCCCGGGGGCATCTGGCGCCGCGCGTTCCCGCGGGTGATCCGCTCCGCTTGCACGGAGACGACCGCGGGCGTGAGGGCCTCGGAGATCGAGACGAAGGCATTGCTCGCATCCGCGAGGGTTTGGACCTGCTCCGCGCGCGGGCGAGCGCCCCCCTGTGCGAAGAGGCGCTCCGTCCATTCCATGGACGAGGCGAAGAAGATGCCGCCCGCGAAGGCGAGGACGGCGAGCGAGACGAGTTTCGTACGTGAGATCACGGAAGTTATCGGTCGGTGAATCGTTCGGTGAATGGACGCGGTCCCCCGAAGCATACTGCCTCGGGGGACCTGAGGTTCCCGGTCCTACTTCTTGTCGTCGACGATCTCGTAGTCCGCCTCGACGACGTCATCCTTGGGCGGGGTGGCGCCACCCTCAGCGCCTTCCGCCCCAGCCGCCGGCTGCGCGGCGTAGATCGCCTGACCCGCCGCCGAGAAGGCCTCGGAGAGTTCGGTCAGCGCGGCGTTCACCTCCGCCATGTCCTCACCGCGGTGCGCCTTCCGCGCCCGCTCCACCGCCGCCTCGAGGCGCGCCTTCACCTCGGCCGGGAGCTTGTCGGCCCAGTCCTTCGACTCCTTCTCCACCTGGAAGGCGAGCGAGTCGAGGCGGTTCCGGGTCTCGATCTCCTCCCGGCGCTTCTTGTCCTCGGTCGCGTTCGCCTCCGCGTCCTTCACCATCCGGTCGATCTCGGCGTCCGAGAGCCCACTCGAGGCCTCGATCCGGATCTTCTGCTCCTTCCCGGTGGTCTTGTCCTTCGCCGTCACGTGCAGGATGCCGTTGGCGTCGATGTCGAAGGTGACCTCGACCTGCGGCGTGCCGCGCGGGGCCGGCGGGATCCCCGTCAGCTGGAACTTGCCGATCGTCTTGTTGTGCAGCGCGAGCTCGCGCTCCCCCTGCAGCACATGGATCTCGACCGTCGTCTGGTTGTCGTCCGCGGTGGAGAAGGTCTCCGACTTCTTCGTCGGGATCGTCGTGTTCCGCGGGATGAGGACCGTCGAGACCCCGCCCAGCGTCTCGATGCCGAGCGAGAGCGGCGTCACGTCGAGGAGGAGGACGTCCTTCTGCTCGCCGGTGAGGACCGCGCCCTGGATCGCCGCGCCGACCGCCACGACCTCATCCGGGTTCACGCCCTTGTTCGGCTCCTTCTTGAAGAACTCCTTCACGATCTCCTGGATCCGCGGCATGCGCGTCGACCCACCGACGAGGATCACCTCATCGATGTCGGACGGGGAGAGCCCCGCATCCTTGAGCGCCTTCTGCATCGGCAGGATCGTGCGCTGCACGAGGTCGTCGACGAGCTGCTCGAACTTGGCCCGCGTGAGCGTGTAGTTGAGGTGCTTCGGCCCCGTTTGATCCGCCGTGATGAACGGCAGGTTGATGTCGGTCGAGGTCGTGCCGGAGAGCTCGATCTTCGCCTTCTCCGCGGCCTCCTTCAGGCGCTGGAGCGCCATCGGGTCCTTGGAGAGGTCGATCGCCTGATCCTTCTTGAACTCCGCGACGAGCCAGTCGATCACCTTCTGGTCGAAGTCATCACCACCGAGATGGGTGTCGCCGTTCGTCGACTTCACCTCGAACTGACGCGTCCCCTCGACCTCATAGAGCTCGAGGACCGAGATGTCGTAGGTGCCGCCGCCCAGGTCGAAGACCGCGACCTTCTCGTCCTTCGTCTTCACCTTGTCGAGGCCGTAGGCGAGCGCGGCCGCGGTGGGCTCGTTGACGATACGGAGCACCTCGAGGCCGGCGATCTTGCCGGCGTCCTTGGTGGCCTGGCGCTGCGAGTCATTGAAGTAGGCCGGCACCGTGATGACCGCCTTCGTCACCGCGTGACCGAGGTAGTCCTCGGCGGTCTGCTTCATCTTCTGCAGGATCATCGCCGAGACCTCGGGCGGGGTGTACGTCTTCCCCTGCACCTCGACGGCGGCGAGATCGTTCTGCCCCTTCACGACCTTGTACGGGACGCGCGAGGTCTCGGTCTGCACCTCGGACATCTTCCCGCCCATGAACCGCTTGATCGAGAAGACGGTGTTCTGCGGGTTGGTCACGGCCTGGCGCTTCGCGATCTGCCCGACGAGGCGCTCGCCGTCCTTGCTGAAGCCGACCACCGAGGGCGTGGTCCGACCCCCTTCGGCGTTGGGGATGACGACGGGGTCGCCCCCTTCCATGACGGCGACGACCGAGTTGGTCGTGCCGAGGTCGATACCGATCACCTTGTCTGCCATGTGGTCCTCAGTGGAATATTCGTGTGTGTGTGAGATGCTCGGGGCGGGGGCGGTCGCCTCCGCCGGCGTCCGGTCAGATGAATGGCAAAGGCGGGGCCAGCGAAATGCGCCGAAACGGCAGGATTCGACTGGGTTTCGGCGGCCAGCGTGGCATGGAGGTGCCATGATCCCACTGAGTGACGACAATCCGACCGCGCATCCCCCGGTGATGACCGTCCTGATCCTGATCGCGCTCGGGGTGGTCTGGGTCGTGGTGCAGGGGGGCGGGTTCACCGACCAGTTGGTTCGGAGTGTCTGCAACCTGGGGATGGTGCCGGGGGAGCTTACGGGGCGGGCCCAGATAGGGTCGGGTGTCGCGATCACCTCGAACCTGGTGTGTACGGTCGACGCCGAACCGGTCAATCGACTGACCCCGCTTCTCTCGATGTTCCTCCACGGCGGGTGGGGGCACATCCTCGAAAATGCCCTCTTCCTCTGGGTCTTCGGGAACAACGTCGAGGACCTGATGGGGGCGGGGCGGTTCTTGGTTTTCTATCTCCTCTGTGGGCTCGCCGCCGCAGCGGCGCACGTCGCGGTCGATCCCGGCTCGATCCTCCCGACCGTCGGGGCCTCGGGGGCGATCTCTGGGGTCATGGGGGCGTATCTCGTCCTCTACCCGAAGGTCCCCGTTCGCATGCTCTTCTTCTTCGGGATCTTCATCCGCGTCATCCCACTCCCCGCCTGGGGGGTCCTCCTCTGGTGGTTCGCCTGGCAGGTGATCGCGGGGCTCCCGCAGCTGGTCGGGGTCGGGGATCTGGCCGGTGGGGTCGCGGTCTGGGCGCACGCGGGGGGATTCCTTGCGGGGGTGTTGCTGGTCCGGCTCTTCGTGCGCCCGGACCGTGAGCGGGAGCGGCGCGCCCTGCACGCGTAGGACGGGGGACGCACCGTGTAACAGTTCTGTTACAAAGAGGGGGCGTCGGTTTGGCGCCCTTTCACGGTGACGGCTAACTTTCCTCCGCGTTACCGATGCGCCCGCGCTCAGGTGATGGCGAGCGCCGACAGTCGACCCCAGCCGAGCACCACGTGCGCTTCCTACCGAAGGATGAGGGGTTCTTCACCCTCTTCGATCAGCTCTCCGGCCATCTCAACGCCGCCGCCGAGCAGCTCCAAGCCCTCTTCGCCGACCCGACCCGCCGCGAGGAGCTCACCGCGCGGATCAAGACCGAGGAGCATGCCGCCGACGCTCTCACGTATGAGGTGCTGCAGCGCATCGACCGGAGCTTCGTGACCCCGCTCGACCGTGAGGACATCCATCTCCTCACGAATCGGCTCGACAACGTCGTCGATCTGATCGATGGCACGGCGCGCCGCGTCACGATGTATCAGATCACCGAGCCCCGCGCGGCGGCCAGCGAACTCACGCGCGTCCTCCGGGCCGCGGCGTCGACGATCACCGATGGGGTGAAGCACATCCGGAAGCCCGCCGAGGTCCACCGCGTGGCCCGCCGCGTGAAGGAGCTCGAGGAGGAGGCCGATACGATCTACTCGCAGGCGATCGCCGAGCTCTTCACGGGGCGTCCCGATCCCCTCGAGGTGATCAAGTGGAAGGAGATCCTCGACAACCTCGAGCACGCCGTCGATGAGTGCGAGGATGTCGCGAACGTGCTCGAGAGCATCTCCCTCAAGAACTCCTGACCGTGGTCTGGTACATCCTCGCGATCGTCCTGGTCGCGTTCATCTTCGACTACATCAACGGGTTCCACGACTCGGCGAACTCGATCGCCACGATCGTGGGGACGCGGGTGCTGAGCCCGTTCACCGCCGTCGTCTGGGCGGCGACCTTCAACTTCATCGCCCTCTTCCTCTTCGATACGAGCGTCGCGAAGACGATCGGGAAGGGGATGATCGACATCGCGATCGTGAACCCCGATGTGATCCTCGCCGGCCTGATCGGGGCGATCACCTGGAACCTGATCACCTGGTGGTACGGGATCCCCTCCAGCTCCTCGCACGCGCTCATCGGCGGGTACGCCGGGGCGGCCGTCACCAAGGCGGGGTTCAGCGCGATCATCGCCTCGGGGTGGACCAAGACGCTGATCTTCATCGTCGTCTCGCCGATGGTCGGGATGGCGGCGGGGTGGACGCTCATGGTCCTCTCCACCTGGGCGTTCAGAAAGGCGCGCCCCGCCACGGTTGACCCGCTCCTCCGCGGGATGCAGATCACGAGCTCCGCCCTCTTCTCCCTCTCGCACGGCGCCAACGATGCGCAGAAGACGATGGGGATCATCGTCTCCCTCTTGGTCGCAGGGCAGGCGCACTTCGCCAACGAGACGGGATTCCTCCGGCACTTCTATCTCACGTCGGGTGAGGAGATCCCCTTCTGGATCAAGTTCGGGGCGCACTTCGCGATCGCGATGGGCACCCTCATGGGCGGCTGGCGCATCGTCCACACCTTGGGCTCGCGCGTCACCAAGCTCCGCCCACTGGGTGGCTTCTGCGCCGAGACTGGTGGGGCGAGCGCGATCTTCCTCGCCACGGCGCTCGGGATCCCAGTGAGCACCACCCACACCATCTCCGGTGCGATCGTCGGCGTCGGCGCGACGACGCGGCTCTCCGCCGTCCGCTGGGGCGTCGCGAGCCAGATGATCTGGGCCTGGGTGATCACGATCCCCGCCTCGGCGCTCGTCGCCGCGCTCTCCTACCTGGTGGTCGCCGCGATCCGCGGCTGAGCGGCGTGACGATGTCCGCGGCGCCGGCGCGGCCCTCGCGGTACCTCAATCGGGAGCTCTCCTGGCTCGCGTTCAATGCGCGGGTCCTGCACGAGGCGGAGGACGTCAGGACCCCGCTCCTCGAGCGGGTGAAGTTCCTCGCGATCTTCGCGTCGAATCTCGATGAGTTCTACATGGTCCGCGTGGCGGGGCTCCGTCGGCAGCGCTCCGCGGGGGTCCAGCAGCTGGACGCCGAGGGGCGGAGCCCCGCCGAGCAGCTCGCCGCGATCGACGAGGCGGTCCGCCGGATGCTCGCGCGTGCGCGTCGGACCCTCCATGAGGAGTTGATCCCGCAGCTGCGGTCGATCGGGGTGACGATCGCCGAGGGGGAGGCGCTCGATGCGGGAGAGCGCGCCCGCGTCGATCAGTACTTCGACACGCAGGTCTATCCTGTCCTGACGCCGCTCGCCGTCGATCCTGGTCACCCCTTCCCGTATATCTCGAATCTCTCCCTCAGTCTCGCGGTGGAACTGCGCGATCCTGAGGATGGACAGATCCACTTCGCGCGTGTGAAGGTCCCGAAGACCCTTCCGCGCTGGGTACCGACGGGGAAGCCGAACACCTTCATCCCGCTCGAGGCGCTGATCCGAGCGCGGCTCGATGCGCTCTTCCCCGGGATGCAGGTCCTCGGCGCGCATGGGTTCCGGTTGACGCGCTACTCCGACCTCGAGATCTCGCCCGAGGAGGAGCCGGAGGATCTCCTCGCCTCGATCGAGGAGCAGCTCTTCCAGCGACGCTTTGGCGAGGTCGTTCGCGTGGAGGTCGAGCCCGCGATGCCGGTGCATCTGCGCGAGCGCCTCCTCGAGGAGTTGCAGGAGAGCGAGGAGCCGGCGATGGTCCCGCTCACCATGCAGGAGGTGCACGAGACGGGGCCCTTGCTCGACATGGCGGATCTGCACGCGATCGCCGCACTGGAGATCTCGGAGCATCGCGATCCGCCGTTCACGCCGCAGGTGCCATCGGCGTTGCGGGATCCCGCCCGGTCGATCTTCGAGGTGATCCGGGAGCACGACCTCCTCGTGCATCACCCGTATGAGTCCTTCACCGCCTCGGTGGTGGCCTTCATCGACGCGGCGGCACGGGACGAGCAGGTCCTCGCGATCAAGATGACGCTCTATCGCACCTCCGGTGACGGGACGATCGTGCGGGCGCTCACCGAGGCGGCGCAGCGCGGGAAGCAGGTCGTGGTGCTCGTCGAGCTGCAGGCACGGTTCGATGAGGTGAACAACATTGCCTGGGCGCGCACCCTTGAGTCGTTCGGCGTGCATGTGGTCTACGGCGTCCCGGGGCTCAAGACGCACAGCAAGACGACGCTCGTGGTCCGACGCGAGGCCGACGGGATCCGGCGGTTCGTGCATATCGGGACGGGGAATTACAACTCGCGCACCGCGCGGACCTATACCGATGTGGGGCTCTTCACCGCCGATGAGGCGATCGGCGCCGATGTGAGCGACCTCTTCAACCTGCTCACCGGGTACTCACGCTTCTCGTCCTATCGGCGCCTGCTCGTCGCCCCGCAGGGGCTCCGGTCTGGGATCCTCGCCCTCATCGCGCGTGAAACCACACATGCCCAGGCCGGCCGTCCCGCGCGCATCGTCGCCAAGATGAACGCGGTGGTGGACCAGGAGGTGATCGATGCGCTCTATGCGGCCTCGGCGGCAGGGGTCACCATCGACCTGATCGTGCGGGGCATCTGTTGTCTCAGGCCTGGGGTCCCCGAACTGTCGGAGCGGATCCGTGTCATCAGCGTGATCGGACGGTTCCTCGAGCATTCGCGGATCTGGATGTTCGAGAACGGTGGCGCGCCGGAGTTCTACATCGGGTCGGCGGATTGGATGCCGCGGAACCTCGATCGACGGGTGGAGGTGGTGACGCCGGTCCAGTCCGCCTCCCATCAGGCCCAGCTGCGTACCGTCCTCGAGATCTGCTTGGCGGACGATCGTTCCGCGTGGGAGCTCGCACCGTCCGGGGGTTACCTGCAGCGACGTCCGGATGGCCCGGGTGAGCGTGCGACCCATCAGACCCTGATGCGGTCCCCGTGGGGCCTAGGGGTGTCATCGCTCTCCGGAGGGTGATAACCTCCATGCGATGCGTTTCCGTCGGCCGTTCCTCGTCCTCGCGGCGGTCCTGACCGGGGGACCGGCCACCCTACTGGCGCAATCGTCACCTGACGGGCCGGTGGCCCCTAAGCCGCCCGCCGCTGCCTGGTACGAGAAGTTCCGTATCCGTGGGTATGGCCAGATCCGCTTCAATCGTCTGTTCGAGTCGAACCCCGCGCTCCAATGCGAGCAGTGTGATCGAAGCTGGGGGGACAACGGGGGATTCTTCATCCGTCGGGCGCGCGTGATCATTCAGGGGCAGATCCATCCTCGGGTCGCCATCTATCTCCAACCCGATTTCGCCAGCACCGCTGGTGCCACCGGTCACGTGGGTCAGCTGCGGGATTGGTACGCCGATGTCGGTATCGACGCGTCGAACGAGTTCCGCCTTCGCATCGGGCAGAGCAAGGTCCCGTACAGCTTTGAGAACTTGCAGAGCAGCTCGAATCGCCTACCACTCGACCGTGCCGATGCCACCAACAGCGCGAACGCCAACGAGCGTGACCTTGGCGTCTTCTTCATGTGGGCACCGAAGCCGATCCGCGACCGCTTCAACACGCTCGTGAACGACGGCCTCAAGGGAAGCGGGGACTACGGCGTCTTCGCCATCGGCGCCTTCAATGGCCAGACCGCCAATCGAGCCGAGGCGAACAACGATCTGCACGTGGTCGCGCGGCTCTCCTATCCCTTCGCTGTCGGGACCCAGATCATCGAGCCGTCGGTGGCCGCCTACAGTGGACGCTATGTGGTGACCGCCGATCAACGGACGACCGGCGTGAAAGGGCGCTCGGATTGGAACTATGCGGATCAGCGCGTGCTGGCGACTTTGGCCATCGCCCCGAAGCCCTTTGGACTCCTCGCCGAATACAATGTCGGCGTGGGGCCGGAGTACCATCCGCAGCGGGATAGCATCGAGACGCGGCGGCTGCATGGGGGCTTCGTGACCGCGGGTTATCTCATCCGTCGCAACGGCCAGGTCGTCATCCCCTTCTCGCGCTGGCAAGTATATGAAGGCGGGAAGAAGCATGAACGTGATGCGCGCAGCCACTCGGTGAACGACGTCGAAGTCGGTGTCGAATGGCAGCCGAATCCGGCATTCGAACTCGTCGCTGAGTGGTACCACGGCGATCGGCGTTTCGAAGACAAGCTCCGTCCGAGCAACCGACAGGCAGGGCAGCTCTTCCGCTTGCAGGCGCAGTTCAACTACTGACCATCAGGTCAGTCGTCGGCGCGGACCACCGCACCGTTCGGCGCCACCACCTCGATCGGCAGGCCAGCGACCTCCTCGAGGAGCCCCGCCTTCCTGGCACCCCCCCACGATTCGAGACGCAGGGGATCGCTCGCGCGCCGCGGCACGAGGGTGATGCGCACCGCTCGGTCGAGCCACCGCACCTTCACGCGCTCGATCGCACTCGAGTGCCCGCGGTCGAGGCCGTCGGCCAGCCGCAGCAACGCGGAGAGGCGCACCACGCGCTCACGGCTCGCGCGATCCAACGCGGACCAGGCCTCATGCTCTCGGCGTGGACGTTTCCCGCGGTGATAGCGCGCCACCTGGGCGATCACCACCTGATCGGTCGGCGTGATCCCGAGAAGATCGGCGTGGAGGATCAGGTGGTACGAGTGCTTGTGGTGCGCCACATAGTTGATGTGGTAGCCCACGTCATGCAGCAGGGCGGCATCGGCGAGGAGCTGCCGGTCCTCCGGCTCGCACCCGATCCGCGCGCCCATGGCATCGAACAGCTGGAGTGCGAGCCGCCGCACCTGCTCCGCATGCGGGGCCTCGTAGTGACACCGCTCGGCGAAGGCGATGATCGACCGCTCGCGCGCCTCGCCGGGGTCGGCGATCGTCGGCGTGATGCGCGCGCTTTCGAGCAGGAGCCCTTCACGGATCCCGTACGCCGAGGTGAGGAGCTCCCGCGGTTCGACGCGGGCGAGGACCTCGGCGGCCACGGCGAGTCCCGCGACGATCAGGTCGGCACGCCCCGCGTTCAGTCCCGGCACGGCCAGTCGCTCCTCGACCGACATCGTCGAGAGCTGTTCCAAGAGATGCTCCACCTCCTGCCGCGGGACACGTGTGCCATGCACGCTCCGCACCTTCACCCATTTGCGTGCCAGGTACATCCCCGCGAGGTTCGTGAAGGTCCCGCCTGAGCCGATCACCTCGGCGCCGCGCCAGTCGCGGAGCGGGAGCGCCTTCTTGATCTCCTTGCGCACCGCCTTTCGCAGCTTGCGGACCCCTTTGGGACCGGAATGGCCGGTGAGGTAGCGCTCCGTCAGTCGGATCGCGCCGAAGGGGAAGGAGACGAGCCGCTCCACCAAGCCCTCGGCGGCGAGGGCGAGTTCGAGCGACCCACCGCCGATGTCCATCACGACGCTGCGCCCGCGTCCGAGTTCGAAATGCGCGAGGGCCGAGCGGAAGGCCAGGTGCGCCTCCTCGTCGCCGCGCAGGATGCGGCAGCGGAGCCCCGTCTCCCGTCGCACGCGCGCGAGGAAGGCGGCGCCGTTGGATGCGTCACGCACCGCCGAGGTCGCGACGACCTCGATGCGTGAGGCATCAAGCTGCTTCGCGAGGGTCGCCATGCGGGTGAGGGTCGCGATCGCCTCATCCATGTTCGATTCGCCGAGCATCCCCGTGTGGCTCAGCCCATGGCCGAGCCGTGGGGCGGCCTTCAACTCGTCGACGACGCGGATCTCCCCGCGCGGCGTGACGTCAGCGATCAGCTGTCGGATCGAGTTCGAGCCGATGTCGATCGCAGCGATGCGCTGGCCGACCGCTGCGGGATCACGCGAGGCGTCCGAGGGGAGGCGAGTCGGGTGGCTCACAGCGCGTTGTCGAGCCCGAGCAGCTTGTAGCGCCCGTCGCGTCGGATGACGGTCGAGACGATCCAGAGGGTATCGATGCGCTGGTCTGGCCATCGCAGCACGACGGCGCAGGGGCCGCTGGTCTCACTCGTCCCCTCCGTGCGCCCGCCCGCGCGGCAGGTGACGTCGCGGAGCACCGCACGGCCGGCGGCGGCCTCACGCGCTCGACTCGACGCGGCGGTGAGGCCGCGCCCCGACTGGGCCTCATAGAGGGCCCAGGCGGGCACCGGCTGCATCCCGCTCGCGAAGGGCGCGCTCTCGGGGAAGTAGAGATAGGCGAACTCCGCCTTGGAGAGGACCAGAGTGCGGATCCGGGTGGTGTCGGTACCCTGCAAGGCGTCCCAGTACGCTCGGATCAACGCTGACCGGGAATCGGCGCCGCCGGTCAGACGCGTCGGGATGGGGTCGGTGACCTCCTGCTGGAGACGACGGAGCGCTTCGTCTGGCGGGAGGATCGAATCGATGATGTAGCCCGGCGTCTTGCGGAGCGAATCTGGCGAAGGGATCAGGACCCCATCGGAGCGCCATTCGACCATCGCGGGATCGATGCCCGGCGGGATCGGCTCGCGTGCATCGGCCGTGCGGTCATCCCCACGGCCGCACGCGATGATAGAGAGAAAGAGAGCGGGAAGAAGGGAGCGCATGGTGACTCGAGGTCAATAATGTGGTGCGGGGGGCAGCGCCGCCATGCGACGCTGCCCCCCGCGGTCCGGCCGTTGATCAATCAGTTGCGGAAGTACGCCGTCCAGCCCGCGTACCACGGGGTGGCCGCATCGGGCGCGATCGCGCCGAGGAAAATCGTTCCCGCCAGCGAGCCACCGAAGAAGCTGCCGACGCGCGTCCCGGTCTTCCCGGGGAGCGTGGTCCCGGTGCCGCCGGAGCGGAGCGCCGACCCAGTGGCCGGGCGCCAGTCGAGGGTGGCGCCGTTGGCGATCGCCACCGAGGAGTCGGGGATGCTGGTGAAGAGGAGGTGGGCGGCGGCCGTCGAGGTCGTGAGGTTCGCCCCGGTGAACTTGTCCTCCGTGCCGAAGCGGTTCGTCGCGCCCGCGACGTCGAAGGCCCGGCTGTTGTTGGCGAGCAAGGTGTTGAACACGTCGAGCGAGTCGGCGGCGAAGCGCGCGAAGGTCGCGGTGGAGTCGAACATCGAGAGCCCCGACTCCGGCCAGCGCGCGACGACGCCGTTCATCCAGGTGCCACCGGTGCCGCGGCGGAGGAGCATCCCGACGCCACCGTCACCCCCCGAACGGACCGGCAGCACGCCGGCGCCAGGGCCTACGATCGTGAAGTTCGCCACGACCGGCATCGTGTACGGCTCGGAGCTGAAGCCGATGGCGCAGGTGCCGGACGCCGAGCCGCAGCCGTCGATCTCGAAGCCGTTCTGCTCAGCGGAGAGCGCGCCCGGGTTCCCGGCGCGCGGCGAGACGCGCGGACCAGTCTGAAGCGCGATCAGGTACTGCAGGCGGCCGCGGTACCCCTCGGCCATGTCGAAGTGGTCATCGCCCGACTCGTACGAGACAAGGTAGCGCCCGTCGACGGTCCCGCCGAACCACTCGAACATGTCATCGAGGCCGCGGATCGCCTGGTTGTACTCGAAGCGGGTGTTGCTCCCCACGGCGTACATGGAATAGGAGTTGAGCTCCACATTGAGGATCGCGGCGGCGCCGGCGAACTCCACGCGGGTGTAGACGATCTCGCCCGAGTTGTCGTTGTCGAGATTGCCGCCGTTCCAGCTGACGGTGTCGGCCGGGGCCGGCCCCTCGACCACGGTGCGGCCGGTGCGGTTCGAGCGGGCGTTGCCGACAAGGATCAGACCGCCCCAGTCACCCGGCGCGCGCGCGCCTGCGGCCGCCGACGAGGTGAAGACGATCGGCTGCGACGCGGTACCGACGGCGTTGAGACGTGAGCCGCGGAGTACCATCAGCGCGGTGACCGGCGGGGCCTGCCCCGTCGTGATCGTCCCACCGATGATCTTGGTGCCGGCCTGGATGGTCAGCGTCGCGCCATTCGCGACCGAGATGATCTTGGTGAGCTGATAGACGTTGGTGTTCGTCCAGGTGGTGTTGGATGTGATGTCCGCGGTGACCTGCACGACCGGGCGGTCCCCGGTCAGCGCGGTGGCCTCGGTGCTGTACGGGCCCTGCTCCGTGCCGCGCAGGGCGCGCACCCGGAACTTGTACGAGGTCTCCGGGGCGAGTGTGCTGTCTCGGAAGGTCGCCGTGGTCGCGGTGCCGACGGTGGCGAAGGTCCCGGACGCCGTCGCGCGATCCACTTCGTAGCGATCGGCGCCGCTCACCGCGGCCCAACTGAGCTGCACGCTGGTCGGACCCTGGGTCGTGGCGGTGACGGTCGCGGGGGCGGCGAGGGGATCGGGGGCGGTCACGCCGTCCGAGCACGCGCCCACGAGGGCGAGGAGCGCCGGCGCGAGGACGCGCAACGAGAGAAAAGGACGAAGCAGAGGCATGACGAGAGCTCCCAAACGTGAAGGGGTCCGAGTGGATCTCGGACCCCTTCACGTTCATCACCGTCTGTCATCCTTCGGCGACGCTTCTGTCACGAAGCAGTCACGTCGTGCTGGTGGAATCTCATCGCCACCGCATCCCGATCGTGATCCCGCGTCCGGTGCGATACCCTTCGCGCACCACCGGCCCCTGTGTCAGACGGAACGGCGCATCCAGGAGGTTGCGCGCATCGAGCGAGATCTCCGCCCGATCGGTGATCGGGAGTCGCACCGAAAGATCGATCAGATGACGCGTCGCCTCCAGCACATCCGGATAGGGGACGGTGCCCGCACTGAAGATGCGCGGCCCCACGGCGGAGTAGAGCAGGGTGGCAGACCCGCCGCGATCGCCCGAACGCGTGAGCCCCAGATTCGCTACCCATGGCGCCTGTCCCATCATCGGCCGATCGGCATTGGTATTGGCCGAGGCCCCCTCACCCAAGGTGATGCGACTCTCCATGAGCGTCACGTTGCTGAAGAGGGCGTAGCGCTCGAGTGCGCCGATCCACCCACCGAGGTTCTTGCGCGCCTCGAGCTCGACGCCAAGGTTCTGCGCCTCGTCCGCGTTGAAGAAGGAGACAAAGGGCTGGCCCCCGGTCGAGATATCGATCCGCTCGATCGGGCGGTCGAAGCGCTTGGCGAAGAGGCCGACGCTCACCACCTCACCGGGCGCGGGGAAGAGCTCCCACTTGAGATCGGCGTTCTGGATCAGCGTCCGCACCAGATCGCCGTTGCCACGGGTGATCTGCCCACCCACGACCTCGAGGTACTGCACCGGGGAGAGCTCGCGGTATTCGGGACGCGCCAGCGTCTGCGAGGCCGAGGCGCGAAGCTGGGCACGATCAGAGAGGCGCACGTTCAAGATGATCGCCGGGAGGACGTCGGTGTTGTTAAGCCGCGAGAGGAAGCGCCCTCCGTTGGCCAGGGCGGTGTTCACCTCGATGTCAGCCCGCTCGACGCGGGCGCCACCGATGAGACGGAAGCGCCCCGCGAAGGGGAGCTCCGTCATGAGATAGCCGGCGCTCAACCGTTCCCAGGCCTCGTACTCTCCATCCGCCGCGACGTTGTAGATCGAGAACACATCGGCGTCGCCCGTGGAGAAGCGTCCGTCGAAGAGCTCCTCGGCGCGGCGCGCTCGATCGGCGTCGGGCACACGCGAGGAGAGGATGCTGAACTGCCGGTTGAAGGCGTCGCGGGTGGTCTCACGATAGAGGCCCCCCACCTTGAGCGACGGGGCCTCGGCTCCCTCGCCGATGGTCCACTTGTAATTGAGGGCCGACGACCAGTTGGACTCGCGCAGGTCGCTGAAGGTGCGCCGCGCGACGTCCGGGTTACCATCTGACCAGGCATACGGACCATCGGGAGAGAACTGCGCGTAGACGAGATCGGAGCGATCCGGCTCCTGTCGGCGGACCGCCGCCGACGCGAGGCTCCAGGTGATCTGGTGCTGCGCGTTGAAGGTGTGATCCCCCGTCAGCTGCGAGCTGCGGACCGCCCGCTCCACATAGCGGAGCGTCATCCGCTCGATGCTCCCGCCGGAGAAGGAGAAGGCCGGCCCGACCGACTGGCGCGCCTCGTTGTCCGCGGAGCGCGTATAGCTGTTGTTGAAGCGGAGGAGCGTGTGCTTCCCGAGCATCGTGCTGGTGTTGAACAGCGCCCCGAGGGTGCTGCTCCGCGTCGCGGCCTGGCCGGACCACGACTCGAGGACCACCGGACGGCCTCCCTCCTGGATCGGGTTGGCCTGGGTGTACTCGCTCTGCACGTCCTGCGTGTTCGCGTAGGTGAGCGAGGCGAGGTACCCGAGGTCGAGGCCGAGGATCGGATCCTGTCCACCGACGGAGACGCCGAAGGCGCCGTTCGGGAGCCCATTCCGATTCTCCGGCGTCCAGACGTTCCGAAGCGAATTGACGGCCGCATTCACCTGCTGGCGCGTGGTGAGCTGGCCGACCGCCGCTGCCGAGCGAAGGGCGGTGGGCAGGGTGCGGCTGGCGGCACCGTTCCCGATCCACTCCCCGCTTGTCGTGGGGGCCGAGACGATCGACTGGCCGGTGGCGCGATCGTTCCCGCCGAGGGAGGCGGAGAAGGTCACCGTGCGACGTGACGGATACTCCTTGGTCCGGATGTCGACCGAGGCGCCAGAGAAATCACCGGAGAGATCCGGGGTGAATGACTTGCTGACGTCAATCGACTGGAGGAGCGAGGAGGGGAAGAGGTCGAGCGGGACGTAGCGCTTCTCTGGCTCGGGGCTCGGGAGGCGAGCGCCGTTCATGCTCGTGACCGTATAGCGCTCGCCCAACCCGCGGACGAAGACGCTCCGACCATCCTGGACCGTGACCCCGCTGACGCGCTGGATCGCCTTGGCCGCATCGCCGTCTGGGCTCTTCGCAATCTGCTCGGCGGTCACCGCGTTCACGATCCCGGTGGCGGTGCGCTGCTGGTCGAGTGCCTCGTTCACCGAGCCGCGCTCGACCGCCGCCGTCACCACGCTCGCGGTGAGCTGGACCGTGGCTTGGGCGAGGGAGACATCCTGCTGGAGGGCCTGTCCGGCGACGACCACGAGCCCCGTCACCGTCTTCGGGGCGTACCCGATGCGGCGCACGAGGATCGAGACGGTGCCCGGCGCCACGCCGACGAGAGTGTAGCGGCCGTCGACCCCGGAGAGGGTGCCCTGGGTGGTCCCGACGAGCTGGATCCCGGCATCGGTGATGGCCGCGCCATTAGCGGCGTCGAGGATCCGGCCCACGATGCGGCCGGTGGTCGCTGACTGGGCGGGAAGGATGGTGCTCACACAAAGGAGCGTGAGGCAGACGAGCAGGACACGGCGCATGGGCGTCTCGTGGAGAGGTTCGAAGCGTGAGTGTCGGACCCCTTCTCCGACCTCTGGAACCTCCTCTGGACCGGTACCGGACCGACGACATTTCGGTCACGGCTATGTAACGGCCCGTCGCATGATCGTGGCGGACGGACGGTTTGTGACGTCTACGCCGTCTCGTCCGGGAAGAGCACGGTGATCGTCGTCCCCACCCCCACGGTGCTCTCGGCGCGGACCCGCCCACCATGTGCCTCCACGAGATGCTTCACGATCGCGAGGCCGAGTCCCGTCCCGCCTTCCTCGCGCGAGCGCCCCGGGTCCACTCGATAGAAGCGCTCGAAGATCCGCGGGAGATGCTCGGTGGGGATCCCCGTCCCCGTATCGCGGACCCCGACCTCCACGCCCCGCCGGTGCCGACGGGAGAAGAGGACCACCTCGCCCGTGCTGGTATGTCGCACCGCGTTGTCGACGAGGTTGCCGAGCACCTGACGCAGGGCGGTGGGGTCGGCCTGTACCTCGCGGGCGTCCTCCCCGATCTCCGAGGTCAGTTGGAGCCCCTTCGCCTCGGCGGCCTCCTTCGCTGAGCCAAAGACCTCGGCCGCCACTCCGTGGACGGGGATCGGCCGCGGATTCGGCACCCATCCCCCCGACTCGATGCGCGAGAGATCGAGGAGATCATCGACGATGCGCTGCATCCGCTGCGTGTTGCTGAGAATGCGCGTCACGAACTGCTGGCGCATCTCCCGCGGGACATCCTCGCCGGCAAGAGTCTCAGCGAAGCCGCCGACGATCGTGAGGGGGGTGCGCAGCTCGTGGGAGACATTCGCGACGAAGTCCCGACGTACCGCCTCCAGTCGCCGCACGCGCGTGAGGTCGAAGAGCGCGAGCACGGCCCCGCCCTCAGCGAGGGGCCGCGCGGTGATGTTGAGCGTACGCCCGGTGATCACGACCTCGGTCCCCTCCGTCGTCTCGCCGTCGAATGCCGCGCCGAGGGCATCGCGTAGCGTGACGTCGCGCGGGAGGAGGTCGACGGGGAAGGGGAGGGGGGCGGTGACGCCGAGCAGCCGACGCCCCGTCTCATTGATGCGCACCACCTGTTGCCGCGTATCGACGGCGATCACCCCTTCATTAAGCGACTCGGTCAGCTGCGAGAGGAGCTGCTCATCGGCCTTGAGGGCGCGCAGTCGCGCCGAGAGCTGCTCAGCGAGGGAACGGAGGGCGCGGGCGAGCTCCCCCACCTCGCCGGGGGCATCGAGGGTGGGGCGTCGCGCGAGGTCGCCATCGGCGATCGCTTGCGCCACGTCACGAAGTTCCTCGACCGGTCGGGAGACGGATCGCGAGAAGAGCCAGGCGATGGTGAGTGCTCCGAGGAGGGCGAGGAGCGCGGCGCGGAGGATATCCGCGCGCGCGGACGTCACCACCGCATCGAGACTTGCCGTCGGGAGGGAGACGCGGGCCACGCCATGCCCGGATACGGCGACCGCGACATAGAGCTCGACGACACCGGTCGAGGGCGAGGGACGGCGGGCGATGCCCGTCCCCATACGCCGTGCGGCGGCGACTTCCGGCCGCTCGGCGTGATTCTGCAGGTTGCGGAGCGAGTCCCCGTCGAACTCGGAGTCCCCGATGACGACGCCATCCTCACGGACGAGGGTGACGCGCCGCCCGAGCGCGCGCCCCGTACGATCGGCGAGGGAGTCCGGGTGACTCGGTTCGCGGCTCCAGAGGTCGCCGACGAGTTGGGCCTCGCGCGCGAGGAAGGTCGTGGCATCGTCGCGAAGTCGCGCGCTGATCTGGCGGTCGACGACGGTGAGGATGAGTGCGACGAGGAACCCGACGAGGAGGAGCGCGCCGAGGAGGAGCCGCTGCGTCAGCCGCACGGCAGGCTCACTCGGCTCGGTCGGAGTCGGCGCGGAGCCGGTACCCGAAGCCGCGAACGGTCTCGATCAGGTCCCCGGCGGGGTGGAGCTTGGTGCGGAGGCGTTGCACATGCATGTCCACCGTCCGCGTCTGGATATCGGGCGCGGCCTCCCAGACCGTCTCGAGCAGGAGGGTACGCGCCTGCACGCGCCCGCGCCGTTCGGCGAGGGTGAGCAGGAGTTTGAACTCCGTCGGGGTGAGCTCGACCTCATGCCCCTCGACGGTCACGCGGTGGGCGGAGCGATCGATGACGATCGGGCCGATGCGGAGTTGGTCGCTCCCGGCGGCATTCGCGTTCGTGCGGCGAAGGATCGCGCCGACCCGCAAGACGAGCTCCTGCGGACTGAAGGGTTTGGTCAGGTAGTCGTCGGCGCCGAGCTCGAGGCCGCGGATGCGATCGGGCTCATCCTTGCGCGCTGTGAGCATCAGCACGGCGATCGACGCGGTATCGGGATCGGCGCGCAGTTGCTCGAGGACGTCGAATCCCGACATCCCCGGCAGCATGAGATCGAGGACGATCAGCGCAGGACGCTCTCGCTTGGCTAGCGCCAGCGCATCTGACCCTGATGTGGCCGAGCTGACCTTGTACTTGGCCTTGGCGAGATGATAGACGACGAGGGCGACGATATCCGGCTCGTCATCGACGACGAGGATCCGTTCACCGTCGGCGGGGGACGGTGTCATCCGGTGCGACCGCTCAGGCGGCGGCTCAGGGAGGCGAGGAGGAGGTCGATCGCGACCACGTTCTGCCCACCGCGCGGGATCACGAGATCGGCATACCGCTTGCTCGGCTCGACGAACTGGAAGTGCATCGGCTGCACCGTGTTCAGATACTGATCGAGGATCTCCTCGAGGGGGCGCCCGCGCACCGCCATATCGCGGCGGATCCGCCGCACCAAGCGGATATCTGAATCGGTGTCGACGAAGACCTTCACGTCGCAGGCCTCGCGCACCCGCTCATCGACCAAGAGGAGGATCCCATCGATCACGATCGCATCGGCCGGCTCGATGCGGACCGTCTCCGGGGCCCGGAGGTGCGAGACGAAGTCGTAGACCGGCTTGTCGATCGCCTCGCCCCGGCCGAGGGCCTCCAGATGGGCGGCGAGGAGGTCGAGGTCGAAGGCGTCGGGGTGGTCCCAATTGACCCGCCGCCGCTCCTCGAGGGTGAGCTTCCGATGGTCGCGATAGTACGCATCCATGTCGAGGAAGGCGACGCGCGCCCCTGGGATGGAGTCGGCGATCCGCTTCGCCACGGTCGATTTGCCCGACCCGCTGCCGCCGGCGATCCCGATGATGAGGGGCTTCATCCCCCAAAGTTCTCGCCGCGGGTCGGGCCGGGCAACTTCGGACCCTCCCTGATACCGAACCGTGACGGGTAGATTTGAGGATGATTCGCGCCTCTCGCATCCTACTTCTGGCGGCGAGCGCCCTGGCCTCGGGGACCACGCCCGTCCGAGCCCAGTCCCGGGTGGAACTCACCCTCGCCGCGACCACCGATGTGCATGGTCGGCTGCGCGCCTGGGACTACTACGCCGACCGCCCCGACCCCGACCGCGGCCTCACGCGCGCCGCGACGATCGTCGACTCCCTCCGCCGCGCCGCCCCCGGGCGGGTGATCCTGGTCGATGCCGGGGACCTGCTCCAGGGGAACCCGATGACCTACGTGGCGGCGCGCATCGACTCGACGCGCCCGAGCCCAGTGGTCGCGGCGATGAACGTGATGCGCTACGACGCGGCCGCCGTCGGGAACCACGAATTCAATTACGGTCTCCCGACCTTCGATCGGGCGCGGACCGGCGCCACCTTCCCCTTCCTCGCGGCCAACACCCGGCGGCTCGATGGCGGGACCCCGTTCCCGGCACGTACGATGGTCACTCGCGCCGGGGTGAAGATCGCGATCATCGGCGTGACGACCCCGGGGTCGATGGTCTGGGATCGCGACCACTTGCGCGGGCGCCTCGAGGTCACCGACATCGTGGCCGCGCTCCCACCGCAGATCACGGCCGCCCGCGCCGAGGGGGCAGACCTCGTCGTCGTGGTCGCCCATGCAGGGCTCGGTGGGGAGTCGTCGTACGACACGGTGGGCACGGGGCTCGCGAGTGAGAACCCGATGGCTCGGGTCGCGCGGGAGGTTCGCGGGATCGATGTGTTGGTGATCGGGCATTCCCACCGGGAGGTGGCAGATTCGACGATCGCGGGGGTGTTGGTCATGCAGCCCCGCAACTGGGCGACGAGCGTGGCGGCCGCCACCATCGCCCTCGAGCGGGAGGGGACCGGGTGGAAGGTGGTGAGCCGTCGAGGTCGTCTGGTGCCGGCCCGCGGACACGCCGAGCAACCCGCGGTGGTGCAGGCGGTGGCGCGCGCGCATCAGTCGGCCGTCAAGCACGCCAACGAGGTGATCGGTCGGACCGATGTCGCGTGGCGCACCGACTCGGCGCGCGTACGCGATGAGCCGCTCATCGACCTGATCCAGGCGGCGCAGCTCCGGGCCACCGGTGCGCAGCTCAGCATCGCCTCGGCCTTCACGCTCGACGCGCGGTTGGAGCCGGGCCCGATCACCGTTCGGCAGATCGCGCAGCTCTATCCGTATGAGAACTCGCTGCGGGCACTGCGACTGAGTGGCGCGCAGCTCCACGCCTTCCTCGAACACAGCGCGCGCTACTGGATCGTTGAGGCGGATGGGGCCGGTGGCTTCCGCACGCGCCCCGACCCGACGATCCCGGGCTACAACTATGACATTCTAGCCGGCGCCGAGTATGTGGTGGACCTCTCGCGGCCGATGGGATCGCGGATCGCGACGCTCACCTACAAGGGTCGTCCGATCGCTGACGCCGACACCTTCACCGTCGCGGTCAACAACTATCGCGCGGGGGGCGCGGGCGGCTACGCGATGCTTCGTGGCGCCCCGGTGGTCTATGAGTCCCCGACGGAGATCCGTGATCTCGTGATCGCGGAGGTGCGGCGTCGCGGGGTCTTGAAGCCAGAGGAGATCGGGGAGCGCAACTATCGCTTGCTCCCGCCGCGCCGCACGGTGCGGGTGCTTGCGATCAACGATTTCCATGGCGCGCTCACCAAGCGGCCGGTCGGCACCATCGGGAACCGGGGCGGGGTGGCGGAACTCGCCACGATGATCCGTGAGGCTGGGGCGGCGTGCGCGCCCACCTGTGTCCCGCTCGTCCTCCATGGTGGCGACATGTTCCAAGGGACCGCCGCCTCGAACCTCGCCTTCGGTCGGACCGTCGTCCCGATCCTCGAGGCGCTCGGGGTCGCGGCGGGCGCCCTCGGGAACCATGAGTTCGATTGGGGGCAGGATACCCTTCGCGCGCGGATGCGTGAGTTGAAGCCCCTGATCCTCGGCTCAAATGTGCGTGACCCCGATGGCGGGGACATCGACTGGATCCCTGATGACACGCTCGTGGCCCGTGACGGGGTGCGCATCGGGATCATCGGGCTCGCCGATCCGGCGACCCCACGGACGACGATGCCTCGGTACGTCGCGAACCTGCGCTTCCTGCCCCCCGCGCTCTATGTCCGTGAGCGCGCGGCGGCGCTCCGCGCGCGCGGCGCCGACGCCGTGGTGGTCGTCGCGCACATCGGTGGCTTCTGTGAGATCGCGGCCCCCGACCAATGCCGGGGAGAGATCATCGAGCTCGCCAAGGAGCTCCCCGCCGGCTTCGTCGATGCGATCGTGAGTGGGCACACCCACTCGGCGATCAACACGGTGGTGAACGGGATCCCGGTGGTGCAGGCACGCTCGAACGGGCAGGCGCTTGGGGTCATCGACATCACCCTGGGGGGCGGGGCTCCGCAGCGTCCTGAGCTCCGCGCCGTCGTGAGCGACAGCGTGCGTCGCGATCCCGCGGTCGCCGCACTGGTCGCGGAGGCCGAGGCGGCGGTGGCCTCGCGCATCGCCGCCCCCGTGACGACGGCTGAGGTGCGGTTCGCGCGCGCCGGCGATCAGTATCCCCTCGGCAACCTCATCGCCGATGCGCAGCGCGCCGCAGGGCGAGGCGACCTCGCGGTGATGAACAATGGCGGGATCCGCACCGAGATTCGTCAGGGGGTCGTGACCTGGGGGGATCTCTTCGAGGTCCAACCCTTCGGGAACCGCCTTGTCGCGGTGACGATCCGTGGGGATGCGCTGCGTCGGTATCTCGAGGCGTTGGTCGATGGACGCGGGATCCGCTATCACCTGAGCGGGGTGACGATCGAATACGATCCCTCGGCCCCGAGTGGGTCGCGCCTCCGGTCGGTTCGCTTCGACGATGGGCGTTCGCTCGAGAATGGACGCCGGTACCGCATCGTCATGACCGACTTCCTCGCCACCGGTGGTGACGGAGCGGCCCTGACGCGTGATGCGCGCATCGAAGACCTGAACCGCGTCGATCTCGACGCCCTCATCCAACATCTCCAGGGGCTCCCCGGAGGACGGCCCACGCTGACGCCGGCCCTGCAGGCCCCTCGTATCAAGCCGATCCCATGACCGAGCCGATCCGTGTCTTCGTGAATGGTGCCGGGGTGAGTGTCCCCCCTGGCAGTACGCTGCTCGACGCCGTGCGCGCGAGCGATCCTCAGGCGGCGACGGCGATCACCACCGGCTCACGCGCCATCGCGGACAGTCGCGGGATCGTCGTCGATCCGGCGTCCCTCGTCTCCGGCGGCTTCGTGATGCGCTTGGTATCGGGGAAGGCGAAGCTCGGTGCCGCCCACGTCGACGACTGAGCGATGCTGATCACCTCCGAGCTCCTGCGTCGACTCCCGAAGGCGGAGCTCCACTGTCATCTCGATGGGTCGGTGCGCCCCGCCACGATGCTCGAGTTGGCGCGCGACCTGCACGCCCCGATGCCGCGCGATGACGCCGAGGCGCTGCGCGACTACATGTTGGTGAAGGACGCACGGAGTCTCGAGGAGTACCTCGAGCGCTTCGCGATCACCCTCTCGGTGATGCAGCAGGGCGAGGCGATGGAGCGGATCGCCTATGAGCTTGCCGAGGATTGCGCGAAGGAAGGGGTTCGGTACATCGAGGTCCGCTATGCGCCCGTGCTCAACACCCGCGCCGGCCTCACGATGGAGCAGGCGGTGGAGTTCCCGCTCCGTGGGCTCGCGAAGGCCGAAAAGGAATACGGGATCGTCGCGCGCGTGATCGTCTGTGCGATCCGCAACATGCCCCCGGCGACCTCACTCGAGGCGGCGTGGACCGCCGTCGACTTCAAGGGCGAGAGGGTGGTGGGGTTCGATCTCGCCGGTGGCGAGGCAGGGAACCCGGCGTGGCTCCACAAGGCGGCCTTCGATCACTGCGTGGCGCATGGGCTGCCGTGCACCTGTCATGCGGGCGAAGGCGCGGGCGCGGAGTCGATCGCCGAGGCGGTGCATCTCTGTCACGCCTGTCGGATCGGGCATGGGACGCATCTCATCGATGACCCGGTGTTGATGGCGGAGCTCATCCGC
The DNA here is from genome assembly GCA_016871915.1 of Gemmatimonadota bacterium. Lineage (GTDB taxonomy): Bacteria > Gemmatimonadota > Gemmatimonadetes > Gemmatimonadales > Gemmatimonadaceae > Pseudogemmatithrix. Next base: position 23,301 of record VHBP01000018.1, read on the forward strand.
AACGGGATCGCGGTGGAGTGCTGTCTCACCAGCAATGAGCAGACGCACACCATCCAGTCAGTCGAGGAGCACCCGCTCCGGCAGTTCATCGCCGCGGGGCTGCAGGTCTCGCTCAACACGGATAACCGGTTGATGAGCGGCACCGATCTGGTGACCGAGTACGGCTTGGCGGCACACCGATTGGGCTTCACCTTCGAGGAGTTGCTGGCGTTGGCGCGACAGGGGTTCGTGAATGCGTTCTTGCCCGAGGCGGAGCGTGCCGCGCTCCTCGCCCGGGTCGATCAGGACTTCGCCGCCTTGCGGCAGGAGGGACGATGAGTGCGATGACCACCACCCATGGGGCGGCTGATGCCCAGCGTGCCGCTGAGGCCGTCTGCGACCGCCTCGGGGTGCGCGCGCCGGTGATCGGGATCGTCCTCGGTTCGGGGCTCGGCACCCTCGCCGATCGCCTCACCGAGGCCACGCGTGTCCCCTACGCCGAGATCCCGGGGTTCCACGCGCCGAAGGTCGATGGGCATCGTGGCGAGCTGATCGCCGGGCAGCTCGGTGGCCGCGAGGTGCTCTGCCTCGCCGGTCGCTTCCATATGTACGAAGGCCATCCGGCGCGCGTCTCCGCCTTTCCGATCCGCGTCCTCCACGCGCTCGGCGCGCGGCGGCTCTTCGTCTCGAATGCGGCGGGTGGGGTGCGGCGCAGCTTCCGCGCCGGTGAGCTGATGCGGATCGTCGATCATCTCAATCTCACGGGGCAGAACCCCCTCACCGGGCCGGTCGAGCCGGGCGATCAGCGCTTCAATGACATGACCGAGGCGTACAGCGTCGCGTTGGGTGAGCGACTCGATGCCTCCGCACAGGCGCTCGGCGTCCCGCTCGCAAGCGGTGTCTATGCGGGATTGCTCGGCCCCAACTTCGAGACCCCCGCCGAGGTGCGGATGCTGGAACGGCTTGGCGCTGATGCGGTGGGGATGAGCACCGTCGCCGAGGTGATCGTCGCGCGGAACCTCGGGATGGAGGTCGCGGGGATCTCGTTGATCACGAACCCCGGGGCGGGGATCTCATCGACGCCGCTCAATCACGAGGAAGTGATGGCGGAAGGGGAGCGGGCCGCTGGCGCATTCGGCGACCTCGTCGCGCACTTCGTCAGCGGGCTCTGAGCGCCTGCACCGAGTTCGGGTCCCCCATCACGATCAGGGTCGAACCGGCGCGCACCAAAGCATCGGCTGGGGGATTGAAGGCGTAATCCCCTGAGGCCTCCTTGAGGGCGAGCAAGAGGAGACCGCTCCCCTGTTCGTAGAGCGGGAGGCTCCCGACCGTTCGTCCCTCGAGCCCGCTCCCACTCAGGACGGTGACCTCTTCGATCCGGAGGTTCCGGTTGGTGTCGCGGAGCATCGTATCGAGGAATCCCACCACCGTCGGGCGGACCATCTCGCTCACCAAGCGCATCCCGCCGATCTGCGCAGGGGCGACGATGCCATCGGCGCCGGCCTGCTTGAGGCGGGCGACCGCCTTCTCGGTCGTCGCACGCGCCGTCACGCGCACTGCCGGGTTCAGCTGCTTCGCGAGCACCGTCGTCACGAGGGCGGTCTTGTCGTCATCGGTGCAGATCACCACGCCACCGGCCCGCGTGATCCCCGCGTGCAGCAGCGTCTCGTCGTCGGAGCAGTCGCCGTGCAGGAAGGGGATGGAGGCGAACTCCGCATCGACCGCCTCGAGCTGCGCCTCGTTCGCCTCGATCACCACACAGGGGCGCTGGGTGCGCACCAGCTCGCGGAGCACCGTCAAGCCCGTCTGGCCGGCCCCGCACACGATCACATGGCCCGTCATCCCTTCGATCGCCTTCCGCATCCGTCGCCTCCGGAATCCCTGCGTGATGTCCCCTTCGACGACGAAGGCCGTCAGCATCGAGAGGGTATAGACCGCGGCCGTCGCCCCGACCACGAGGATCACCATCGTGAAGATCTGGGATGCGGCGGTCTCGGTGGGAACGACTTCCTTGGTGCCCGTGGTCGTCAGCATGATGACCGACATGTAGAGCGCGTCGATCCACCCGTACCGATCGCCTCCGATGATACGGTACCCGACGACCGCGACACCAAAGATCATCGCGAGCGCGAGGAGCGCCGCGAGGATGCGGCGCTCGATGCGCACCAGATTGCCGTCGTCCGCGATCATGGGGGGAAGTTACCGCGCGCCCGGTCGGTCGGCGCGCCCAGCCCATCGATGTGGCCCCCCCGGCGGGGGTCAGCGTGCTGGCGGGGAGGGCGGGAGCGCCGCGAGGCGCGCCTTGAAGGCCTGGAAGTTCTGGGAGTCGCGTGTCAGCCCACGGAGCCGCTCCGGGGGGAGCTGCGCGATTCGCGCCTTGGCGGCCTCGATCCGCGATTCCTCCAGCGGGTGCGATCGGAACCAGGCATCGAGCGCCCCGGGCTTCCGGGCCCGCTCGTCAAGAAGGATCTGGAACATCTCGGGGATCCCGGTCGGATCGATCCCGGCGTCGACCATGTATGTCACACCCTCGGCGTCAGCCTCGTCCTCATCCTGTCGCGAGAAGGAGGCGAAGGCGGCGCTCGCCCCGATGTTGATCATCGCCTGGGATGCCTCGCTATTGCAGACACTGGTCAAGACACAGACGAGGGTCACCCCGAGATTGGTCCCCTGCGCCTTCTGCATCTGTTTGATGGAGTGCCGCATGGTCACGTGGCCGATCTCATGCCCGATGACGCCGGCCACCTGCGAGAGGGCGGTGGCGCGCTCGATCAGCCCGCGATTGATGTAGATGAATCCACCCGGGATCGCGAAGGCGTTCACGTCGGGGCTATCGACGATCCGGAAGGACCAGTCGAGGTTCCGGGCGTCGGCGATGCGGGCGATCGAGTCCCCGAGTACGTTGATGTAGCGCGTGAGCTCCGCATCCTCGACGAGGCGGAGTTGACGCTCGATCTGCTGGGCATAGCCTGCCCCCATCTCCACCTCTTGCTGGGTGGAGACGGCGCAGGCGGAGAGCCCGAGGGTGAGGACGAGAAGCGAGAGCCGACGCATGGGTTTATTGACCGTAGCAAGGGACCTGACACGCCGCAAGGCGCGGGAGCGGAGTGGCCGCTTCGTCGCCGAGGGGGTCCGTACCGTCGAGGCATTGCTCGCCTCTTCGGTGCGCGTCATCGGTGCACTGACCTGCGACCTCCTCGATCGTACCCCGCGGGGCGCGGCCCTCGGCGCCCAGCTCCATGCACGGGACATCGACGTGCTGCGCGTCAGCGAGCGCGAGTTCCTCTCCGCCTGCGATACCGAGCAGCCACAGGGCGTCCTGGTCGTCGCCGAGCAACCGACCTGGACCCTCGAGGCCCTGACCCTCGGCGCGACGGCGCGCCTGCTGGTCCTCGATGGGATCCAGGATCCGGGGAACGTCGGCACCCTGCTGCGCACCGCCGCCGCACTCGGCGCCGACGCGACCTGCGTACTGCCGGGGACCGTCGATCCGTGGAACGCGAAGGTCGTACGCGCCGCGGTGGGGATCCAGCTCGGGCACCCGACGGTCGAGTGTACCCTCGAGGCGCTGACTGCGTTCCTCGTCTCGCAGCGGATCCCGCTCTGGGGCGCCGACCTCGGCGGGGCATCGATCGATATGCTCGTACCGCCGGCGCGTCTCGCGGTGGTGGTCGGGAATGAGGGGGCGGGGCTCGCACCGGCGGTCCGGGCCGCCTGCGCGGAGCGCGTCACCCTCCCGATGGCGCCGGGCGCGGAGTCGCTCAACGTCGCCGTCGCCGCGGGGATCACCCTCTTCACCCTGCGGCCACGCGCATGAGTCTCCTCGCCTTCCTCCTCGGCGCCGTCATCGGGTCGTTCCTCAATGTGTGCATCGTGCGGTGGCCGCAGGAGCAATCCATCGTGCGGCCGCGCTCGCGCTGCCCGACATGCGAACGGCCGATCGCCGGCTACGACAACATCCCGATCGTGAGTTGGATCCTGCTGCGCGGACGGTGTCGGGGCTGCGGCGAGGCGATCGCCATTCGGTATCCGGTGATCGAGCTCCTCGTCGGTCTCCTCTGGATGGTCAGCATCCAGACGTGGGGGCCGACCTTCGAGGCGCTGCGAGTGGCGATCACGGCGACCATCCTCCTCGGCATCGCCGTCACCGACCTCACGACCTATCTGATCCCCGACGGGTTCACCGTCACCGGGCTCCTCTTCGCGCTCGTGTCAGCGGCGATCGCCTTCGTGCTGGGGAGCGAGACCCAGTTCGCCGGTCCATGGAATGCCCTCCTCGGCGCGTGTGTCGGCGCCGGCGCGATCGCCATCGTCGCCTGGAATGGTGAGGTCGTGCTCCGGAAGGAGGCGATGGGGCAGGGGGACATCACGCTAATGGCGTTCGTGGGGGCGATGGTCGGTCCGGAGCGCAGTCTCCTCACGATCTTCGTCGCGGCGGCGTTAGCGTCGGTGGTCTTCCTCGCGGTGGTGATGCCGATCGGGTGGGCGCGTGCCCGCGCGCGCGGGGAGACCTTCGCGTTGCCGCTGGTGCCCTTCGGGGTCTTCCTCGCACCGGCTGGCGTGGTCACGCTGATCGCCGGTGATGCCATGATCGGGTGGTATCTCGCGCAGGTGCTGGGCGCATGAGGCGTGCGTTCATCGCAACCTTCTTGGCCCTGTTTCTCACCGCCTGCGCCGTCGAGCCGCCGGGGTATGAGGGGCCGTTCAAAAAGCAGGTGCGCGCGGCGATCCCCCAATTGGAGGAGGCCTCGGGGCTCCGATTCCTGAAGCTCCCGGTCCTGCAGACCCGTTCCCGAGATGAGGTCCGCTCCTACCTCGAGCAGGAGTTCAACGCGCAGCTCACGCCATTGGAGTTGGCGGGGACGCAGACGGCGTATCGACTGCTTGGTCTCCTCCCCGACACGCTGGAGCTGCGCGCCTTCCTGCTCGACCTGCTCACCGAGCAGGTGGCGGGCTACTACGACCCGGAGACGAAGGTGCTCTATGTGGTGGATGATGCCTCGTCGGAGATGCGAGACATCACCATCACGCATGAGTTAATGCACGCCTTGCAGGACCAGCACACCGACCTCACGCAGATCGAATCCCTCACGGGGGACAACGATAGAATGGTCGCGATGCAGGCTGTGGTGGAGGGGCAGGCGGTCTACGAGCAGCTCGCGGTGATGACGGGTGGCCAAGATGGCGAACCGCAGATCCCAGGTGGGTGGGGGCGGGTGCGCGAGATGATCCGCGAGGGGCAGTCGTCGATGCCCAAGTTCACGAGTGCGCCGATGCTCATCCAGGAGACCTTGCTCTTCCCCTATCTGAGTGGGGCGGAGTTCGTGCGTCGGGTGAAGCGGGCGCGGCCGGGTGTCGCGCCCTTCGCGCCCTTTGCCGCCTCCACGGAACAGATCCTGCATCCCGAGCGCTTTCTCGATTCGGTGCCGGACCTCCCGACGCGCGTCACGATCGGAGCCCCGCGCACCGGCACCCTCCTACACGAGGACAACCTCGGGGAGTTCGAGACGCGCTTGTTGCTGTTCGCCCATCTGCAGGACGAGGCCGCGGCGGTGCGTGGCGCGGCGGGGTGGGATGGCGATCGCTATCAGGTGATCGAGACGCCGTCGGGGCCCGCCTTCGCCTGGGTGACGATCTGGGATTCGGCGGATGAGGCGGCAGAGTTCGCCGGGCTCTTACGGCGCGCGATCGAAGCGCGGCATGGCGCGGGGATCGCGGCGCGGCGGATCACGATCCGCGAACAGGGGATCGCGGGGCAAGCAGCTGTGGTCTTCGAAGATGCCCCTGCGGCGGTCACCTCACCGCTGCTGACGCTCGAGACGATCCAGCTCGGCGCGCCCTAACGCCCGAGCGAGCGCGACACGATCACGCGGCCGCTTACGCCGTCGCGTGCGGCCCCCATTGTGCATGCGCCCGCCGCACCAATGGGTGCAGTGGCTGCCGCTTCGGTTTGAGGATCGACCCTCGACAGCGCTTCGCCTCACACCGGCACGGGAAGCGTCGCTTCCGCGCCGGGGTGTGCGGCTCGTCGAGCTCGATCGCATAGTCGTACGCGAGCTCCTCACCCGGACGGATGTCGCGGACGGCGACGATCCACATCTGGTCACCGTACGCGATCGGCTCGCAGTTCGGTTCACAGGAGTGATTGATGAACCGCGCCTCATTTCCGCCGACATTCGCGTCGATCACGCGCCGATCATCGAGCGTGAGGAGATAGGTGTGCTCGGGCTCCTCTGATCCATCGGCCGGCGTCGGATAGCGTCGCTCCCCCTCGGCTTCGCTGATCAGCTCGCCGGTGTACTCGATGATCCGCGTGCCGGCGGGGATCGTCGCGACCGCGAAGACGCCGCGGCCATGGCGCGCGGAGCGCCGCACCACCCAGGGACGCCGCGCCATCTCAGGGCGCCGGCGGGGCGTCGGCGATCGTTGAGGCGACGTCGTCGAAGAGCGGGAGATCCTCCGCCATCGCATTCGGCCGCGCGGGGAGGAGCATCACCTCCACCACCTCGTCCATCGTCCCCGCGAAGTGCACCTGCAACGCGCTCCGCACCTCCTCCGGGAGCTCCCGCAGATCTTTCTTGTTCGCTGCGGGCAGGACCACGGTGCGGAGCCCCGCCCGATACGCCGCGAGGACCTTCTCCTTCACCCCGCCGATCTCGAGCACCTTCCCGCGCAGCGTGACCTCACCGGTCACGGCGACATCACGCCGCACCGGCCGACGGCTCATCACACTCGCGATCGCGAGGGTCACCGCCACGCCCGCACTCGGACCATCTTTGGGCACGGAGCCGGCTGGGAAGTGCACATGGAGATCGCTCGCGCGCATCTCGGGGTCGGCCACGCGCAGTTGGCGAGCGCGCGAGCGCACATACGAACTCGCGGCATCGACCGACTCGCGCATCACATCGCCGAGCTGCCCGGTGACGATCAGCTTCCCCGTGCCCGGCATGCGGAGCGCCTCGATCGTCATGAGCTCACCGCCGTTCGCCGTCCAGGCGAGTCCGGTCACCGTGCCGATCTCCGGCTCCTGTTCCGCCGCCTCCGGTGCCCAGCGGGGCGGACCGAGCACCTCCTCGACACGCTCGGCGTCGAGCACCCAGGCGCCGGCCTCGCCTTCGGCCTTCCGTTTCGCGCGACGTCGCATCAGCGCGGCGAGCTGCCGCTCGAAGGTGCGGAGCCCGGCCTCGCGCGCGTAGCGGTCGGCGATCAGCGAGAGCACCTCGTCGGTGAACTGCAGGTCGCGGTCGGTGATCCCGTGCGAGTCGAAGAGACGCGGGAGGAGATAGCGCCAGGCGATCTCGACCTTCTCCTCCACCGTGTAGCCGGCGATGCGGATCACCTCGAGACGATCGCGCAGCGCGTGCGGGATGTCGAAGAGGTTGTTCGCGGTGCAGATGAAGAGCGCGCTCGAGAGATCGAACGGGAGATTGAGATAGTGGTCGGTGAAGGTCGCGTTCTGCGCGGGGTCCAGGACCTCGAGCATCGCGGCGGTTGGATCCCCACCAGCCCCGCCGCCGGCCATCTTGTCGATCTCGTCGATCATCAGCACAGGATCGCTGACCTGCACGCGACGCATCGCCTGAATCAGGAGCCCTGGGAGCGAGCCCACATAGGTGCGCCGATGTCCGCGGATCTCGGCCTCATCGCGCACCCCGCCGACGGAGATCCGATAGAATGCGCGCCCGAGACTCTCGGCGATCGCCTCGCCGAGCGAGGTCTTCCCCGTGCCCGGGGGGCCGACGAAGCAGAGGATCGGGGCGCCGGGATCGCGGCCACCGTCGCCGCGCAGTTGGCGAACCGCAAGATACTCGAGGATCCGGTCCTTCACCTCGCGGAGGCCGTAGTGGCGCCCGTCGAGCGCCGACTCCACGCGCTCGAGCGTGATCGCATCGGCACCGGCGCGGCGCTGCCACGGGAGTGCGAGCACCCACTCGAGGTAGTTGCGAAGCACCTGATGCTCGCTCGACGCCGACGAGAGCGCACGCAGGCGATCGAGCTCGTGGCGTGCCTCGGTCGCGACCGACTCGGGCAGCGCTGCCTCCTCGATTCGGCGCAGCAGCTCCGTGATGTCGCGATCGCCGACCTCGGCCTCACCGAGCTCCGCCTTGATCGCCTGCAGCTGTTGGCGCAGGAAGAACTCGCGGTGATGGCGATCGATCCGCCGCTCCGTCTCCTGGCGCACCTCCTGCTGCACCGTGGCGCGCGCCTCCTCGCGCTCATAGCGCTCGGCGAGGTACTCGAGTCGCCAGACGACGTCGAGTCGCTGGAGGGCTTCGTCCTTCTCGGTGGCGCGCAGGGCGCCACGAGCCGCGGCGAGATCGGCGAATCGCCCGGGACGCTTCACCTCACGGCGCAACAGTCCAGGGAGCTCGGCGGGGAAGTTCTCGTCGCGCTCGGCGCGGGCATCGGCGGCGAGGGCGATCCGATGCATCAGGGCCTGCGCCGCCGCCTGATCGGCGAGTGGCTCCTCCACCGGGCGGAAGGTCGCGGTCGCGAAGCGCGCGCCGGCCTCGCGTCGCACCCCGGCGATCGTCACGCGCAGCAGCCCTTCGAGGGTCACCTGATGGAGCCCGTCGATCGGGGCGCGGCGATCGGTCAGCCGCGCCACCACCCCGACGCGCCCGACCGCGCGGACCTCGCCCCCGGGTCCCTCCTCCTGCGTCAGGACACAGCAGACGAGGGCTCCCTCCTCGGGGTGCGCCGCGAGGAGCGCCTGGTTGTCGTCACTGGCGACCTGGACGGCGATCCGCCCACGCGGGAAGACCAGGGTCGACCGGAGCGCGAGGAGGGGGAGGGTGTCCTGGGGCGCGGACGGGGCGTCGGGCACGGTCCAAATGTATGGCGCGCGGCCCCCCCCGTGGGTGGGGTTCGGGCGAGGGGTCCCCGCGGGGCAAGATCCGGGTCCCGTCCCTTGGCCCAGACCCCCCAAGTCCCTATGTTTCAAGGCTCTATGTTCCAAGAGCTGTCCGAGAAGCTGGAAGCCACCTTCGCCAAGTTGCGGGGGCGCGGCGTCCTGACCGAAGCCGATATCAAGGAAGGGCTCCGCGAGGTTCGCCGAGTTCTGCTTGAGGCCGACGTCAGCTTCCAACTCACGCGTGAGTTCCTCGAGCGGGTCGAGCAGCGCGCCGTCGGGGTCGCACAGGTCAAGAGCATCCAGCCGGCGCAGCAGCTGGTGAAGATCGTCTACGACGAACTCACCCTGATGCTCGGCGAGCGGAAGGAAGGGCTCCGGATGTCGACCCTCCCGCCGACCGTCGTCCTGATGGTCGGGTTACAGGGGTCAGGGAAGACGACCACTGCGGCCAAGTTGGCGCGGCGGTTGAAGGGGGAGGGACGGCCGACGCGCCTCGTGGCGGCGGACGTCTATCGCCCGGCGGCGATCGATCAGCTCGAAACCTTGGGGCGCGACCTCGAGGTCCCGGTCTACGCCGATCGCTCCACCTCCGATGTGGTCCGCATCGCGCGGGCCGGCGTGGAGGAGGCGCGGAAGGGGCGGGATCGCGTGGTCATCATCGACACCGCGGGCCGCCTGCAGATCGACGAGTCGATGATGGACGAGCTACGCCGCGTGAAGGAGGCGGTGCAGCCCGATGAGATCCTCCTCGTGGCCGACGGGATGACGGGGCAGGATGCGGTGAAGATCGCGCAGGGGTTCAACGACGCGTTGGGCGTCACCGGCGTGGTCCTCACCAAGATGGACGGCGACGCGCGCGGTGGTGCGGCGCTCTCGATCTACGGGGTCACCAAGAAGCCGATCAAGTACATCGGCGTGGGGGAGAAGCCCGACGCGCTCGAGGAGTTCCATCCCGACCGCATGGCGGGGCGGATCCTGCAGCAGGGCGACGTCCTCACGCTGGTGGAGAAGGCGCAGGCCACGTTCGATGCCGACGAGGCCAAGCGACTCGAGAAGAAGGTGCGCAAGGAGGGGATGGACCTGCAGGACTTCCTCGGCGCGATGAAGCAGATGCAGAAGCTGGGGTCGATGCAGAACATCCTGCGGATGATCCCGGGTGTGAACAGCAAGATGGTGCAGCAGGCGAGTCAGGCTGACCCGCGGCGGATCAAGCACGCCGAGGCGATCGTCCTCTCGATGACGATGGCGGAGCGGCGGGACCCCTCGCTGCTCAACGGCTCGCGCCGTGCGCGGGTCGCGAAGGGCGCGGGGCGGCCGGTGAGCGAGGTGAATCGCCTGCTGGAGCAGTTCCGCGAGATGCAGAAGATGATGAAGCGGATGGCTGGCGCCCGGCGCTAGCCCTTCGTGGCAGGACCCGAGTGCGGCCCGGGAGTTCCGGGTGCGCGATGAGCTCGGCGCAGGACCACACCACCCGATCCTGGAGGATCATCGCATGGCCGTTCGTATCCGTCTCCGTCGTCAGGGCCGCACCAAGTCGCCGACCTACCGCATCATCGTCGCCGACAGCCGGTCGCCCCGTGACGGCAAGTTCATCGAGATCCTCGGGCAGTACGCCCCCCGCTCGGGTGAGCAGGCGCTCCAGCTCAAGGCCGATCGCGCCAACTACTGGCTCGACAACGGCGCGCAGCCGTCGGACACCGTCCGCTCGCTCCTCCGCAAGGCGGGGGTGCTCAAGGCGCGGCACGAGGCGCGCCTTGCCTCGAAGCTCGCCGCGTCGGCGGTGCCGGTGAAGGCCTAACGCCGATGACGCTCCCCGACTGCGCGAGTGTCGCGCGGGTCCGCCGGCCGCATGGCGTGCGGGGAGAGATCGCGATCGAGGCGTTGACTGACGAGCCGGAGGCGATCCTCGCCTCCGGTCGTCGGCTTTTTCAGGGGACGCCGGACGGGGCCCTCTGGCTCGATCCGCGCACGCGTCAGCCGCGCGAGCTGCATGTGACGAAGCTTCGTCCGGTGCATGATGGGTGGCTCCTCACCGTCGCGGAGATCGCCGACCGCACCGAGGCCGAGAAGTGGAACGGCCGGTTCTTGCTCGTCCCGGTGGAGGAGCTCTCCGAGCCCGATGCGGGCGAGGTCTTCACGCATGAGCTGATCGGGATGATGCTTGTCGATGCGGTGACCGGCGCCGAGGTCGGCGAGGTGACCGAGGTCTTTGAGCTCCCCCAAGGGTTGCTGCTCGAGTTCCGCGGCGCACAGGGGACGCACTCGGTCCCGTTCGTCGAGGAGTTCGTCGACGAGGTGGATCGAGAGGGTCGGCGCATCACCGTGCGGCTTCCTGACGGGTTGTTGGAGCTCTGATGCTCACGATCAACCTGATCTCGATCTTTCCCGACTTCTTCGCCGGGCCGTTGGGGTTGAGCATCCCCAAGCGGGCGGCGGAGGCGGGATTGGTGCAGTACCGGTGCATCGACCTGCGCGACTTCGCGCACGACAAGCATCGGACGGTCGATGATGCCCCATTCGGTGGCGGGCCGGGGATGGTCATGAAGCCGGCGCCGTTCTTCGAGGCGGTGGAGTCGGTGGGGGCCACAGCGCCGATCGTGCTCCTCTCCCCCCGCGGGAAGGTCTTCCAGCATGGCGACGCCGAGCGCTTCGCGGCGGGGACCGAGCTGACCCTGCTGTGCGGGCATTACAAGGACGTCGATCAGCGAGTGGCCGACCATCTGGCGACCGAGGAGATCTCCCTGGGGGACTTCGTCTTGAGCGGGGGGGAACCGGCGGCGCTGGCGATCGTCGATGCCGTGGTCCGACTCCTCCCCGGGGCGATGAGCGACATCGAGAGCGCCCGGACGGACTCATTTTTCGGACGCGGGATCTCCGCCCCCTCCTACACGAGGCCCGCGGAGTACCGAGGGTTCGGGGTCCCGGAGGTCCTGCTGAGCGGGAACCACGCGGCGATCGAGAAGTGGCGGGAGGAAGAGGGGGTCCGGCGGACCCAGGAGCGGGGGTAGGTCGAGTCCTGAGCACCCGCTTTCAGCCTTAGGCCTCCAGCTTTCAGCCTTTGCCCCCGTTGCGCAACCCGTGACGCCGCAGTACCTTACGAGGCTTAGCACTGCCACCTCAGCGGGCCGCTTTTGCGCCCGGAGTCCCATATGCACGCGTTCACCGAGACCGAGAAGGATTATCTGAAGACCGTCCCCGCGTTCCGCGCAGGCGACACGCTCCGCGTGAACGTCCGCGTCAAGGAAGGGGAGAAGGAGCGTCTGCAGGCCTTTGAGGGCGTCTGCATCGCCCGTCGCGGCAACGGCGTCGGGGCCTCCTTCACCGTCCGGAAGATCTCGAACGGCGTCGGTGTCGAGCGCATCTTCCCGCTCCACTCCCCGATGCTCGCCGACATCAAGGTCGTGCGTCGTGGCCGTGTCCGTCGCGCGAAGCTCTTCTACCTTCGCAACGTGACCGGCAAGGCCGCGCGTATCGCCGAGAAGAAGGTCCGCGTGCAGGTCCCCGCGACGGGGTCGGCCGAGGGCTGAGTCGCGATGGCCGGCGGGTGGAGCGCGCTCGAGCGTTCGCTCCGCACCGCGGGTGCCTCGCACATCGCAGGCGTGGATGAAGTCGGACGGGGCCCCTTGGCGGGCCCCGTCGTCGTTTGTGCGGTGATCATGCCCGCCGATCGGCGCGCGATCGCCGGCGTGACCGATTCCAAGCAGCTCAAGGCCGCGGAGCGCGAGCGGTTGGCGGCGCAGATCCACGCGGAGGCGGTGGCGGTGGTGCTCGCCGCGGCCTCGGTGGCGGAGATCGCCCGCTGGAACATCTATCAGGCCACGGCCCGGGCGATGGCCCGGGCGATCGCACGGCTCGCGGTGCGCCCGGATGAGGTACTCGTCGACGGGAAGCCGATCAAGACGTTGGGGGTCCCGCATCACGCGGTGGTCGGCGGCGACGCGACCTGCTACACCATCGGGTGTGCGAGCATCGTGGCGAAGGTGGTGCGTGACCGGTTGATGCAGCGGTTGGCGGCGCGGCATCCGGGGTATGGGTGGGATTCCAATGCCGGCTATGGGACCCCCGCGCACATCGCGGGGCTTCGGGAGCGTGGACTCACGGCGCACCATCGGGTCGCCTTCTGCCGGACGGCGCTCGGCGGACAGCTCGAGCTCTAGGCTAATTTCAGGGGGTAGGTGACAGGTGCCAGGGGTCAGGTACCTGCACCCTGGTCCCTAGTCCCTGATCCCTGCCTCCATGCACTCTGATCTCGCGTTGGCGAGCACGACTGACCCCATCTCGCAGGCCCTCGTCGGCGGGCTCCTCGTCGCGATGTTCGTCGCCTTGGCGCTCGAGAAGGCGCATCGCGTCCTCGTGGTGATGGGGGCGGTCGCCCTGATGTGGGGGATCAGCTACGCCACGCCCTATCGGTTGTTGACCTTCGAGGCCACCGCCCAGGCGCTCGACGTGAATGTGCTCCTCCTCCTCGCCGCCATGATGGCGTTGGTCGGTGTGCTCAAGGAGACAGGGGTCTTCGGGTGGGCGGTGGAGCGGATCCTCGAGCGGTTCGGGGGGCGGCCCGCGCGGGCGATGGTCCTCCTCTGGTGGTTCACCGGGATCGCCTCCGCCTTCCTCGATAACGTGACGACGGTGGTCTTCGTGACGCCGGTCGTCCTCGCCGCGTCGCGGCGCGTGGGTGCGCCGTCACTGCTCGTGATCCTCCCGGTGATCATGGCGGCGAACATCGGTGGGACGGCGACGTTGATCGGCGATCCGCCGAACATCATGATCGGGTCGGGGGCAGGGCTCACCTTCCTGCAGTTCCTCGAGGAGCTCACCATCCCCGTGCTCATCATGATGTGCGGGTTGCATTGGTGGGGGGCACGCCGGCTGCGTGCCGCGATGGGTAGGCAGGCAGATCTTCCCGCGGCGGCAGATGAGCCGGGGTATGGCCCGCGCATCACCGACCCGCTCCTCCTGAAGTGGCTCGGCGGGATCAGCGCCTTCGTGCTCGTCGGGTTCGTCACGCACGGGATCACGCACATGCCGGCGGCGGTCCCTGCGGTGATCGGCGCGACGGCGGCGCTTCTGGTGCAGGATGTGCTCTATCTGCGGACCGCGCATCCCACGCACGAGGAGCGGCGCCACGGGATCCTCCACATCATCGAGCGCGAGATCGAGTGGCCCACGCTCGTCTTCTTCGCCTTCCTCTTCATCCTCGTCGGTGCCGCGGTGGCCACGGGGTTGATCGACACCCTCGCCTCGCTCCTGCAGCAGGGGATCATGGCGGGGCGCGATGCCTTCGGCCTGGGTGAGGCGGGGACGTTGATCTTTGCCGCGCTCCTCGTGGCCTGGGTCGCCGCGCTCCTCTCTGCGGTGATGGACAACATCCCCTTCGTCGCGGTGAGCATCCCGATCATCAAGGCGCTCACGTTGGAGCTCCCGGGCGACGCGACGGTCCTCTGGTGGGCGCTCTCCCTCGGCGCCTGTCTCGGCGGGAATGGCACCCCGATCGGCGCGTCGGCGAATGTCACCACCCTTGGGATGGCGGAGAAGCAGGGAATCCGTGTCACCTTCGGTGAATTCACCACCGTCGGCGCGCGCGTGGGAGTCTTCACGCTGCTCGTGTCGAGCGCCTTCCTCGTCGGGTTCGTCCTGTTGGGCGCCGATCGGGTGGCGGAGGTGGGGGCGGTGGTGCTCGCGCTCGTCGCGGCGGCGTTGTGGCGCTACGAGTCGCGCGCGAATGGGTGAGTGCGGCGTCCTCGGCGCGCGGTGTGTCGCGCGCCGAGCCTCACCGCGCCACCGGCCCCACGATCGCCCACGTCGCGGGATCCTCGCTCCCGAGCAGCCAGACCGAGTAGCCGCGCAGCTTGTGGCGGCGCACCAACTGCAACTTCTCCTTGAAGGCGCGCGCGTCCTCGATCCAGGCATGCTCGTACACCCCGTGGCGCTCCCACATCCCGACGAGCGCCCGCTGCACCGGATCCCAGCGGGGCACCCCACCGGCGGCGCGCATGATCCCCATCACCGTGGGATAATCGATATCGACCCCACGCGACCGTGAGCCCGAGCGCTCGTCGTAGTCGGTGAACCAGTAATCCGAGTAGGCGGGGATCCCGAGCGAGAGCTTCTCGGGTGGCACCCCCTGCGCGAGCACGTAGCGGAGCGAGGCCTCCATCCAGGGATAGCCCGCGACCGGTCCAGGCGTCGTGCCCCCGGTGTGCTGCGCGTAGGTCATGTACGAGAGGAAGTCGAGCACCTCGGCGAGCGCCTTGTAGTCGTACGCGGCGCGCCAGTAATCCGACATGTAGTGGTGATAGGGCAGCGCCCCGCGCACGTCGTCTGGGCGCGGGACCACGGCGGCCGAGAGCCGGCAACCGGCGGCGTGTACCGAGTCGGCGGCCTCGCGCGCGAAGGTGGTGAAGGCGTCGCGGTCGCTCACATGTAGGTTCTCGAGGTCGAGCTGGATCCCGTCGGCCTGAAGCTCGCGGCAGAGGACGGCCATGCTGCGCGCCGAGTGGGTGCGCGCGGTGCGGTCGGTGACGATGTGGTGGAGGATCCCGAGATCGAAGCCGGGGTTCATCACGAGGGGCATGAGCCGCACCCCATGTTGTTTCGCGATGGTGATGATCCGTGGGTCGATCCCGCCGCGGATGGTCCCACTGCTATCGATGCTATGGGCCTGCGGGGCGATGATGGTGATGCGGGAGGCGTTGGCGGCAAAGCTCTGGATGCCGGCCGAGTCGTTCCGGATGTACCAGATGGCCTCGGCGGCGGGTTGGGCGCGGGCCGTCGCGGGGAGGGCGGTCAGGACCAGGAGGGCGAGGCGGCGCAGGGGGAGGGGCATCGGGGCGGAGGCGTGAGAGAGGGGGGACGACCCATTATCTTCCGTGAGGATCGCCCGCAGGGCAATCCGACCCGGTAGCTCAGCCGGTAGAGCAGCGGCCTTTTAAGCCGTAGGTCGTGGGTTCGAGCCCCACCCGGGTCATCATGGTTCGGCACCGCCTGCATCCACTCGGCACCCTCCTCGCCGTGGTCGCGCTCCTCGTGGCGCCGCTGCGGTCGACCGTGGCGTGCGATATGGCGCCCGAGGCTCACACGTCACATGAGGCGCAGGCGCATCACGAGGCACTCGCTTCAGTGACGGAGGCCGTCGATCATTCGGCGCATGCTGGCCATGAGATGGTCGCGGCCGTCGAACCCGAGGCGCCGGCGCAGGATCTCCCCGCATCGGTCCCTATGCCTTGTGATGACTGGGCGAGCTGCGCGATGATCGCGCTCCCTCAGGTGGCGCTGGTGCGCCCCGTGCCATCGATCCCTGCCAACGCACCACGGATCACGCTCGCCTCGGCGCCTGACGCGCCGGCGCTCACGGTCGAGCCGCCCCCTCCGCGCGGCTGAGTCGTCCTGCGGCGTTCGGTCGCCGCCCCGCACGATCTGACGTCACGAGGTCATCGCGCATCAGGTGCGGTGTGCCTTCGTGGCCCCTCCGGACGATTCCCATGACACGACACCTTTCGGCGCGCGCGGCGCGCTGGGTCACCCGATCGCTCTGCGGTGCGATCACCGTGCTGCCTACGACGCTCGCCGCCCAGACCGACTTTTACAACACCGATCGTGGGCGCCCGCTCCGCGTCGAGGACGCGCTCGTCGTCGAACGACGCGCCTTCGAGCTGCAGGCAGCGCCCTTCACCTGGGAGCGCGTGCGCCGTGGCGCCTCACACCTCGCGGTCGCCCCGGAGTTCGCGTGGGGGGTGCTCCCTCGTACGCAGATCGAACTCGCGCTCCCGATGCTCCGTACGGATGAAGGCGTCGGGACCACGCCGACCATCGGGCTCGGTGGGGTGGAGCTCGAACTCCTCCACCAGCTCAACGCCGAGACCACACGGTGGCCGGCGCTCGCGCTGGGCGCGGGGGCGCATCTCCCGGTGGGTGGGATGGCGCCCTCACGCACCCTCACCTCGGTGCGTGGGCTCGCGACGCGCACCCTCGGCTGGGGCCGCGTGCATCTCAATGCGACCATGGGCCTCGGCGACGATCTCCCGGTGAACGATCCCGGTGCATCGGAGGCCGCGCGCTGGGAGGCCGGTGTGGCCGTCGATCACACCTTCTTCTTCCGGTCACTACTCGTCGGGGCGGATCTTGTCGCGCGGCGTGGACAGTTCGCCGATGCGGCGACTCAGTGGCAGGCCGGCGTCGGGCTCCGGCAGCAGGTCACGCCGCGCCTCGCCTTCGATGCGGGGCTCCGACGCCGCGTCTCCGCTGGCGAGGCGGGGTGGACCTTCACCACGGGGGCGGCCTACGCCTTCGCGAAGCCCTGGCGTCCTGCCGCGACCGCGCCGGCGCGACCCGCTGTCGTGCGATCGGTGCGCGGGAGCGGGCTCGCGACGAGCGCCCCGCAGTGGTCGACGGTGCAGGATCAGTTCTATCAGCAGGCGGAGCACAACTTCGTCTTCCGACGCATGTATCCCGGCGCCGATCGACTCTTCAACGCCTTCGACTTCGGTCATGCGGTGCTCTACGAGACGCTCTGGACGCAGCCCGATGCGGCGGAGCGTCTGCTCGAAGGACCGGTCTATACGCAGCTGACCACCGAGGTGCTCTCCGCACCGCCGCGGCTCCCCCTCGCCGAGGACGCGATCGAGCCCCTCTATGCGCGACTCGCGCCCGAAGCGAAGGCGATGTTCGAGTGGGCGCACATCCTGCATCGTCAGGTCTACGACATCCTCGCCGACGAACGCCTCTCGGAGGCCGCGAAGGACGCCGAGCTCCAGCGGCTCACGGCGTACTATCGCTCCCGTCCCGATCTCGCCTTCAGCGCGCTCCCGAAGAACATGGCACTGATGCAGGAGATGCCGTACTCTCTTGCCTTCCGGCAGCGCTATCCCAAGTTCAACGGGCTGATCTGGGCCTATCACTGGTTGCAGGTCGGGATCTACGAACCGCTCGTCGTCGGACAGACGCCGGCGGAGCGGCAGGCGGGGGTCGCGGCGGCGGTCGCACGTTTCAAGCAGATGATCCCCGGAGCCCCCGAGAACTATCCCGGGATGATGCCGATGACGGCGGCGATCGCGCCCACCTTCTCGTCGAAGTGGCCCACCTTCGCGATCATCTTCGACAACCTGCATTCGCTGCACGATGTGATCTCCGACATCCTCGCGAATCCGGCGGTGCCACGCGGGGAGAAGCGCGCGCTGATCCTCGAGGCGGTGGATGCCTATCGCGATGACACCACGCAGATCATGACCATCGAGGGGTGGAAGAAGATGTCGCTCACGATGGGGCTCGAGAATCAGGGCGGGCCCGTCGTCGGGTTCCTCCCGGCGCTCCCGACCCAGACGATGCCACGTGGGATGGTGATGCGGTATGACAGGGACGGGAATCCGATCGATGATCATCATCACCACGAACCGTGATGGATCGCTGGCCGACCCCTGGCGCGGGCGTTCCCATCCTCGTCACGCAGCGCACCGTGGTGTCACCTCTGTGGCGCAGTGTACCCAGACGAGGCGTGCGAGATCGGCGATGAGCCGTTGCGCGGTCACTCGATCGGGGATGGCACGGGTCAGGATCACGAGCACGAGTGGGGCCCGGTCGCGGGGGTAGATGATCGCCGCGTCGTGCGTCGTCGCGGTGATCCACCCCGTCTTGTGTGCGACGGGGACGCCCGCTGGGAGTCCCGCTGGGATCTCGTCGTTGAACTCCTGCCGGAGCAGGGTCGCGCGCATCGCGGCGGTGGCCCACGCTGAGGCGTCGTCACCTCGCTCGATGGCGGTGAGGAGCCGGCCGAGTCCGCGGGCGGTCGTGACGTTGTTGCGACCCGCCTCGAAGGCCTTCTGGTCCTCGACCCCGCGTCGTACCACGATGCCCTCGCCACCGAGCGCGCGTGCGGTCGCGGTGATCCGCGTCGGGTCGAGGCGTTCGATCAGGACGTTGGTCGCGAGGTTGCTCGAGCGGACGATCATCCGCTCGGTGAGTTCGCGATAGGTGACCGGCGCGCCGATGCGATCGTAGAGCGCTGGATCGGAATCGCCGTCGCGCGAGAGTCGATAGGGGGACCCATCGATGATCGAAGCGAAGGTGTTCACGAGCGGGATCCGATCGTCGAGCGTGACCGCGGCGGTGTCGACCTGACGCATCAGCTCGACCATCACCGGCACCTTCATCGTGCTCGCGGCATGGAAGGTGACGGTGTCGTCGATGCCGAGGGTCTCGTGGGTGGCGAGGTCATGCAAATAGAGACCGACCTGTGCGCCCGGGACCTCGGCGATGCGCGCGAGGAGTCGCGTGCGCAGTGCCAAGGGTACAGGCGATGATCTGCCCGTGGCGGCGCTCACGGGGGCGCGTACGGGGGCTGCCGTGGGAGGGGCGACGGCCGGTGAGGCCTGCGTCCCGCCCGTCGTCACGCATGCGGCGCCGACGAGGGCGATCAGGGGTGGCACAAGGCGCTTCATCCGATGAACTTACTATCGGTGACCCGACTTCTCCTTTGCACGGCCCTTCTGCTGTCCGCCGGGTGCGGTCGTTCCGGCCTGCGTCCCGGCAGTCCGATGCCGCTTCCGGAACGCGCGAAGGTCGGCGTCCCGACGGTGATCGACGCCCCTGTGCCCGAGGGCGCAGGGGCACGGACCGATGGCGGGCCGACGCTATTCGTCGAGGCTGACCCCGTCATCGTCACGGGCAGCGATCTCGGCTCGGAACCAGCGGCCTCAAAGGTCGTTCCCGCTGGGGCCGATTCGCCGCTGGTCGCGACACCCGTGTGGGATATCGACGTCGCCTCGTACGAGGCGCAGGACCGCGTCGCCTACTTCGTCGGGCGTTTCAGTGGTCCGGCGCGGGGCTCCTTGCAACGGGCGCTCACACGGCAGAGCCGCTATGCGGAGATGATCACCTCCAAGCTTCGGGCAGGCGGCTTGCCTGAGGACATGCTCTATCTGGCGCTCATCGAGAGCGGGTATGACGTCCATGCGTATTCCCGTGCGGCTGCCGTAGGGATGTGGCAGTTCATGACGACGACGGCGCGCGGGGTCGGGCTGCGTGTCGACTGGTGGGTCGATGAGCGACGTGATCCGGTCCGTTCGACGGATGCCGCGATCCGGTTCCTCAACGAACTCACGGAGACGTTCGGGTCGGTCTACCTCGCCGCGGCGGCGTACAACGGCGGACCGGGACGGGTCTCCCGGGGGCTGGCCCAGCATGCGACC
>VHBP01000019.1 GCA_016871915.1 Gemmatimonadota bacterium
GCCAGCAGGCACAAGAGGGAGGATCGATCCCCAGCGGTGAGGCGTCGGAGCACCGCATCCATCTCAGCGGGGCTCTGCGCTGACGTCAGCTCGGTCATGGTACCCGCCGCCCGGAGACCGGGGTGGTTGAGGTCTTGGGGGCTGGAGGCTCGGACGCAGGTTCGAGATAGAGTCCCGAGGCACGATCCTGGACATCCACGCGTACGACCTCACCCGCCTCGAAGCGAACCACGATGATCCGCCCGCGATTGTAACTCAGATTGGGACGGTCCTTCCCGCGCTCCGCCGACGCCAGTTGCTGGAAGGCCCGTGCCGACCCGATGGCCTGCACCTCAGTGAGTCGCGTGGTGGACGCGGTGTCCGTGGGGGTTCGCGGGACGGTTTCGAAACGCGCGATCACCGTGTCCCCGGCGATCCAGTCGGGATCGGGTGAGGTGATGCGCGCGGTGTCGACCTCCGCTCGGGTCATCGCCCGTCCGAAGGCCTGCACCTGTTCGAGGATCTGCCTCGGCATGCGCATGTCGATCGAATCCGCCTCCATCTGCTGGCGCTGCGCCTCGGCGAACGCGCGCGTCCCCCACGCCATCACGTGGTCCATCTGCTCATCTGCGATCCGCACGTCGACGGTATCACTTCGCAGGACCACGGAGTCCCCATCGACGCGGGCCTCACCAGCGGCAAGGACGCGCTCGAGCGCCTGGGCCCGCGACCAGAGATCGATCTCACGTCCCACCATCGTGAACGCACGCTCCCCCGAGCCCATGATGCGCGGCGCCCGCCGGAGACGTACATGTTCCGTCCCCTGATCCAAGAAGGCGGAGTCGGCGGTCGCTTGGAGATCATGCCGGTCCATGACGACGCGACCTCGTGCCCAGACCAAGGAGTCGTTCTCCGACCAGACCTCATCGGCTGTCACGTCCATGGAATCGGCGGGGCTTGCGGTGAGCCGCTCCGCGCGGACCTCATCGGTGCGCGCCGTCGCGAACCGGACCGTCGGCCGTCCCGGCGCACGCCATGACGTCACCGATCGCACGCCCGGACGCGCCCGAAGATAGGTCAGCTCGGGCCCCGCGAATCGTGCCCCCCCCAAGGAGGTTCCGCTGACCGCTCCCGCCGCGATCAGGCGCTCCGTCTCGAGAAAATATGTCATGCGATCGGCGTCAAGCCGCATCCGCTCATCGCGGTAGCGGACCTTCGAGATCAAGATCAACTCCTTTCGATCGGCATAGTGCTCCGCACTGTCGGCTAACAGACGATTCCCCTGCCCACGACAGGTCGCGTCCACGCCGCCGCTGATGTACGTGTACTTCGCGCCATCCGCCATCGTGGTGACCCGCATGGAGGTGGTCAACACTCCCTGGCGCACGACGCCGGTGAACTCCAGCACGCAGGGCCGCTTGGCGCCGGTCTGCGCGAAGGCCCCCGAGCCGCAGAGCGTCAGAGCACACCCCACCAGGAGCGGACGCAGACGACTCACGAATCGTCCGGGAGAGTGAAGGTCCCGCCCTTCCCACTGCGTATCCGAAGCACCTCGATCGCACTCAGGCTCGGGTCCGTCCGGAAACCTATCCCGCGCATCTCTCGCTCCCCTGGCTCGGTGAGTACGAACGACGAATCGGAGTAGACCTGATTCGACGACCGGTCATACCGGATGTACGGGGTCCGCAACACCCGGCCATCGACCGAGGTGATTACCACATCGCCGAAGGCCTCGAGGGTGCTCGTGCGCGTATCGAACGTCCCGCGCTGGGAGGTCGCCGTCGCCGCCTTGGCCCCGGTCGCACCGAAGAAATCCCCGGTCACGCGCAGCAGGACGATCTTCGTGTTCTGGTTCTGGAAGAGCGCTGTGTCCGCGAAGATCTCCGCGCGAAGCAGCCCCCCATCGGTCACCAGCGTCCGGAAGCCGAAGGCCACCTGGTCCGCCGTATCGAGCAACCCGCCTGAGACCGCCGAGGAGGTGCGATCCTCCCCGCGACCACAGGCCGCCCCGAGGAGCGATGCGACCAGCAAGAGTCCGTGGAGACGCATCAGGCGGCCCCCGCACGCAGGAGATCATGCAGATGCACCACACCGACGATCCGTCGCGACCCATCGAGGACGGGGACCGCGACGACACCCTTGGTCTCCATCAGATGCACGGCGGCGCTGGCCAAGGCATCCGCATCGATCACCTTCGGTGTGCGATGCATGACCTCAGCGACCGGGATCGCGAAGATCTCCCGGCCGGACTCCATCAGACGCGAGAGATCGCCGGTGGTGATCACGCCAAGCAGCTGCTGTGCCGCGTCAGCGATCAGGCAGATCCCGCGTCGCTTCGCCAGCTCGACCACCGCCTCCCGCATCGTCGTTGCGAGCGGAAGGATGGGAAGATCCTCAGATACCATCACATCGCGGACGCGAAGCAGGAGCTTCCGTCCCAACGCACCACCGGGATGGAACCGCGCGAAGTCCTCGCGCCGGAATCCCTTGGCCTCGAGGAGTACGACAGCCAGCGCGTCGCCGAGGGCGAGGGCGAGCGTGGTGCTCGTCGTGGGCGCGAGATCGTGTGGACAGGCTTCCTCACGCACGGCGGCATCGAGCGCGACGCGCGCATGCCGGCCCAGGGTGGAGTCGACCGTTCCCGTGATCGCGATCGTCGGGACGCCAAGCCGCGTGAGCTGCTCCATCAACGGGAGGAGCTCAAACGTCTCGCCACTCTTGGAAAGGAGGATCGCCACATCGTGGGCGCCGACGATCCCTAGATCACCGTGCAGACTCTCCGTCGGGTGCAAGAAGGTCGCGGGGGTCCCCGTGCTGGTGAGGGTCGCGGCAATCTTCCGCCCGATCAGTCCCGACTTCCCGACGCCAGAGACGATAACGCGTCCCGTGCAGGCGTGCAGGAGCTGGACGGCATGCGCGAAGGACGCATCCAGGCGTTCGGCGGCGACCGCGACCACGTCGCGCTCGAGCTCGAGGACCTGCCGCCCGCGGGCGATCATCTGCTCCACGTTCATGCCTCACGCTCCCGACTCGCGACATACGCCTCGACCTGCGTCACCCATTCGCCGCGGGCCGTGAGGAGGAGCTCCACGAACTCGCGCACCGCCCCCGCCCCGCCATGCCGCGTCAGCTGCACCGACGCCACGCGCCGCACTTCGGCGGTCGCATTCCCGACGCAGACCGGAAGCCCTACACGCCGCAGCACACCAAGATCCGGGAGATCATCCCCGACGAACGCGACCTCGTCCCACGAGAACCCGAGCCGTTCGATCAGCGCGGCGAGTGCCGGCACCTTGCGGGCGTGTCGATCCTGGATCACATCATCCACGTGGAGCTCTTCGGCCCGGAGCGCCACGCTCTGCGACTCACGGCCGGTGATGATCGCGGTCCGAATCCCCGCCTGACGGAGGAGCACCACGCCGAGTCCGTCCTGGATATCGTAGCGCTTGAGTTCTACGCGGGAGCCGGCGGCATCGCCGAGGATGATCCCGCCGTCGGTGAGGACGCCGTCCACATCGAAGCAGACGAGCCGGATCCGCCGCGCGAGTGCGGGAGTGATCGCGGCCGTCGCCGACGCGGGGGCCGGTGAGGTCGCGCTCATGAGCGCGCGAGCTCCCAGGCCCGCACACAGCGCATCACCAGCGCATCGAGCTCGTGGAGGGGGATCATGTTCGGGCCGTCACTCGGCGCGTTCGCCGGATCGGGATGGGTCTCCATGAAGAGCCCGTCGGCTCCGGAGGCGCAGGCCGCCAGCGCGAGGGGCGGGATGAACTCCCGAGCCCCGCCCGACGCCCCACCGACGCCCTGCCCTGGACGCTGCACCGAGTGCGTGGCGTCGAAGATCACCGGGGCCGCACAGGCCTCACGCATCCGCGCGAAGCTCCGCATATCGACCACGAGGTCACCATAGCCGAAGAAGGTGCCTCGCTCGGTCACCGCGACCGGCGTCCCCGACGGAGCCGCCGCGCGCACCTTCGCGACCGCGCCGATCATCCCTTCCGGGTGCATCCATTGCCCCTTCTTCACGTTCACGGGCTTCCCCGTCGCCCCTGCCGCCTCGAGGAGGTCGGTCTGTCGGCAGAGGAAGGCCGGGATCTGGAGGACGTCGGCCACCTGTGCCGCGGCGGCGCACTGCTCCGGGAGATGCACATCGGTGAGGACCGGGAGACCGGTGCGCGCTCGTACGCGATCGAGCGCGGCGAGCCCTTTCTGCAGCCCAGGACCACGCGCCGCGCCGACGTTCGAGCGATTCGCCTTGTCGAAGCTCGCCTTGAAGATGATCCCGCCGGGCACCCGCTCCGCGAGGCGCGCGAGATGCTCCCCCACGCGGAACATCAGCTCGTCATGCTCGACGACGCAGGGTCCCGCGATCAGGAAGAGTTGGCCCGCGGGTAACGAGGTCGCGCTCACGAGGCCTCAGCGAGCGAGCGCGTCGCGCCAGCAGTCGAGATCGCGGTGCGCGTCGTCGCTCGCTGCGCCGCCGCGGCGACGAACGCCGAGAAGAGCGGATGCGGGCGGGTCGGACGCGACTTGAGCTCCGGATGGAACTGGCACGCGACGAAGTAGGGATGGTCGGGGAGCTCGATCATCTCGACGAGCGACCCATCGGGCGAGAGCCCTGAGAGGCGCATCCCCTGCTGCTGGAAGCGCTCGCGATACTGGTTCGAGACCTCATAGCGATGCCTGTGCCGCTCGCTGATCTCGGGCTGGCCATAGATCTCCGCCGCCTTGGAGCCCGGACGGAGTCGGCAGGGATAGGTCCCGAGCCGCATCGTGCCGCCTATATCCTGCACTCCCTGCTGCGATTCGAGGAGGGAGATCACCGGATGGCCACACTCCGGCGCGAACTCGCTGGAATTCGAATCGTCGAGGCCGGCCACGTGCCGCGCGAACTCGATGATCGCCACCTGCATCCCGAGACAGATCCCGAAGAAGGGGATCTGCCCCTCACGGGCCGCGCGAATCGCCTGCACCATCCCCTCCACCCCACGCACGCCGAAGCCGCCCGGCACGAGGATGCCATCGACCCCAGCCAAGAGCGCGCGGCTCGTCGCGGCATCGGTGAAGAGGTCACTCGAGGTCCAGGCGATCTCGACCCCGACCTCATTGGCGATCCCGCCATGGATCAGCGCCTCCTGCACGCTCTTGTACGAATCGGCGTAGTCGGTGTACTTGCCGATCACCGCGATCCGCACCTTCCGCGCTGGGTGCGTCACCCGACGCACCATCTCCTGCCACGCGGAGAGGTCGAGCGCCCTCCCCTCGAGCCCGAGGCGACGGCAGACGAGCTCGTCGAACCCCTGCTCGTGGAAGACGAGGGGGATCTGATAGATCGTCGAGACGTCGGGACTCTCGATCACCGCCCCGAACTCGACATTACAGAAGAGCGCGATCTTGCGCTTTACATCCTCGGCGAGCGGACGCTCCGTGCGGCAGATGAGGATGTCGGGCTGGATCCCGATCTCCATCAGGTCGCGTACCGAGTGCTGCGTCGGCTTGGTCTTCACTTCGCCAGCCGCCGCGATCCACGGCACCAGCGTGAGATGGATGAAGACGGTGTTCTCACGTCCCACGTCATGACGGAACTGGCGGATCGCCTCGAGGAAGGGGAGCGACTCGATGTCACCCACCGTCCCGCCAACCTCGACCACCACCACGTCGTTCCCGGGCGCCACACGGCGCACCGCGCTCTTGATCTCGTCGGTGATGTGCGGGATCACCTGCACCGTGGAGCCGAGGTATTCGCCGCGACGCTCCTTGGTGATGACGTTGGAGTAGATCCGCCCCGTCGTGATGTTGTTCGCCTGCGTGAGTGGGCGATCGATGAAGCGCTCGTAGTGCCCGAGGTCGAGGTCGGTCTCCGCGCCGTCATCGGTGACGAAGACCTCGCCATGCTGGAACGGCGACATCGTCCCCGGATCCACATTGAGATAGGGATCGAGCTTCATCATCGTGACGGTCAGCCCACGCTCGACGAGGAGCCGCGCGAGCGAGGCGGCCGCGATCCCCTTGCCGAGGGACGAGACCACGCCGCCGGTCACGAAGATGTACTTGGGGGCCTGCTGCGTCGGGTTCGGCGTCATACGGCGGCTCCGGCTGCCAGGGCAGCCCAATGGGTGTTGGCCCGCATCAGGTCCTCTTCGGTGTTCACTTCACCCCACGACGGGGCCTCGACGATCGCCACGCCCATGGCTAATCCACCGGCCAGGGCGCGGAGCTGCTCCAGTTTCTCGACCAACTCCAATGGGTGCGGCGGGAACGCCACCCACCGCATCAATGCATCACGTCGCGCGGCGTAGATCCCCATGTGCTGGAAGACCAGCGTGTCACGCAACGCCCGATCCTCGGCGTCACGCAGATGCGGGATCGCCGCGCGGGAGAAGTAGAGCGCGCGGCCATCCTCCGCTCGCACGACCTTCACGCAGTTGGGGTCAGCGAGGATCTCCGGGCCACGACGTCCCGCCGCGGTGCCGAGATCGAATCCCCCATCGCGCACCATCGCGATCGCCCCGGCCATCGCATCGCCCCGCATGAAGGGCTCGTCGCCCTGCACGTTGACCACGATCTCGTACCCCACGTAGGCGGGGAGGGTCGCGACCTCGGCCACCCGATCGGTGCCGGAGAGATGCTGATCGGAGGTGATGACCGCCTCGCCACCTGCTGCACGTACGACGGCAGCCACCTCCTCGGCCTCGGTCGCTACGACGACGGCATCAGCGAACCCGAGCGAGCGGACCCGTTCGAGGACCCGGACGACGAGGGGAGCGCCCCCTAAGGGGCGGAGGGGCTTTCGGGGGAGCCGCGTCGCGCCCAGTCGAGCTGGGATGACGGCAAGGACCTTCATGAGGGCCTCACCGAGAGGGGCCGCGCGGACGCAAAATCCACGCCAGAGCAATCTATGGTCCGCTAGCGGACTTACAAGAGCGAACGCCCCTCTGGAGCCCCTCAGCCGCGGGGGTGGAATTGCCGGTGGACCTGCCGCAGATGCTCCCGGTCCACGTGGGTGTAGATCTGGGTGGTCGAGATGTCGGCGTGGCCGAGCATCTCCTGGACCGCCCGGAGGTCCGCCCCCCCCTCCAGGAGGTGGGTCGCGAAGCTGTGTCGGAGGGTGTGGGGGGTGACCGTCTTGGTGATCCCCGAGGCCTCCACATGCTTCCGCAGGATCCCCCAGGCCCCCATCCGGCTCAGTGGCCGCCCGCGGGCATTCAGGAAGAGCCGACCCTGCCCCGCCCCCTGTTCGAGCCGAGGCCGAAGCTCCCGTAGGTACATCGCCAGCGCCCCGACCGCCTGACGCCCGATCGGGACCAACCGCTCCTTCCCTCCCTTGCCGAAGACCCGGATCACCAGGTCATCCATGGCCAGATCCGCGGTCCCGATCCCGATCCACTCGCTCACCCGGAGCCCAGCCCCGTAGGCCAGCTCCAGCATCGCGCGGTCCCGCAGGGCCAATGGATCGTCGAGCGAGACCGCCCCGATCAGGCGCTCCACCTCGTCGACCGTGAGGACCTCCGGGAGGGTCCGCCACTTCCGAGGCGTCTCGAGCCGGTCGCTCGGATCGGCGGCGACGACGCCCTCCGCTAGGAGGAAGCGATACCAGGTGCGGATCGCGGAGATCGCCCGACGCATCGAGCTCGGCGCGAGCCCAAGGTCCTTCAGGTGGTAGACGAATTCCCGGAGATGCGGCGCGGTGAGGGCACGCGGATCGCCCACCTCTTTGGTCGAGGCCCAGACCGCGAGTCGCGCGACGTCACGCCCATAGGCTTCGTTCGTACGCGCGCTGCTCCCTTGCTCGAGGGTCAGGAACTCATCGAAGCGCTCCAGCAGGAACGCCCGTGCGATCGACTCCTCGCGCATCCCGCTCACCGCCGGTGGCGACGCCGCCACCAGATCACCCCACCGACCCCGACCAGCACGAGGGCGACGATCGACGCACCCGTCCCCATCTCGCGCAGCACCCGTGTCACGGTGGCCTGGACCACCGCCCAATCGCTCCCCATCCGGAAGGAGAGCCAGGTGATGGTCCCATACCAGACAGTGGAGACCGCGGTGAGGATCGCGGCGACCTCCCAGAAGGGGATGCGCAGGACACCTGCAGCCGCCGGGACCACGGCCCGCAGCCCAGGCACCATGCGGGCGACGAGCAGGGCGATCCACCCGTACTTCCGATAGGCGTCCTCGACCTTCCCCTCAGCCGCCTCCATCCCTTCGCCCGTCTTCTGGAAGCCGATCTCCTCGATCGTATGCGTCAGACGGGTCGGACCGAATCGGATGCCCAGGTACCAGAGCGTGAGCGCGCCACTCACACTACCGACCACGACGGCGATCATCGTCGGCGGGAAGAGCCCCCCGGCGCGCGCCGCGAGGAAGGCGAAGAACGCCGTGGCGATGTCGCCCGGCACGATCGGCAGGAGTCCCTCAAGATACGAGGCGACGAAGATCAACGCGTAGAGCGCGACGGGGGGGATCCCGTCGAAGTACGCGAAGAACTGTTCCATGGGACTACGGGGTGAGGCGAGCGAGCGTCGCGACGGCCATGCAGGCGATCCCCTCGCCGCGGCCGATGAACCCCATCCCCTCGTTGGTCTTCCCCTTGATCATCACGTCGGCGGCGGGGATCCCGAGCGCCTCCCCCAGCCGCTCCCGGATCGCCGGTCGATGCGCCCCGACCTTCGGCGTCTCCGCGATCACCGTGAGATCGCACTGCACCGGGGCCCACCCCGCCGCGCGCACGCGCGCCACGGCCAGACGGAGCATCTCGATGCTGTCGCGGTCCTTGTTCTCGGCGGCCGTATCGGGGAACATCTCGCCGATGTCGCCGAGCCCCGCCGCGCCCAGCAGGGCGTCGGTGAGCGCATGGCAGGCCGGATCGGCATCGCTATGCCCGGTACACCGCACCGTCGCCGGGATCAGCACGCCGCCCAGCAAGACGCCATGCCCCGCCACGAAGCGGTGCGAGTCGTAGCCGATTCCGACGCGCATGGGAGCTGACATCGGGGCGCTCAGGCGGCCACCGTCTCGGGGGTCACCGGGATCAACGAGTAGTCCTGGAACCGCCGCCGCGGCGTGAACCCCGCCTCACTAATCAGCCGCTCCATCTCGTCGGTCGTCGTGCGATAGGTCGTGTTCGCCGCCGAGACCACATTTTCCTCGAGCATCAGCGAGCCGAAGTCGTTGCACCCGTAGTGCAGCGCGGTCTGGCCGACCTTCATCCCCATCGTCACCCAGCTCGCCTGGATGTTCGGGATCGAGTCGAGCACGGTGCGCGCGAAGGCCGTCGTGCGGAGGTACTCCACCGCATCGGTCTTCGGCATGTGGCTCATCTCCGGCGTGTTCTCCGGCTGGAGCGGCCAGCAGATGAAGGCGGTGAAGCCCTTGGTGCGGTCCTGTACCGCCTTCAGCCGCAGTAGATGCTCGATGCGCTCCGCCATCGTCTCGCCGATCCCGTACATCATGGTGCATGAGGTCCTGAGCCCCTCGCCATGCGCGATCTCCATCACCTCGAGCCAGCGGTCCGCACCCGCCTTCTTCTTGGCGACGTTGTCGCGCACGCGCTGCACGAGGATCTCACCGCCCCCGCCCGGGATGGAATCGAGCCCTGCCTTCACCAACTCCTGGATCACGGTCCGCGCATCCATGCGGTAGAGCGTCGCCCAGAAGTCGACCTCGCTCGGCGAGAAGCCGTGTACGTGGATCGGATGATTCCGCTTGATGTACCTGAGGAGCTCGAGGTACCACTCGAACGGGATGTACGGGTTGTGCCCGCCTTGGATCAGGATCTGCACCCCGCCCAACGCCTTCACCTCATCGATCTTCGCGCCGATCTCCTCGTAGCTGAGGGTCCACCCCTCGCCATCCTTCGGGCGACGGTAGAAGGCGCAGAAGCCACAGTCAGCGACACAGACGTTGGTATAGTTGATGTTCCGATCGACGATGTACGTGACGACGGGCTCGGGATGGAGCCGACGACGCACCGCATCGGCGTCGGCCCCGAGCTCGAGGAGCGGGGCCTTCGTGTAGTAGTCGAGGAGATCGGATTCGTAGGACATGCGCAGGATCGCTGAGATGGACGGTGTCGCGGGTGACGCTCTCGAATACTACCCCGCCCGCCGCGTGGCAGGCAGGAACGCCAGTCGGCCCTTCGGGACCTTCCCCGCGAGCTCGAGCCGGCGGAAGAACTCGGTGAGCCCCTCGAGGTCGCGCAGGCCAAGCCGCCAATCGAGGCCGTCGAAGTACCGGCGGCACTCGGCGACCGGGACCCCGGTCACCTCGGCGGCCTGCGTGGAGAGGAGGTCGAGATGCCGGACGCCCCACTCGCGTGAACGGATGAGCGAGGCATGGACCGCCAAGGCCTGCTCCACCGGCGTGGTCCGCTGCGCCACCCAGACGGCGAAGACGAAGGGGAGCCCCGTCCACTCCCGCCAGACCGCGCCGAGGTCGTAGACGTGCGGGTAAGCCCGACCGTGGGCCTCGGCGAGCGGATGGCCCGGGCTCTGCAGCATGAGCGCGGCATCCCCGATCACGAGGCGGGCCA
Organism: Gemmatimonadota bacterium; assembly: GCA_016871915.1. Taxonomy (GTDB): domain Bacteria; phylum Gemmatimonadota; class Gemmatimonadetes; order Gemmatimonadales; family Gemmatimonadaceae; genus Pseudogemmatithrix. The sequence continues at coordinate 10,511 of VHBP01000019.1, forward strand.
CGCAGGGGTCGCCACCGTCACGCGCGATGGCATCGGCCTCCGCATCGCCCGGGACGAAGACCGGCTCCGACTTCCAGACATGCGTGAAGAGCAGCTCGAGCAGATGCACCGAGGTCATCGAGCTGCGGCTCACGAGCACGCGCTGGCCGGAGAGCGACTCCGCCGGCACGCTCGAGAAGAGGAGCACGCTCCGCACCGGTCCATCGCAGGAGATCGCGAGATCGGGGAGGAGGAGATAGCGCTCGGAGTCGCGAGCATACTCCACCGCCGAGACCACGGAGACGTCGAGCGTCCCCTTGGCCATGCGCCGATTCAGCGCCGTCGGGACCCCATCGACCAGCGTCGCATCCAAGGGCACCAGCCCACGGTCGATCGCCCCGTAGACGGGATAGGTGTTGATGTAGGGGATGCGGCCGACGCGCATCACGCGGCCTGGTCCGCCGGCTCGTCGAAGCGCCGGATGATCCGATAGAAGCTGTCCCGCTCCGCGGGGATCTTCCCCGCCCCGCGGATCAGCGCGAGGATCTCGTCGAGCGACATCGCCTGGCGCGTCTGCGCCCCGACCGCGTGATAGATCTTCTCGCGGACCACCGTCCCCTCGAGGTCATTGACGCCGTAGTGCAGCCCGAGCTGCGAGAGCGCCGGCGTGACCATGATCCAGTGACTCTTCACATGGTCGAAGTTGTCGAGGAAGAGCCGTCCGATCGCGAGCATCTTGAGATCCTCGACCCCCGACGTGGCGGTGCCGCGACGGCCGAGCTTCTCCCCGAGGACGTTGTCGTCGGGGTGATAGGCGAGCGGGATAAAGGCGAGGAAGCCCCCGGTCTCGTCCTGGAGCGAGCGCAGCATCGCCATGTGCTCGATGCGGTCCTCGTAGGTCTCGATATGCCCGTAGAGGAGCGTGCAGTTCGAGCGGATTCCCAATCCATGCGCCGTCCGGTGGACGCCGATGTAGTCGGCCGCCCCCAGCTTCTTGTTGGCGATCTCCTCCCGCACCGCGGCGCTGAAGGTCTCGGCCCCGCCGCCAGGGAGCGTGTCGAGCCCCGCCTCCTTGAGCGCGCTCAGGACCTCGGCCCAGCTCATCTTCTCGATCCGCGCGATGTGCGCGATCTCGACCGCCGTCAGCGCCTTGATGTGCACGTGGGGCATCTCGGTCTTCAGCGCGCGGAAGATCTCTTGGTAATAGGCGAGCCCCGCCTTCATGTCGAGCCCACCGACGATATGAAACTCGCGCGTCATCCCACCGTTGCCCGTCCGAGCCTCCTGCAGCACCTCATCGAGGGTGTAGCGATACGCCCCCTCCTCCTTCGGCAACCGGGCATAGCCGCAGAAGACGCAGGTGGTGCGCAGGGTGCAGATGTTGGTCGGGTTGATGTGCTGGTTCGCGGCGAAGGTCACCACGTCGCCATGCTTGGCGTGGTTCACCGCGTCCGCAAGCAGGCCGATCCCCGTGAGATCCGTCGAGCGAAAGAGGGCCAACCCGTCGGCAGTCGAGAGCCGTTCCCCTGCCGCGATCTTCTCGGCGACCCGTCGCACGACGGGATCCGAGAGGCGCGTGAGGGGGAGCTGGAGACCCGTCACCACCGCGCTCATCACCTCACCCGATCAGGCGGCGCAGCGCGATGCTGGCGTTGTGGCCGCCGAAGCCAGAGGAATTCGAGAGCACCGCGTGTACCTCACGACGCACCGGCGTGTTCGCCGTGCAGTCGAGGTCGCACTCGGGATCTGGGGTCTGGAGGTTGATCGTCGGCGGGATGATCCCGTGGCGGATCGCGAGGGCGGAGAAGATCGACTCGACCGCCCCGGCGGCGCCGAGCATGTGCCCCGTGCTCGACTTGGTCGAGCTGACGTTCAGTCCCGTGGCGTGCGGTCCGAAGACCGCCTTGATGGCGCGGATCTCGTTCGAGTCGTTGAGCGGCGTCGAGGTGCCGTGCGCGTTCACATATTGCACATCGGACGGCGCGAGCCCCGCATCCTCGAGGGCCCGACGCATCGCGCGCTGGAGACCGGCGTGATCCTCCGGCTGCCCGGTGAGATGGTAGGCGTCCCCCGTGGCACCGTAGCCCACGACCTCGCAGTAGATCTGCGCGCCGCGCGCTCGCGCATGCTCCAGCTCCTCGAGGATCACGACCCCTGCACCCTCGCCGAGCACGAATCCGTCACGCGTCTGGTCGAAGGGGCGTGAGGCCGTCTCCGGTGACTCGTTGCGCGTGGAGAGCGCCTGCATGTTCGCGAAGCCGCCGATCGCCATCGGCGAGACCGCCGCCTCCGCCCCACCGGCGATCATGAAGTCGGCGTCGCCGTAGGCGATCAACCGAAAGGCATCCCCGATCGCATGCGCACTGGAGGCGCAGGCCGACTGGGTCGCGTAGTTGGGGCCCTTCGCCTGGAAGCGCATCGAAACCACACCAGCCGCGATGTCGCCGATGAACATCGGGACGAAGAAGGGAGAGATCCGGCCGGGCCCGTCCTGCATCAGCACCGTGTGCTGCGCCTCGAAGGTCTCGATCCCGCCGATCCCCGAGCCGATGATCACGCCGAGGCGATCCGGGTCGTACCCGGTCCCCTCTCCGAGCCCGGCATCGCGCATGGCCTGCACCGCGGCGGCCATCGCGTACTGCGTGTAGCGGTCGGCGCGCTTGGCCTCCTTGCGGTCCATGTACGCGCCGATGTCGAACCCCTTCACCTCATGCGCGAACCGGACCTTGAAGCCCGACGCGTCGAACCGGGTGATCGGCCCACCCCCGGAGCGGCCCTCGAGTAGCGCCGCCCACGTGGAGGCCACGTCGTTCCCGACGGAGGTCAGACAACCGGCCCCCGTGAGGACCACCCGGCGACGCAGACCCGCCATCTCAGCCGGCGAGCTTGGCGTTCAGGTAGCCGATGGCGTCACCGACCGTCTTCAACTTCTCGGCATCCTCGTCGGGGATGTCGATGTTGAACTCCTTCTCGAACTCCATGACGAGCTCGACGATGTCGAGCGAGTCGGCCCCGAGATCGTCGATGAAGCTAGCGCCGTCGGTCAGCTTCTCACGCTCGACCCCGAGCTCCTTCTCGATGATGTCCTTCACCTTCGCAGTATGATCAGCCATGCGTCGAGAACTCCAAGAGGGTGGAACCACGAGGGCCGCCGGAAGTCGCTCCGACGGCCCAGAAATATAACGATTTGACAGGGGGCAGCGGCACGGAATGCGCGCCCGGTTCACATCGCCAGACCACCATCCACGGCGAGGACCTGCCCGGTGATGTACGCCGCATGCTCCGAGGCGAGGAAGGCCACCACGCCGGCCACATCCTGGGCCGCCCCGAACCGCTCCAGCGAGATCTGTGCCGCGAGCGCCTCGACCGCCTGCGGGGTCATGGCATCGGTCATATCGCTGGTGATGAACCCCGGCGCGACCACGTTGCAGAGGATGTTCCGGCTAGCCAGCTCCTTCGCCACCGACTTGCTGAGGCCGATCATCCCCGCCTTGCTGGCCGCATAGTTCGCCTGCCCTTTGTTCCCGAAGATCCCCACCACCGAGGCGATGTTGATGATCCGCCCCCAGCGCCGCTTCATCATCCCGCGCTGGGCGGCCCGGATCGCCACGAAGGCCGACCGTAGGTTCGTATCGAGCACCGCGTCCCAATCCTCTTCCTTCATCCGGAGCATGAGCTTGTCACGCGTGATCCCCGCATTGTTCACGAGGATATCCAACGACCCGAAGGCGTCCTCCACCGTCTGCACGAGCATCGTCACCGAGGCGGGATCGACCACATCACAGGCGAAGCCGCGGGCCTCCCCCAATTCCTCCGCCACCTGTTCCGCCTTCGCCAGATCGCGCCCCACCACGGCGACCTTCGCCCCGGCGTCGACCAGCGTCTTCGCGATCGTGCGCCCGATCCCGCGCGTGGAGCCGGTGACGAGCGCGACCTTGCCAGTGAGATCGATAGGGAGTGCCATGAACCGTCCGGTGGAGGGTGAGCACGACGGGGCGCGGGACGCCCCGACTGGAATCAGAGCTGCAGGAGCGCCTCGACCTCGGCCGCGGTGCCGCAGGTCAGATACTGACACCCCGGGGCGAGACGCTTCACGAGGCCGGTCAGCACCGCCCCAGGGCCCATCTCGACGAAGGAGACCGCGGGATGTGTGACCGCGATCGCCCGCACCTGCTCGACCCACCGGACCGGTGAGGTGAGCTGCCGGACGAGGAGTTGGCGCGCGGTCGCGACATCGGTCACCGCTTCGGTGGTCACATTGCTCCAGACCGGGAAGCGCGGGGCGTGCCAGGCCGCCGCATCGATCGCCGACGCGAGTCCCGCCTCGGCGGGCTGCATCAGCGGACTGTGGAAGGCCCCGCTCACCGGGAGCCGCAGTGCCCGCTTGGCCCCCGCCGCCTTGGCCCCCTCCATCGCCGCCTCCACCGCCGCGACCTCACCCGAGATCACGATCTGCTCGTCGGCATTGAAGTTCGCCGGCACGCAGATCCCATGCGCGGAGGCCGCCTGACAGATCTCGCCGATCGGCGTCGTGAGGGTCCCGAGGATCGCCGCCATCGCGCCAGGACGTTCGACCCCGGTGCGGTACATGAGCTCACCGCGCGTGCGGACGAGCCGCACCGCATCGTCGAGCCCCAGTGATCCCGCCGCCTGATACGCCGTGAACTCGCCAAGCGAGTGCCCCGCCGCCCCGACCACCCGACCCGCGAGATGCCCCTGCACCGTGCTCCACACCGCCGCGCCATGCGCCAGCAGCGCCGGTTGCGCATTGTGGGTGAGCGTCAACTCGTCGGCCGGTCCGTCAAAGCAGAGGGCGCTGAGCGACGTGCCGAGGGCGGCGTCGACCGCGGAGAAGGTCGCACGTGCCGCCGGATAGGTCTCGACGAGATCCTTGGCCATCCCGGGCTTCTGCGAGCCCTGACCGGGAAAGAGGAGGAAGAACATCGGCTAGAACCGGACGATCATCGAACCCCAGGTGAAGCCCGCGCCAAAGGCGACGAACATCACCGTCGAGCCCTCCTTCACCAGCCCCTGCGTCTGCGCCTCGCTCAGCGCGATCGGAATCGAGGCGGCCGAGGTGTTCCCGTAGCGGTCGACGTTCACGAACACCTTGTCCATCGGGATGCTCGCGTGCTTCGCGGTCGCCTCGATGATGCGGATATTCGCCTGATGCGGGATGAGGAGATCGACGTCGGTCGAGGAGAGCTTCGCCCCATCGAGCGCCCGATCCGCCGCGTCCGCCATCGACCGGACCGCATTCTTGAAGACCTCGCGCCCCGCCATCGTGATGAAGTGCGATCCCTCCGCGAGGATCTCGTTCGTCATCGGGCAGGCGCCAGCGCCCTTGGGCCGCTGGAGGAGATCGGCCAGGGTGCCGTCGGAGCGCATGTACGCCGAGAGGATCCCGCGCTGCTTGGTGCTGCGCCGGATGATCGTCGCGCCCGCACCATCGCCGAAGAGGACGCAGGTGTTGCGATCCTTCCAGTTGATGATGCGCGAGAGGACCTCGCCGCCGATCACGAGGATCGTCTCGTAGTTCCCGGTGGCGATCAATCCTTCCGCGACCTGACAGCTATAGAGCCACCCCGAACAGGCGGCATCGAGATCGAACGCCGCCGCACGCGAGGCCCCGAGCGCCGCCTGGACCTCGACCGCCGTCGCCGGCAGGAGCCGATCGGGGCTCGCGGTGCCGAGGATGATGAGATCGAGCTCGGCGGCCGTCACGCCGGCCATCGCCATCGCCTGGCGCGCCGCCTCGGTGCAGAGAAAGGTGAGGGTCTCCCCCTCGCCAGCGATGTAGCGCTGCCCGATCCCGGTGCGCTCGCGGATCCACTCGTCGGAGGTCTCCACACCGATCGACGCGAAGTCGTCGTTGGTGAAGACCCGCTTCGGCACCGCATATGCGGTCGCCGCGAGCATCGCGACGGGGCGCTTCATGCGCCGAGCTGTTCGCCGACGTGTCGGCTCATCTCGGACTCGAAGGCCCGGAGCCCAGCCAGGATCCCGTTCTTGATCGCCTCGGGGCTCGACTTCCCATGACAGATGATGCTCACCCCCTTCACGCCGAGGAGCGGAGCGCCGCCGTACTTGGCGTAGTCGAGCGACTGCATCGCCATCCCGAACTGCTCCTTGGTGACGCCGACCTGCTTGAGCAGACCATACATCATCGGGGCGACCGATTCGTAGAACTTGAGGAGGACGTTGCCGGTGAAACCGTCGCAGACGACGACATCGATCGGGCCACGATCACAGGCCCCCATCGGGATATCACGCCCTTCGACGTTGCCGATGAAGTGCAGGCCGGCACCGAGAAGCGCCTGATGCGCCTCCTTCACGGCGGTATTCCCCTTCTCCGCCTCCTCTCCGATCGAGAGCAGGCCGACCGCGGGCGTCGGGCGACCGAGGATGTCCTTGGCGAAGACATGCCCGAGGCGGGCGAACTGCACGAGCTCGGCGGAGGCACAATCGACGTTGGCTCCGGCGTCGAGCATCACGATCGGCTGCCGCGCGGTCGGGAGGACCGTCGCGATCGCGGGGCGCGAGAGCCCCTCGTGGAGCCGCAGGATGAAGGTCGAGGCCGCCATCTGGGCCCCGGTGTTCCCCGCCGAGACGAAGGCATCCGACTGCCCCTCGGCTTGGAGCCGGAGTCCGACCGCCGTCGAGGAGTTGGGCTTGCCGCGGATGGCGACGGAGGGCTTATCCGTCATCTCGATCGCCTCTGGGGCGTCGATGATGGCGAACTGGGAGACGGCCTCGCGCAGGAGGGGCGTGGCGCCGACGAGCTGGCGGCTCAGTTCCTCACGGATGACGGCCTCGCGGCCGACGAGCTGCAGCTCATGCGACGGCGCGAGCTCCTGCGCGGCGAGCAGCGCGGCGGCGACGGGCGCTTCGGGGGCATGATCGCCCCCCATGACGTCCAGCGCGATCCGCGCCATGGCTTACGCGTCGCGAGCCGCGACGCGCTGTGTGCCGGCGTAGAAGCCGCAATCCTCGCACACATGGTGCGGGCGCTTCATCGCGCCGCACTTCGGGCACGCCTGGATGTTGATCGCCGGGGCGACCTTGTGGGTGTTGCGGGCGCGCTTCTTGCGCTTGGAGGTGCGACGCTTCGGGACGGCCATCGGAGGAACCTATCGGCTAAGGGACATGGATCAGGACAGACTGCAGGCGCAGGGACTCGTGTTCCGGTCGGCCCCGCACGTCGGACAGAGCCCGAGACACTCGGGCCGGCACAACGGGAGGACCGCGGTCTCGAGCACCCACTGTTCGCGGACCGCGGGACGCAGATCGACTGTCAGCCCTCCCTCACCCAACGGGAGCACATCGGGTTCATCGGCATTCTCGTCGCTCGCATCGGCGAAGATGGCATGCAGATCCGACTGCACCGCGATCTCCACCGGCGCGAGGCACCGACGGCACTCCCCACCGGCGACCCCCGAGAGGGCCCCACTGAAGTAGAACCGCCCGCTGCCCGCCCCGCTGATGCGCCCGGTGACATGGACGCCCCGCACGGGACGACTGTCGCCCTCCAACCAGACCGGGTCGTCGGGAGCGAGGTCGCCATCGACCTGAACAGCCCCCTGCGACAGCACGCGGACGGGAAACGACAGCATAGCTTTGAATCCTAACGAAAAGGCCCCCGCCGAAGCAAGGGCCCAACCTACGGTCTGACAGGCACTTAGGCCTGCAATCAGACGACCTCGGCCTCGGTGAAGAAGAAGCGGCTTTCCCGCACCGCATTATCGTCGGAATCCGAGGCATGGATCGCGTTCCGCCCCTTGGACTCGGCGTAGAGCTTCCGGACCGTGCCCGCCGCGGCCTCCGCCGGATCCGTCGCGCCGATGGCGTCACGGAGCGCATGCACCGCGCCGGCCTTCGCGAGGATGAACGGCAGACAGGGGGCCGAGCTCATGAACTCGACGAGCTCCGCGAAGAAGGGACGGCCGCGGTGCACGGCGTAGAACTCCTCCGCCTGGCGCTTGGTCATGTGGATCACCCGGCACGCCTTGAGGGTGAAGCCCTGCCCCTCGAGATGGGCGAGGATCTTCCCCGCCTTGCCGGAGTTGAAGGCGTCGGGCTTGATGATCGAGAACGTATAGTCAAGCATCGGAAGGTCGTGTTGAGAGGTGAGTGAGCGGAGGTTCTACCAGACGAACTAGAGACGCGCCTTGAGGAGTTCCACGAAGTCGATCGGGCGCTTCGCGATACCCATCCCGGCGGCGGCGAAGGCCTCGAGCTTCTCCTGCGCGGTCCCGGACGAGCCCGAGATGATCGCGCCGGCGTGGCCCATCCGGCGGCCTGGCGGAGCGGTCTGCCCCGCGATGAAGCCGACCACCGGCTTCTTCATCTGCAGGCGGATGAACTCAGCGGCCTCCTGCTCATCGGTCCCGCCGATCTCCCCCATCATCGCGATCGCCTTCGTGGCCGGATCCTTCTCGAAAGCCGCGAGGCAGTCGATGAAGTTGGTCCCATTGATCGGGTCGCCGCCGATCCCGACGCAGGTCGTCTGTCCGATCCCCGCGCGCGTGAGCTGGTAGACCACCTCATACGTGAGCGTGCCTGAGCGCGAGACCACGCCGACGGGGCCCGGGGTGCAGATGCGGCCCGGGATGATCCCGACCTTCGACTCGCCTGGCGTGATGAGCCCCGGGCAGTTGGGGCCGATGAGGCGGACGCCGCGCTCCTTCACGAAGGGGTAGACCTTCGTCATGTCGAGGACGGGGACGCCCTCGGTGATGCAGACCACGAGGGAGACGCCGGAAGCCGCCGCCTCCATGATGGCATCGGCAGCGAATGGCGGCGGCACGTAGATGACGCTCGTGTTCGCGCCGGTGGCCTGCACGGCGTCGGCGACGGTATTGAAGATCGGCACCGTTCCCTCGAACTGCTGTCCCCCCTTCCCGGGGGTGACGCCGGCGACGACCTGCGTGCCGTACTCCATCATCTGCTTGGCATGGAACGAGCCGTCCCGGCCCGTGATCCCCTGCACCACCAGCTTGGTGTGCTTGTCGATGAAGACGCTCATCTCACTTCCCTCCCTTGGCGAGCGCCACGGCCTGCTGCACGGCGGTGTCCATGTCGCTCGACGCCGAGAAGCCGTTGTCCTTGAGGATCCGCATCGCGATCTCCTCGTTGGTGCCGGTGAGACGGATGACGATCGGTACCTTGAGCGGATTCGCCTTGGTCGCGGTCACGATCCCGTTGGCGACGTCGTCGGTGCGCGTGATGCCGCCGAAGATGTTGAAGAGGATCGCCTTCACGTTCGGGTCGGCGGTGATGATGCGGAGCGCGTTCACGACCTTCTCGGGGTTCGAGGACCCGCCGATGTCGAGGAAGTTCGCCGGCTCGCCGCCGTAGTACTTCACGAGGTCCATCGTGGCCATCGCGAGCCCCGCGCCGTTCACCACGCAGCCGACGTTGCCATCGAGCTTGATGAAGGTCAGGTTGGCGTTGCGCGCGTCGACCTCGGAGGGCTCCTCGCTCCGCTCGTCGCGCAGCGCTGCGATCTCAGGGCGCCGATTGAGCTCGTTGTCATCGATCACCATCTTGCCGTCGACCGCCACGAGCTCACCGGCCGGCGTCACGACCAGCGGGTTGATCTCCGCCAGCGAGCACCCACTCGCCATGAAGGCGGCATAGAGCTGCTGCATGATCTTTGCCGCGCCCCGCGCGAGCTTCACATCCGAGTAGAGGAAGAATCCCATGCGCATCGCGTCGTAGGTCGGCAGACCGTAGCGCACATCGACCGGGACATAGAGGATCTTCTCCGGAGTCGAGGCCGCCACCTCCTCGATGTCGATCCCGCCAGCCGCCGAGACCATGAAGACCGGTTTCTTGGTCGCGCGATCGACGATGATCCCGACGTAGGCCTCGGTCCCGATATCCGCGGCCACGGTGACCAGCACCTGCTCGACGGTAAGCTCCTTGATCTTCATCCCGAGGATCGCGGTGGCCTTCTCCTTGACCTCCCCCGAGGTCTTGCAGAACTTCACACCGCCGGCCTTCCCACGCCCACCGGCATGGACCTGCGCCTTCACCATCACAGGGACACCGTACTCCTTCGCGATGGCCTCCGCCTCGGCGGGGGTGGTCGCGATGCGACCCGGCGGGATGTTCACGCCATGCGCGCGGAGGATCTCCTTGGCTTGGTATTCGTGGAGGTTCACACGGTCTCCAGAGAGGGGAAATGGGACGGCGGCGAAAGATAGTCGAGGCGAAGGAACGAGTGCAGTGTGCTCTCGCCATGCGTACTGTCCATCGCCGACCGATCGATCCCCCGCCCGAGCGACGCCCCCGCCGAAAACACATCGGGGACGAGGGCCATCCAGGCACGCAGCACCGGATCGGGATCCGCCGGTGGGAGGATGCGAACGACACCCGTCATCGCATCGACCAGTGCGACCCCTGCCGACCGGCGATAGCGGACGACCGTGCCGCGGTGGGGGAGCGGGGTGGCCAAGGGATACCATTCGCCCGCGACCTCGAGATCGACCACCCAGAGCGCACCTCCTTCACGGATCACGAGTCGAGGCATCGTCGCGGGACGGAGGAACGGGGCGACGCGCGCGATGCGGGACCACGGATTCGTGCCCACCAGAAGGCGATCACCCATCGCGCCCCCATCCATCGCGAGGCGCGGGTTCTGCATCGCCCACGCCTGGCTGATGCGCTGCCCCCACGTCTCGAGCGCCGCGGCCGCGACCTGGCCCGTCGTGTCATGGACCACGCGGTATCGACCGCCGTCGGGGAGGATCACCGCGCGCGGTGGGATCAGCCGTCGCAGGGAGTCGAGCGCGATCGGGGCACGATCGGTGCCGGCTGCCACAGCGCCGCTGGCGCGGGCCGTGAAGCGCGCCCGGGTCGCCACATACGCGAGCTCACGATCGCGAATCCCACGCGTCGTCGCGCCCAAGCTCGGGGCGAAGGTCACGATCGCCAGTCGTCCTAACGGCCCGATCACGAGGAAGCTCAGGAGCAGACCGACCGCCACACGCGTGGCCCGCTGCCAGACCGCCACGATGAAGACCCCCGCGGCCCCCGCCATCACGATCGAGAGCGTCAGGAGATACGGCAGGACCAACCGATGGTCGACCGCACCGAACCCCTCGGATGCGCCACTCCCCGTGACGAGCACCTCGTACCGCGCCAGGCGCCAGTGCCACGCGAGGAGGAGCATCGCCACACCACCCAGCACCCCCAGATGCCGACGGGCCCAATCCGTGACCATGAGGCGTCCCTCACGCACACGGAGGCTCGGCGTGGCCGCGTAGAGCACGAGCGTGAACAGACTCGCGACCATGACGATGCGGACGACCGTCTCCCAGAGCGCCCGCTCCACCGGGAACCCGATCAGATACCAGCCGATATCTCGCTCGAGAAAGGGATCGCTCTCGCCGAAGCGGACGCCATGGAGCGCAAGAAGTACCTGCTGAACGTCCAGATCGACGAGGGCGAAGAGGGCTCCGATCGCCACGGCGACGGCGGCCGCCCCGAGCGTGAGTAGCCGCATCGGGATCGCCTCACCGATGCGGAGGTTCCCGATCTGCCGCGGGAGCACCACGGAGACGATCGAGTGACGAACCCCGAGCAGATTCACGAAGAGCACGAGCGCGGCGACCGCCGCGACCAGCGTACGCAGGAAGAGGTCCATCGCGGTGAAGAGCCGCCAGCTGGGTCGCACACCGAGCGCCTCCGCCTGGGCGGCCCCCGCGACCACTCCGGAGATCCCTCGCCCCACCGCGAGGGCAACGAGGAGCCCGAGGATCCACCGCCAGCGGCTGCGCCGCTGGGTCATCTTAGTGCCCGACGCCGGGCGTGACGTCGATCCCCTGCGCGGTCAGCCACGACTCGACCTCCGCACGAATCATCGCGAGGCGCTCGGCGGAATCGGCCTCGAAGCGCATCACGAGGATCGGCTGCGTGTTCGAGCTCCGGATGAGCCCCCAGCCCCCCTCGAAGAGGATGCGGACGCCGTCGACATCAGAGACCTTGTAGCGTACCGCGAAGTGCGCGAGCGCGTCGCGGACCACCCCTTCCTTGCGATCATCAGCGCAATCGATGCGCAACTCGGGTGTCGAGACGAGGCGCGGGACGTCGGCGAGGAGCGCCTGCACCGATTGCTTCGCATCGGCGATGATGCGCAGGAGGCGCGCCGCCGCGTAGAGCGCGTCGTCATGCCCGTAGAACCCCTCGGTGAAGAACATGTGGCCCGACATCTCGCCGGCGATCGGGGCGTGGAGCGCCTTCATCTTATCCTTTATCAGGGAGTGCCCCGTCTTCCACATCACCGGCGTGCCACCCGCCTGTGCGATCCCATCAGCGAGCGCCTGGGAGCACTTCACGTCGAAGATGATCGACTGGCCCTTCCCGGTCCGCGCCAACACATCACGGGCGTAGAGGAGGAGCAGATAATCACCCCAGACGATCGTCCCATCCTGATCGACGAGCCCGATACGATCCGCATCGCCGTCGAATCCGATGCCGAGCTGGCTCCCCGTCTGGCGGACGACGGCGATGAGGTCCTGCAGGTTCGCCTCGACCGTCGGATCGGGATGGTGGTTCGGGAAGGTCCCATCGCTCTCGGCGAAGAGCATCGTGGCCTGTACGCCGAGGGCCTTGAAGAGCTGCGGCGCGACGATCGCGCCGGCCCCGTTCCCGCAGTCGATCACGATCTTCAGGTCATGGGGGAGCGGTCCGATGCGGTCGACGATATCCGTCACATAGCGATCGACGATCGCCTCGTGGCGCACCGTGCCCTGTCCCGTCGGGAAGGCACCGGCGGTGATGAGGTCGCGCAGCCGCGTGATTCCCTCGCCATGCAGCGACCCGGTCCCGATGCAGCACTTGAAGCCGTTGTACTCGGGCGGATTATGTGAGCCGGTGATCTGGATCCCCGCCGCCACCGGGAGGTGGTGCAGGCTCCAATAGAGGAGCGGCGTCGGAACCTCGCCCACGTCGATGACATCCACGCCACTCGCCGTAAGCCCCTTCACGAGCGCATCGCGGAGCGCCCGACCACTCGGCCGGTTGTCGCGGCCGACGGCGACCGCACCCTGCACGCCGCGCTCGGCCATGATCAGCGGATAGGCGCGGCCGATGGCCTCCGCGGCCTCCACGGTGAGATCCTTGCCGTAGATGCCGCGGATGTCGTACTGCCGGAAGATGCCCGGCGCGATCATGGTTGCGCGGGGATCGAGAGGAGCGTGGGATCGACCGGATGCGGGGCGAACCCCGATCGCGCGGTGAGCGGGGTGATCTGGCCCGGGAGGATCCCGAGCGCGACGATCAACACCGCCGCCACCACGAGCACCGTACGGGTCAGCGGTCCGGCCGCCGGGATCTCCGGCGCGTCAGCCGCCCGCGGCTTCATGAACATCGCGCGGATGATCGAGAGGTAGTAGCCAGCGGAGATCACCGAGGTTAGCACCACGATGACCGAGATCAGCACCAACCGGCCGGGGGAGGCGATCGCCGCCGAGAGGAGATACCACTTCGCGAAGAAGCCCATCCCACCGAAGACCGGGAACCCAAGGAAGGCGAGGAGATAGATCGCCATCCCGACGGCCAGCCAGGGCCGCACCGTCCAGAGCCCCTCGTAGGACGCGATCGGCGCATCGGTCTCACCGACGGGCTGCATCGCCCCGACGACCGCGAAGGCGCCGAGCGTCGCCAGCGTGTACGCCATTAAATAGAAGGCCACCGCCCCGCTCGCGACCGCGGTCCCCGCCGTCACCGCGACGAGGAGATAGCCCGAGTGCACGATGCTCGAGTAGGCGAGCATCCGCTTGATGTTCGTCTGCGAGAGCGCGACGACGTTGCCGACGACCATGGTGATGATCGCGACCCAGGCCACGGCGTTGGCCCACAGGCCATAGACGCTGTAGAAGGTCTCGTACCAGATGCGGAGGAAGGTCGCGAACGCGGCCGCCTTCACCGAGGCCGCCATGAATCCGGCGATCGGAGCCGGTGCGCCGTCATAGACATCCGGGGCCCACATGTGGAACGGCACCGCCGCGACCTTGAAGGCGAGGCCAATCAACAGGAGCCCCATCCCGATGAGGAACATCGGGTCCAGGGCAAGCGAATGGCGGATCAGGGCGGTCACGATCTCTTGAAGCCGTGTCTCGCCCGTAGCGCCATAGATGAGCGCCATCCCATAGAGCAAGAAGCCGGTCGCGAAGGCCCCAAGCAGGAAATACTTGAGCGCCCCCTCCGCCGCCCGCGCACTGCGGCGATTCAACCCGGCGAGCACATAGACCGCGACCGACATGATCTCGATCCCGAGGAAGATCACCATCAGGTCGCGCGCCGCCGCGAGGATCATCATCCCCGACGCCGCGAAGAGCACGAGCACATGCGACTCGGGATGCTTGATCCCGTCACGCGCATGCTGCTCGGTGGAGATCGCGATCGTCCCGAGCGCGCCGAGGAGGATCACGAGGTCCATCGTCCAGCGGAAGCCGTCCATCGCGATCGGACCATCGGTGACCGTCGCGCCACGCAGTGCGGTCGCGATGACCGACCCCATCGTGAGGACGACGAGCGCCATCGCGCCACGGCCGATGAGCCGCTGATGCGTATCCGACTCCGGGCGCCAGGCGGCGGCGAGGAGCAGGAGGATCGCCCCACCCATGAGGGTGAGATCCGGGAGGAGCGCCGCCAGCAGCTGCGACGGCACGGCAAGATCGTATGTCATGGCTGGCCTCCGACCCGACGTGCATTCGACACGGCGACATCGACCGCCCGCACCAAGCGCGCGGCAGCCGCCTCGGTCTTCTGCAACACCGGCTTGGGATAGACCCCGAGCCAGAGGATCCCGATGAGGAGCGGGGTGATGAGCCCGATCTCACGCCAGTTGAGATCGAACCCCTTGAGGGCCTGATTCTCCAGCTTGGTGAGCGGGTTGTAGATCACCCGCTGCACCGCCCAGAGGAGATACGCCGCCGCGAAGATCACGCTCGTCGCGGCGATGACCGCATGGACCGGCTGGGTGGTGAACGACCCCAGCAGCACGAGGAACTCGCTCACGAAGCCATTGGTCCCCGGGACGCCGATCGAGCTCAGCGCCACGATGGTCAGCATCACCGCGAAGACCGGCATCACCTTGGCGATCCCACCGAAGTCGGCGAGCTGCCGCGTATGGCGTCGCTCGTAGAGCATCCCGATCAGGAGGAAGAGCGCCCCCGTCGAGATCCCATGGCTGATCGTCACCATGAGCGCCCCCTGCATCGCCTCGACCGTCATGGCGAAGATCCCGAGCATGACGAAGCCCAGGTGCGAGACGGAGGAGTACGCGACGAGCTTCTTCACATCAGGCTGCACGAGGGCGACGAGGGCCCCGTAGACGATCCCGATCACCGCGAGCGCGAGGATCACCGCCCGCACCGTCGGGTGCATCGCGACCTCAGGGAAGAGCGGTACCGCGAACCGCACGAAGCCAAAGGTCCCCATCTTGAGCATGATCGCCGCCAGGATCACCGAGCCCGCCGTCGGTGCCTCGACGTGCGCATCGGGCAGCCAGGTATGGAAGGGCCACATCGGCACCTTCACCGCGAAGGCCAGCGCGAAGGCGCCGAAGAGCCAGAAGGCCCCCGTCACCTGCGTGGTCCGCGACATCTGCAGGATCGCATCGTACGAGAAGGTCGGCGCCCCAGTCGACTCCCCTGCGAGCAACCCGAGCCAGACGATCGCCACCAACATGAGCAGCGACCCGACCATCGTGTACAAGAAGAACTTGAGGCTCGCGTAGAGCCGGCGCTGCCCGCCCCACACCCCGATGATCAGATACATCGGGACGAGCATGACCTCCCACATCACATAGAACAACACGAGGTCGAGCGCCATAAAGACGCCGAGCATCCCGGTCGTGAGGATCAGCAGCAGGGCGTAGTAGCTATGGGTCCGTTCACGGATGCTGGTCCAGCTCCCGAGCACCGCGAGCGGCATCAGGAGCGTGGTGAGCAGCACGAGCATCAGCGCGATGCCATCCAGCCCGACGGTGAAACGGATCCCCCACTGCGGGATCCACGGGAGGTCGACGAGCCCCTGCCAAGCGAGGTTGTTCACGTCGACGCTCCACCAGAGCCCGAGCGAGAGCACCGCCTCGGCCACGAAGAAGAGCAACGCGGTCCGCCGCGCCTGCTGCATCTGCACGAGGGCGTCCTGCCCGCGCGCCCCGATCCCCTGCACCGCCACGGTGACCGCCCCGAGTAGCGGCAACGCCAACAACACGGGGAGCACCCACCCGTTGTAGCCCGTCCCTTGGAGCACTGCGTTCATCGGCCGGGCCTCAGCGGAAGGAGAAGGCGGAGAGGATGGCGACCGCGCCGAGGACGAGCACCCAGGCATAGGTCCCCACGCGCCCGGTCTGCAGCTGGGATCCGACCCAGCCCAACCCACGCATCAGATACGCACTGCCGTTCACGAACAGTCCATCGATGACACCGGTGTCGAGCCCCTTCCAGAGGACGGTGCGCGATACCCCGAGCGTCGGCTGGACGACCGCCCGGTCGTACGCCTCGTCGACATACCACTTGTTGGCGAGCGTCTTCTCGAGCCCCACCTCGGCCGGAGCCTCCGCGGCCGGCACCAGCGCCGCCGGCTTGCAACGAGTCCAGGCGAGGGCGATGCCGATCACCGCGATCGCGACCGCGGTCCCGATCAGGGCGTACTCCGTGGCATGCGAGAGGTGCGGGGTCTCCCCGAGCGTCACCTGCAGCGTCGCCTCGCCCACCACCGGTTCGAGCCAGTGATGGAGGATCTCGGCCATCCCGCCCCCGAAGAGCTTGGGAAGGTTCACGAACCCACCGACCGCCGAGAGGATGCCCAGGACGACGAGCGGACCGGTCATGATCCAGGGCGCCTCCGCGAGATGCGGACGCTCCGCCTCCCCGGTGCGATTCGGGCCGTGGAAGGTGTAGAGCATCATGCGCGTCATGTAGACCGCCGTCATGAGCGCCGCGGCGAGCCCGAGCGCGTAGATGCCGTAGAGCACGACGCTCCCCGGGATCCCGAGCCAGGTCGCCTCAGCGAGGGTTGAGTGATGGGTCCGCGCGAAGACCGCCGCGAGGATCTCGTCCTTGGAGACGAAGCCCGAGAGCGGCGGGATACCGGCGATCGCCAGCGTCGCGATCCACATGAGGGTCGCGGTCACCGGCATGAAGGCCTTGAGCCCACCCATGTTCCGCATGTCCTGCGCGTCGGCATAGTTGTGCGTCGCGTGGTAGGCGCAGTGCATGGCGTAGATCACCGAGCCCGACCCAAGGAAGAGCAGCGCCTTGAAGAAGGCGTGGGTCATGAGATGGAAGACGCCCGCGGTGTACGCCCCGACGCCCACGCCGACGAACATGTAGCCGAGCTGGGAGACGGTGGAGTACGCGAGGACCTTCTTGATGTCCCACTGCTTGAGGCCGATCGTCGCGGCGAAGACCGCGGTGAGCACGCCGACCACTGCGACGGTGAGCTGGGCCACCGGGGCGAGCGAGAAGAGGGTCGCGCTCCGCGCGATCATGTAGACGCCGGCCGTGACCATCGTCGCGGCGTGGATCAGCGCCGAGACCGGGGTCGGGCCCGCCATCGCGTCCGGGAGCCAGACGAAGAGCGGGATCTGCGCCGACTTGCCGGTCGCGCCGAGGAAGAGGAAGAGGCAGATCGCGGTGACGAGCGCGCCGCCGAAGACGAGCTCTGCGGCGCCGGCCCGGACCCCCTCATAGCTGAGGGTGCCGAGATTGGCGAAGAGCAAGAACATCGCCACGAGCATCCCGAAGTCGCCGATGCGGTTCATGATGAACGCCTTCTTGCCCGCGTCGGCGTTGGCCTGCTCGCTGAACCAGAAGCCGATCAGGAGGTAGGAGCAGAGCCCCACCCCTTCCCACCCCACGAACATCAGCGGGTAGCTGGCCCCCATCACGAGGATCAGCATGAAGAAGACGAAGAGGTTGAGGTACGCGAAGAAGCGCGGGTACCCCGGATCGTCCTGCATGTAGCCGACGCTGAAGAGGTGAATCAGTGTCCCGATCCCCGTGATGATCAGCATCATCACCATAGAGAGCTGGTCCAGCTGAAAGGCGACGTCGAGCGAAAGCGACCCGGTCGGCATCCACTGGAAGAGCGTCATCACGAAGGGCGCATGCATCCCCTCGCCCGCCCCGCGCATCGCGAAGAAGACGGCGATGGTCAGGCCGAAGGCCGCGAGGAGCACCCCCGGTCCGATGAGCGAGACGAAACCGGCCGCCGGGTGACGCTCGGCATGGTGGCCGTCCTCATGCCCATGGTCGTGGTGCGCGGCAGCATGCCCGCCATGATCGCCGTGATGATTCCCACCGGCGGAGGGATCCGCGGGCCCGGGCGTGGCTGCCGCATGCAACGAGAGGAACCCGTTGGCGAGGAAGCCCAGGAGCGGGAGCACCGGGATCAGCCACGCGAAGCGCGCGACCGTATCGGCGAGGGGATGCCCCGTGGGGGGAAGATCGGTATGCATCAGCCCTTGAGCAGGTTGATGTCGTCGAGGTGCACCGTCTGGCGATGCCGGAAGATCGAGATGATGATCGCGAGCCCCACCGCGGCTTCCGCCGCGGCGACGGTCATGACCATGATCACGAAGACCTGCCCCGTGGCCCCGTAGAGCGTGGAGAGCGCCACGAAGGTCAGGTTGACGGCGTTGAGCATGAGCTCGACGCACATGAAGAGGATGATCGCGTTCCGCCGGGTGAGGACCCCGACGACGCCGATCGTGAAGAGGACCGCGGAGAGGAGGAGGGACTCAGCGAGCATCGGCCGCCCCCCGCTTCCGCCCGAGCACCACCGCCCCGGCGATCGCCGTGAGCAGCAGGATGGAGGTCAGCTCGAAGGCGAGTAGATGCTCACGGAAGAGCGCGTCGGCGATCGGGGCGATCACCCCGCCCGGCTGATCGACCTGCGCCAGCGCCGCCGCAGCCTTCGGGGTGAGCTGCGCCGGAAAGCGCGCCCGCGTCAGCACCGCCACCTCGGCGAGCAGCGCGAGCCCCACCGCCCCCGCCGCGAGACGTCCCCCGTTCCCGCGGATGTCCGCCAGCTCGCTCGGATGCCCGAGGTTGAGCAGCATCACCACGAAGAGGAAGACCACCATGATCGCGCCGGCGTACACCAGGACCTGGATGGCCCCGATGAACTGCGCGTCGAGCATCAGGTAGAGCGCCGCGAGGCAGAACATGACGTTCACGAGCCAGAGCGCTGCCGCCACTGGGCTCTTCCGCGTCACGAAGAGCAGCGCCGAGGCGATCCCGATCAGCCCGAAGAGGTAGAAGTGGAACGAGTAGAACAGCGGGTGGAACGTGTTGTCCATCTCACTCCCCTCGCGGGTCAGCGGGATCCCACAGGGTGCTCACGGGGTGGGTCTGCGCGGTCAGGCGCTCGAGGTCGTAGACGAACTGCGCCCGATTGAACTCGGCGTTCTCGTAGTGCCGCCCGAGATGGATCGCCTCTTCCGGGCAGACCTCCTGACAGTAGCCGCAGAAGATGCAGCGGAACTCGTCGATCTCGAAGACGAGGGGATAGCGATTCCCAACCTCGTCCTCGCCCGGCACGAGCTTGATGCAGTTCGCCGGGCAGACCGTCGGGCAGAGCCCGCAGGCCACGCACTTGGCCTTGCCGTCCTCGGTGGTCAGCATGCGATGCGTCCCACGCCACCGCGGGGAGAGATCCCACTTCTCCTCGGGATACTGGATGGTGACGCGATGCGGGTCGACGAGATGCTTGAGCGTGAGGGCGAGCCCCTTCAGCGTGGCGCGCACATAGCTCACCTCACCGACGGGCCGCTCCATCACCTTCACGTTGATGGCCATTAGCGAACCTCCCCTGCCGCGATGGATGACCGGGCGGCGGCGACGGCGCGCAGCCGCTCGACGCGCGAACGCTCCAGACGCGATGAGGCCGGGCTGATGAGCCGCCCCCGATCGAGGATGACGAAGAGCAGACCCATGAGGACCACGTTCAGACCCAGGAAAGCCAGGAAATAGGTCCCGCTCCCCCGCGCCACACCGGCGACGTCGAGCAGCAGCATCCCCGTCGAGACGATCACGATGTACAGCAGCGCCACCGGGAGCATGAACTTCCACCCGAGCGACATGAGCTGGTCATAGCGGAACCGCGGCAAGGTCCACCGGATCCAGATGAAGAAGAACATGAAGGCGCCGATCTTCGCGGCAAAGATCGCGAAGGTCGCCAGCGCCTTAGCGACGGTGGCCGGACCGGTCGTATCCCAGTCGGTGAACGGGATATCCCACCCACCGAGGAAGAGGGTCACGAACATCGCGCTCGCCGTGAGCATGTTGGCGTATTCGGCGATGAAGAACATCGAGAACTTCATCGCGCTGTATTCGCTGTGATACCCCGCGATCAGCTCCGACTCGGCTTCCGCCATGTCGAAGGGGACGCGATTGGTCTCCGCGAAGGCCGACACCATGAAGACGAAGGCCGCGACCGAGAGGAGGACCACGTTCCAGCCCCCGGCGGCCTGCAGCGCGACCACCTGCGGCAACGAGACGTTCCCCATCAAGAGGAGCACCGCGACGACGCTCAGCCCCATCGCGACCTCATAGCTCACCATCTGGGCCGAGGCACGCAAGCCGCCCAGCAAGGAATACTTGTTGTTCGATGACCATCCGGCGAGCACGATGCCGTAGACGCCCAGCGAGGTGATCGCGAGCGGGTAGAGCACGCCGATGGGAGCATCCGCGACGATCAGATCGACCTTCCCCCACGGCGTCGGGAGCGGCGCGCCGAAGGGGATCACCGCCCAAGCGGTGAGCGCCATGGTGAAGGCGATCGCCGGCGCGAGGAGGAAGGTGGGCTTGTTCACATCGCCCGGCATCGACTCTTCCTTCACGAAGTTCTTCACGCCGTCCGCAAGGACCTGAAAGAGCCCCCACGGCCCCACCCGGTTCGGGCCATGCCGGTCCTGGATCCACGCCGAGACCTTCCGCTCAGCGAGGGTGGAGTAGGCGACGACGACCATGTAGAGGGTGAAGACGACGAGCATCTTCACCACGGTCGCGATCAGGAAGGGCCAGAAGGCGGGCTCGAGCTGCATCGGATCGAGTGGCATCAGGCGGCCCCCACCGTGGCATCAGCGAGCGGCGCGCCGCGCAGACCGAGGGTCTCATACGAGAGCCCACGGAAGGCCGGCTCGGCCGAGGCGAGGGCCGCGAAGGCCGCGCTCGGCAGATGGCAGTCGTCGCTTGGTGCTCCGAGCGCCGTCGCCAGGTCGGCGAGGGCATACCAGCTCGGCCGGGCGAGCCCAGGGGCCGCCTTGGCCTGCAGGAAGCGCTGCACGCGACCGCGGAGGTTGGTGAAGGTCCCCTCCTCCTCGGCGACGTTCGCGATGGGGAGGATCACATCCGGAACAAAGCCAGCAGGGAGCGTGGTCCCGACGACGATCACGGCCCCGGCGCGGCGCACCGCGGCGGTGTCGAGACCCTCGACCGCGTCATCTGCCAGGATCAGGAGGTCGCCATCACGCAGGCCGGAGAGCGGACCGTCGTCGCGGCGCGCGAAGCCCAACCGCTCGGCCCCGGCGACGTTCGGAGCGCGGTCGGCGCGCAGCGACAGGTCAGTCACCCCTGGGAGCGGGGCCTCCGGACCGGTCGCACACCGGAACACCCCCTCGCCTCCGGTCTTCGTGATGATG
Organism: Gemmatimonadota bacterium; assembly: GCA_016871915.1. Taxonomy (GTDB): domain Bacteria; phylum Gemmatimonadota; class Gemmatimonadetes; order Gemmatimonadales; family Gemmatimonadaceae; genus Pseudogemmatithrix. The sequence continues at coordinate 32,154 of VHBP01000019.1, forward strand.
CGCTTGAGGAGGAAGAGCGCTTCGTTCGAGAGCGTCGGACTCGCGACGACGAAGGCGCGCTTGCTCGCGGCGAGTCGCGCCGCCTCATCGAGGGCGATGCGCCAATCGACGAGGGTGAGCACGTCGTGCATCTTCATCGCCGGGGACTGCAGGCGATCCGGCCGATTCATCCACCGGTAATCGAGCCGCCCCACGTCGCACATATAGAACTGGTTGACCGCGTCGTTCGCGCGCGGCTTCTGGCGCACGATGACGTTGTCTCGCGTCTCGAGGACGGTGTTGCACCCCTGCGAGCAGCCGGTGCAGACCGAGGCGGTGCGATCAAGCTCCCAGGCACGCGCCTTGTTCAGGAAGTCCTTGGAGACGAGTGCCCCGACCGGGCAGAGGTCGATCACATTCGCGGCCCAGGGCTGCGTGAGCCCCTCATCGCCGGTCCGCGCGATCATCGCGCGATCGCCGCGCTCCGAGACGCAGAGCACCGGGGCCTCATGCACGTCGTCCATGAAGCGGACACAGCGGGTGCAGAGGATGCAGCGGTTCGCGACGAAGAGCACGTCGCCGCCGAAGTCCTCGACCGGGTTGAAGCGCTTCGGCTCGTGATACCGCGAGTCGGCGCGCCCTTCCTGGAAGGTGTAGTCCTGCAGCTCGCACTCCCCGGCCTGGTCGCAGATCGGGCAGTCGAGCGGATGATTGATCAGCAGGAGCTCGAGCACCCCCTTACGGGCCTCGAGTGCCTTGTCCGAGAAGACGTGCACCACCTGCCCATCCGCCGCCGCCGTCGCGCACGAGGGCGCGAGCTTCGGCATCTTCTCGACCTCCACCAGACACATGCGGCAGACGCCGGCTACCGGGAGCCCCGGGTGGTAGCAGTAGTGCGGGACGAGCACCCCCGCCGCCTTCGCCGCCTCGAGGATCGAGGTGCCCTCGGGCACGCTCACCGTGCGCCCCTCGATCGTCAGGTTCACCAGCTTCACGTCGGCCACTTATCCCCCCACCACGACGGTCGCGGTGCGCTTGCCGGTGATCAGCGCCTCGAACTCCCCGCGGAACTTCTTGATCCCGCTCGTGACCGGGGCCGCGCACGAATCGCTCAGCACGCAGATGGTCTTCCCCGTCATCGACTCGGCGAGATCGAAGATCGTGTCGAGGTCCTCGAAGGTCCCCTGCCCCGCGACGATCCGCTCGAGGATCTTGGTCATCCACGCCGTGCCCTCGCGGCACTGCGTGCACTGCGCGCAGCTCTCATGGGCATAGAAGCGGGCGAGACGCGCGAGCTGCCGCGGCATCGACTGCGCGTCGTCGAAGATGATGACGCCGCCGGAACCGAGCATCGTCCCCTGCGCGATGAAGCCCTCGTAATCCATCAGGACGGCCTCGGCCTCCTCGATGGTGATCACCGGGACGGAGGAGCCGCCCGGGATCAATGCCTTGAAGCGCCGGCCGGGAAGCGGGCCACCGCAGAGGTCATAGAGGAATTCCTTGAACGGGAATCCCATCACGACCTCGTAGTTCCCCGGGCGCGCGACGTTGCCGCAGACCGAGAAGAGCTTGCTCCCCGTGCTCTTGGGGCTGGAGAGCGACATCGCCTTGTACCACTCCGCCCCGTTGTTCAGGATGTGCGGGACGGCGGCGAGGGTCTCGACGTTGTTGATCGTGGTCGGCTGCCCGAAGAGGCCAGCGACCGCCGGGAAGGGGGGCTTGATGCGCGGGTTGCCGCGCTTCCCCTCGATCGAGTTCATGAGGGCGGTCTCCTCACCGCAGATGTACGCCCCCGCTCCCGTGTGCACCCAGACGTCGATGTTCTTGCCGGAGCCCATCGCGTTCCTCCCGATGACCCCAGCGGCCCGCGCCTCGGCGAGCGCCGCCTCCATCACGCGGATCGGCTCGGTGAACTCGCCGCGGATGTAGATGTAGGCCGTCTCCGCCCCGATCGCATACGCACCGATCGCCACCCCTTCGATGAGGGCGTGCGGGGTCCAGCGCATGATCTCACGATCCTTGAAGGTGCCCGGCTCCGATTCGTCGGCGTTGCAGCAAAGGTAGTGCGGCTTGCCATCATCGAGCTTCATGAACGACCACTTGAGCCCGGTCGGGAAACCGGCACCGCCGCGCCCGCGGAGTCCGGACGCCTTCACGACATCCTGGATCGCGGTCGGGGTCGAATGGAGCGCCTGCGCGAGCGCCTTGTAGCCCCCGCGCGCCTTCCACCCTTCCAGGGTCTTCGCCTCGAGATCGCCGAAGTGCTTCGAGAGCACCGGCGTCTCGCGCGGATGGGATTGATGCGGATAACCCATGATCAGTCCTTGAGCCCGGCAAGGATCGCCGGGACCTTCTCGGGGGTCACGTTCTCCACGTAGTCCTCATTGATCTGCACCGGGGTCGCGAACCCGCACGCCCCGAGGCACTCGACCTCGATCACCGTGTACTTGCCGTCGGGCGAGGTCAGCCCGAGCTCCTTGCACCCCGTGTGCTCCAGGAAGGCCTCGACGACCTTGTCAGCCCCCGCGCAGAGGCAGGGCGAGGTGGTGCACACCTGGATGAAGTGCTGCCCGACCGGGTGCTGGTGATACATGGTGTAGAAGGTCACGACCCCCTTCACGTAGGCCGCGGTGCACCCGAGCTGCTCGCCGACCTCCTGCATCGCCGCCTCGCTGATCCACCCGCGATCCTGCTGCACCATCCAGAGCGCCGGAAGGAGCGCGGCCCGCTTCTCCGGATAGCGGCGCATCAACTTCGCGAGCTCATTCGCCCGCGCCGAGCCCGGTGTGAAGACGGGAACGTAGGGGCCGTGATCATGCGCGGCGTGGCCACCACCCTGCGATGGGGCCGAAGGGCCATGGCTCATCGATCGATCTCTCCCATGACGATGTCGATGGACGCGTTGATCGCGATCACGTCGGAGAGGAGATGCCCCTCCACCATCCGGGGGATGGCCGACAGGTTGACGTAGCTCGGGGGCCGGATGCGCCAGCGCACCGGCTTCGCAGTCCCGTCGGAGACGAAGTAGTACCCCTTCTCCCCCTTCGGGCTCTCGACCGGCACATAGGCCTCACCGATCGGGGGCCGCGGGCCCTCCATCACGAGCTTGAAGTGATGGATCATCGATTCCATCTCGCTCGTCGCCTTGTGCTTCGGCGGGAGGATGACCCGCGGGTCATCGACGTTCACCGGGCCCTCAGGGAGCCGCGCGAGCGCCTGCTCGAGGATCCGCACCGACTGCCGCAGCTCCTCGAAGCGCACGAGGAAGCGATCGTACACATCGCCGTTGGTCCCGACCGGGACATCGAAGTCGTAGGTCTCGTAATCGAGGTACGGCACATCCTTGCGGACGTCGTAGGCCACACCGGAGGCGCGAAGCATCGGCCCCGACAGCCCGTAGTTGATCGCCTCCTCCGGCGTCATCACCCCGATCCCCACGGTGCGCCCCACCCAGATCGCGTTCCGGGTGAGCATCCGATCGACCTCATCGAGGGTCTTCGGGAACTGGCGCAGGAAGGCGCGGAGCCCATCGGTCCATCCGGCCGGCACATCGGCGATCATCCCACCGACGCGCGAGCCGCTCGTCGTGAGCCGCGCCCCGGTCCACCCCTCGAGGAGCTTGTAGACGTTCTCCCGTTCCTGGAAGCACCAGAGGAAGGGCGTGAAGGCACCGATGTCGATGCAGGTGGTGCCGAGCCAGACGAGGTGCGAGATGATGCGGGAGAGCTCCATCGCCATCACGCGGAGCACGGTGCAGCGCTCCGTGATCTCGATCCCGAACAACCGCTCCGCGCCGAGCGCAAAGGCGACGTTGTTCCCCATCGAGTTCAGATAGTCCTCGCGATCGGTCCACGGGATGATCTGATTGTATTGACGGTACTCGCCGATCTTCTCGAACCCGCAATGCAGGTAGCCGACATGCGGGATACACCGCACCACGGTCTCGCCATCGAGCTCGAGCACGAGGCGGAGCACGCCGTGGGTCGCCGGGTGCTGTGGCCCGATGTTGATCAGCATGTGCTCACCCTCGAGCTCCGGCTCGAGGGAGGGCGGCGCACTGGTCAGCCCTTCGGCGCCGAGTGGGATCCGGATCGGCCGCCCATCGGGGCCGAGGCCGGTGGTGGAGAGGGCGACTTCGATCGTCTTGGTCACGGCCATCGGCTACTCTCCCACCCGCTCGCCGCCACCGAGACGCTTGCGCATGTCCTCGGGGAGGGAGGCGAAGGCATCGGCCACCGAGAGCTCTTCCATGGAGTAGCGGGCCTCGGGATCGGCGGCGAGGGCGTTGGTCAGTTGCTCCGCGCGCGAGAACCGGCCGCGCAGCGGGAAATCCTTCCGGAGGGGGAAGCCCTCCTTGTAATCCTCCCAGAGGAGGATGCGGCGGAGATCGGGGTGGCCAGCGAAGCGGATGCCGAACATGTCGAAGCACTCGCGCTCGAGCCAATCGGCCCCCTTCCAGATCCCCCACACACTCGGCACCTCGAGCGGGGTGACCCCATTCTTCGGGAGCTCCGTCTTGAGGCGGAGGAAGCGGCGATACGAGAGCGACCGGAGATGCCAGACCACCTCGAGCGGCCGCACCTCGTCGCGATACTCCACGGCGGTCACGTCGACGAGATAGTCGTAGCGCTGGGTCGGATCGTCGTGGAGCCACTGCGCGATCTCGGCCAGGCGCTCACGCGCCACATAGACCGTCGTATCACCCCAGACCACCTCGTGCCGACCGATCGCTACCCCGAACCTCGTGCGGAGCGCCTCGACCGAGGGGTTTGCCTCCCCACCTCGATGCGGCAGGTTTCGTGGGCTCTTGGGGGCCGGCGCACCGGGCTGGCCGGTGTGGACCACCGCGAAGGCCGGGGCCCCCGGATCCTGCGATGCGAACTGGCTCACGGCGCCGACCGGGTCTGATGTACCGAGTTGCCGAAGGGCTCGGAGAGCTCGTCGATTCGGCTCGGCGGGATATAGAGCTGGGAGGTCGGATCCGGCACCATCTCGTCACGGAGCGTCTCGTTGGACATCCGCTCCTCCATGATCTTCTTCTGCAGCATCATGATCCCGTGGATCAGTCCCTCGGGACGCGGCGGGCAGCCGGGAACGTAGACATCGACGGGGATGATGGTGTCGATTCCCTGCACCACGGCGTAGGAGTCGAACATCCCCCCCGACGAGGCGCAGGCACCCATCGAGATCACCCACTTGGGCTGATGCATCTGCTGATGGATTCGCCGGAGCACCGGGGCGAGCTTGAAGGGGACGCGCCCGGCGCAGATGAGGACATCGCTCTGACGGGGCGAGAACGCCATCCGCTCCATCCCGAAGCGCGCGAGGTCGAAGTGCGAGGCGGCGCTCGCCATGAACTCGATCGCACAGCAGGCGGTGCCGAAGGGCATCGGCCAGAGAGAGTTCGCTCGGCCCCAATTCACCAGGAAGTCGAGCCGGGTGGTGATCCACCCTTCCTGCGAGACCGGGTTAAAGGAGACCGCACCGCTGCGGTCGGGCTGCGCCATCAATCCCATTGCAGGGCTCCCTTCTTCCAGATGTAGACGTAGCCGGCGAGCAGGATCGCCATGAAGACCAGCATCTCCCCGAGGCCGAAGAACGAGGCCTGGCCAGCCGGGCAGGCGCCGGCGACGAGGGGGACGGCACAGGAGAGCTGCGTGTAATACGCGCTCCACGGGATCATGAACACCGTCTCGATATCGAAGACGATGAACAGCATCGCCACCAGGTAGAACTTGACCGAGAACCGCTCCCGCGCGTCGCTGAGGACGGGCATCCCCGATTCGTACGGTTGCTGCTTGACGGGGGTGGGACGGTGGCGCGTGATGAGGTGCGACGCGCCTAAGATGGCCACCGCGTTCACCGCGGCGAAGCCGAGCAGTAACAGGATCGGGAGATACGTCCGTTCCATTGGGGGGGAGAGCGGATCGTGATCGGGGAAGGGTTCGTGAAAAATTTCACGAGCCCATACTTTCGGGTGGGGAAGCTAGCGCGCGCCCAGCACACAAGCAACTGCCCCATCGCACCTTGCACCGTGGTCCGCGGCGCCCAGTTTTCAGACTATCGGACGCGTGCGGCTCCCGACTCCCCTACCGACCCCACCCATGTCGATCAAGAACGACCGCTGGATCACCGAGATGGCCACCAAGCACGGGATGATCGAGCCGTTCGAGAGCTCGCAGCAGCGTGATGGCGTCGTCTCCTACGGCGTCTCCGCGTACGGGTACGACATGCGCGTGGCCCCGGAGTACAAGATCTTCACCAATGCGCTGAGCTCGATCGTCGACCCCAAGCGCTTCGATCCGAAATCGTTCGTGGAATTCGAGGGGGACGTCTGCATCGTGCCGCCGAACTCGTTCGCGCTCGCGCGGAGCGTCGAATACTTCCGCATCCCGCGCAACGTCATGACGATCACCGTCGGCAAGTCCACCTATGCCCGTTGCGGGATCATCACGAACGTGACCCCCTTCGAACCAGAGTGGGAGGGGTATGTGACCCTCGAGATCAGCAACACCACCCCGCTCCCCGCCAAGATCTACTCCAACGAGGGGATCGCACAGGTCCTCTTCTTCGAGGGGGACGAGGGCCCACTCGTCAGCTACAAGGACAAGAAGGGGAAGTACCAGGGCCAGGTCGGGGTCACGCTGCCGAAGATCTGAGACATCAGGGCAGGCCGAGGGTGCGAAGCACCTCCGCCCAGTCGAACGCGGCGAGCCCCTTGTCGTCATGGATCGCGTACAGGGTGCCACGTGGACGCCCAACGACCGGGGTCGGATCGAACCAGATCCCGTCGGTGTTCTGCGTGGTGCGGCCCGCGAAGGTGCCCACATGCGCCAGCGTCATGCGGTCGAAGAGATGGAACCGGTTCGCCCGAGGATCCTGATCGGTCGCGATCCAGTATCCCGAGCCGTCGCTCCGCGCATCGAGGGCGATTCCCTCCGCCTGATGCCGGAAGGTCCCCGCCCCGACCGAGCGGTCCCGGAAGGTCCCATCCAAATCGTAGAGCCGGAGCGCCTGACCGACCGTCCGGTCCTCATCGGCGATGAGGAGATGGCCGGTGACCGTGTCGCCCCAGAGGCTCTCGACGATATGGAGCACCCCCTCCCCGCTCGTGTCCCCGAAGGCACGCGCCGAGTCGACGTGAAGGCCCCCTGCGCTGATGCCGAGCCAGAACCGATGGACCCGGCGGCCGAGCGCCTCCGGGGTCCCCTGCACCGTACGCTCATCGGCGTCGGCCGGATCGTCCGTGTCAGCGTAGGTGTCGGTGACGTAGACCGAGTACCGACCGCTGCCCTGCGGCCGCACCCAGAGCCCGTATGGCTCCTTCAGGGCCTCCTCTCCGAACGATCCGATAGAACGGAACGACGGCAGCGCCAGGACCTGCACGCGCCGGTGGTCCCGCTCCACGACAAAGAGCAGCGAATCGACGGCGGCGATCCCGTTCGGCCGGCTGAAGCGAACGGTGGAGTCGGCCACCCCACCCACGCCACGCAGGTACGTCCCCGACGCGGCGTCGAGCACCACCAAGCGATCGGTCACCTTGGCGGTGACGATCGCCCACGCCTCCCCGTCCGGCCCCCGCCAGATCGTCGGCGAATCGATGTTGTCCTCGGCGAACCCCTCAGTGACCCAACGCTCGACGACCACCGCCGCTCGATCGGAGCGACACGTGGCCGTCGAGAGCACGAGGGTGCCGAGGGTGGTCGCGGCGCGCAGCGACCGGAGCACCACCCTCGTGTCCATCGGTATCCTCACATGTCGAACTTGAAGCCCGTCTGCAGACGGAAGCCGTAGTACTCGTCCTGCATGATGCGGGACGGCGCGCCTTGATAAAAGCGGAGGGGCCGGTTGGTCAAATTGTTCGCCTCAAAGAAGAAGCGCGCCTTCGGGGTCAGCGTGAAGGTGCCGTTCATGTCGACGTCGGTGCGCGGCGCGGACCATCGGTCGAAGAACGCCTCCTCGTTGTACCCACCTTCCACCGCATCGAGCGAGTTGGACTGATAGTTCACCGCCAGACGCACCGAGGTCTTCTTGGTGTCGTACGAGAGGGAGAGGTTGCCGCTGTGCTTCGCCGTGCCCAGGAGCGGCAGCGTCTCATCCTCGCGGCTCGCGATCCCGAGACCGGTCACGCGAGACTCGTTGAACGTGTAGTTGAGATAGAGCCCAAGGTTCCGCAACGCCCCGGGGAGGAAGCCCAGCTGCCGCTGGGCGGCCACCTCGAAACCTGTGAGGGTCGCCGACGGGCCGTTCTGCGGCGCGCTGATCCGCTGGAAGGTCTGCCCGGTGAGTGCGTCCACCGCATTGGATCGGGTGAAGCGATAGATGAAATCGGAGATCTGCTTGTGGAAGACCCCAACCGAGAGGAGCCCGACCGACTCGTAGTACCGCTCCAGCGAGAGGTCCAGATTGGTCGCACGGGTCGCCTTGAGGTCAGGATTGCCCGTGGACAGGGTGCTGTCGTCTACGCTGACGGTGCGATACGGGACGAGGTCGAAGTAGTTAGGCCGCGCGAGCGACGTCGTCGCGGCGAACCGGGCGACCGTCTGCCGATCGATGTCCCACCGGAGGTTCAGACTCGGCAGGAGGTTGCCGTAGCGGCTCGAGGCCGCCGGGGTGCGTGCGACCTGATCGGTCTTGATGTTGTACTCGTACCCCTGATAGTCCACCCGCGTCCCCTCATAGCGCACCCCGGCGATCAGCTGCACGGTCGGACCGAAGCGACGCTCGACCTGCGCGTACCCAGCCGAGATCGCCTCGGTGGCGTCGAAGTTGCCGGCAGCGAACTCCTCGGGGCGATCATCGCGCCGGAAGACCGCGGTGTCGAACATCGCGAGTCGCCCGAGGTACGTCGGCGTGGAGAAGGTGCCGTACTCGTAGGGACCGCTGTAGTTGGTGCTCGTGGTGAAATCCCCGCTCCCACGGAGCGCGAGGTTCGCGAAGTCCGCCGTGATGCGCGGCGTGAGACGATCGAACCGGTTGTTCCGGAGCTTCTCCTTGCCGCGGTACCGCACGCCGAACTTGATCCGCGTCTCATCGGCCCCGGTCCCGAGCGGGATCGTGAGATCAAGGCGCCCGTTCCGGTCCTCGTCCTTCGTGTAGCTGTCGAGCTGCTCCATGCGCCTGAAGGTGAAGGCGGACGGGGCGACGAGGGTCGGGTTGACCGGCGCGTACGTCGGGGTCCCCTCGGTGCCACGATAACCCGGGGTCACCGCGACGCCGGTCCGCCGCCACTCGATGTAGCGCTCGTCGGGACGGGTCTCGGAGGCCCGGGCGATGCTCCCCGACCAGGTGAGACCGATGCGCCCGAAGAGATGCTCACCGGAGAGCTGGTGGCTCTGCGTGCGCTGATCCTCGAGGCGCGCCCCGCGGCTCCGCGCATCATCGATACCGCCCTTGGTCTGCCGGCGGATCTCCGCTGTCTGCTGCCCCAACGCGTTCGGCACAGAGAGGACGAAGCGGGTCCGATACCGGTTCTCCCAGTCGTCACGGGAGTTATAGAGCGAGCGGAGCATGATCGAGCTCGTCTCGGAGAACCGCCAATCGAAAGAGCCGGAGACGGAGCGGCGCACGCGCTGGATGTCGTAACGGCGGGTGTCGAACTGCTGCATGTACGCCTCGCCCGACGCCGTCTTGTTCCAGATGCCCTCGGAGTTGTCCGAGCCGTAGTCCTGATCGTTGTAGGAGGCGCTGAGGATCACACCGAGCTTACTGTCGAGGAAACGCCGGCCCGCGATGACATTCCCGACATAGACCGGCTTCTGCCGGATCACGTTCTGCCCCGTGCCGATCGACGTCGAGAAGCGCGGCTGCGCGGGCGCAGCCCGCGTCACCAGATTCACCGACCCACCGATCGCATCGGCGTCCATCTCCGGGGTGAGGCTCTTGTTCACCTCGATCGCCTGCACCATGTCGGCGGGCACGAGGTCGAGCTGCACGTTCCGCACCTCAGCCTCCGCCGAGGGGACGCGCTCACCGTTCACCATCACCGCGTTGAACCGGGGCTCCGTCCCGCGGATGGACCCGAAGCGGGCCTCTCCTTGGTCGAGGCCGATCGTGATCCCAGGGATACGCTTGAGCGCATCACCGATGTTGGCGTCGGGGAAGCGCCCGATCTGGTCTGCCGCCACCACGTTGGTGAGGTTGCCGGCGAACTGCTGCTGGCTGAGCGCGGCCGCTTGGCCCGTTCGCGGCATCGTCACCACCACGGCACCCAGCACGATCTCAGCGGCCTTGAGTCGGATGTCAGCGGTCACCGTCTGGCCAGCCACGACGGTCACCGAGCGGGTGACCGGCGCGTAGCCGAGGTAGCGCGTCGTCAGCACCTGCGCCCCCGCGGGCACACCAGTGAGCACGTAGCGCCCCGTCCGGTCGCTCAGGACCTCGCGCTGCAAGGTGGGGATCCGCACCGAGACGCCGGTGAAGGCGAGGCCAGTCCCGTCGTTCACGATGGTGCCGACGATGATGCCCTGCGCGGTGAGCGCGGACGCGGAGAGGAAAGAGGCTACGAGGGCGACGAACAGGCGCGAACGCGTCATGGTCGATGGCAGGATGAGAGAAGGGCGCGCACCCGTGTCCGGATGCACGCCCTGAGGATCCCCCGCCACCGTCACCGCTCGACGACCATTGTGTCACGGTCGTGTAACGGAGCGCATCACGCCGCCCCGGACCACTCCTTGGCCTGGACCGCCGTCGCGCTCGCGCGCACGAAATCGCGGTTCATCTGCATGATGGCATCGATCGAGATCCCCTTCGGACAGGCCTCTTGGCACTCGCCGTGGAGGGTGCATCCACCGAACCCTTCCTCGTCCATCTGGGCGACCATCGCCAGCGCGCGGCGATCCCGCTCCGGCTGCCCCTGCGGGAGCGACCCCAAGTGCGTGATCTTGGCCGAGGTGAAGAGCGAGGCCGAGGCGTTCGGGCAGGCCGCGACGCAGGCGCCGCACCCAATGCAGGCGGCGTTGTCCATCGCGAGATCGGCGTCGGCCTTCGGGATCGGAAGGGCGTTCGCGTCCTGCGGCGTCCCCGTCGGCGCGGAGATGTAGCCACCTGCCTGGATGATCCGGTCGAAGGCCCCACGGTCCACCACGAGATCCTTGATGACCGGGAAGGCCTTGGCGCGCCAGGGCTCGATCCAGATGTCATCCCCGTCCT
>VHBP01000020.1 GCA_016871915.1 Gemmatimonadota bacterium
AGGCGTTCCGCCGCGCGGTGCTCCGGCTCTTCGTGCGCCTCAAGCTGTTTGATGAGGAGCAGGCCGCCGGCGTGCTCACCTGGCCCCACTCGGGGTCCACGTGCACACCGCCGTGTGGGAGGGCTCCTTCGGTTGCCCGAGGAAGATCGCGCGTTCGCGACGCGGCTCGCCCGGTACTGCGCGTGGAACCCCGTCGCGCTGGAGCGGCTCACCTCTCACCGCGGAGCGACCGCGGTGACGTACCGATCCGACAAGTCGGAGGGGCCGACGGCGGGGACCGAGACCGCCGACCCGCTCGCGTTCCTGGCCCGGGTGCTCGTGCACATCCCGGACAAGGGGCAGGTCACGACTCGGTACTACGGCTGGTATGCCAACCGTCCGCGCGGGATGCGGGGCAAGGCGGCGTCAGGCAGAAGAATCACCCAGCGCTTGAGCTGCGGGACCCTCATGCATGCCGAATCGACGTGCCGCGTGGCGGCTCGGCTTCAGGCTGCGCATCCGCCACATCGGCCTCCGTCACCTCCCCGATGGGCCGCGGCACCTTCGCCACCCACTTGTAGCCAGTGGCGTCTAGGGTTGCCAGTACCGTCTCGATCGGTGGGCACCCCGGCTCACTGCACCGGAGCTCTGTGACGAGCACCACGGCATCGTCAGGCAAGGAGAGGCGCCTACGCAACCATCCTTTCACGAGCGTGAGCTGCGCGGCATCGGGGCGAGCGCGCGGCTGGAAAAGGGACATTGGCTTCTCGAGGGACTGGTGACGTCTCGCGCGCCGGAGTTCGCGTGCGAGTGCGGTCGTTGGCGTAGAGTCGCACCCAAGTGAGCCGTCATCGCGTCGCAAAGCTGTCGAGTGGTCGATTCCGAGTGCTCGACGGTCGGATTCGCGTGGTGAAGCCGCGCGCGTAGCCCGACCGATGGGATTCGACCGTTCACCGGCCCAAGACGTCCGGTCAACCGCCGACTGACGCCATCCCGGAGCGAATGCTCGAGGATTCAGAGTCTGGTTCGTAGTACGCTTGTCGCGCACGAGGATCTCTCATGCATATCGTCGAAGGCTTTCTCCCAGTCCGACACGCGATTGGCTGGACCGTCGCTGCGCTGCCGTTCGTCGCCGTTTCGGCGCGCGCGGTAAGCCGGCGCGTGAACGCGGAGCCTGCGCAGCGTATGCGGCTGGCCGCGAGCGGAGCTTTCGTGCTGCTCCTCAGTTCGCTCAAGCTGCCCTCGCTCGCCGGAAGCTCGGCGCATCCCACAGGCACGGGGCTCGGCAGCGTACTCGTGGGGCAGGCGTGCATGCCGGTCATGGCAGGCTTGGTGTTGCTGTTCCAAGCAGTGGTGCTGGCACACGGCGGCCTGACCACATGGGGAGCTAACGTGTTCTCGTTGGGTGTCGTGGGCCCGTGGGTGGCCATCGGCACGTTCCGGTTGGCCGAGCGCGTCGGGGCCAGCCCGCCGCTCGCCGTCGGCGTCGCCGCCGCTTGTGCGGACCTTGCGACCTATGCGTGCACGGCGATGCAACTCGCGTGGGCATTCCCAGGCGCCACAGGGGTAACGGACGCCTTCGTGCGGTTTGCCCTGGTGTTTGGCGTGACCCAACTGCCGTTGGCGGCCCTGGAGGGTGTGTTTAGCGCCGCGGTGTGGAAGTCCATCGCACCGCTGTCAGGCCGCCGTCCGGCCCTCGCGTGAGCACGCGGTCGTGGCGGCTCCATGTGCGGGCTGCGTCGGCTGGCGCGGTTGCCGGCGCGCTGCTGACCCTGAGCGCGCACGTACTGGCGGGTGATCGTCGCGGCACGGACGATGCCGCGCGCGAGACGGCGACGCAGCTGGCACCGCAATTTGAGCCGTGGGCGCAACCGCTGATCGAGATCAGTGACGGCGCGCAGCTTCCGCTGTTTGTGGTACAGGGCATGCTCGGCGGCGCGCTGCTCAGCGTGAGCGTCGCGGTGCTGCGACGCGGGCGGTTCGATGCATCGTAGCGGGCCGGTGCGGAGAGGCTGGCGACAGCGGCATCCGCTGCCCAAAGCGCTGCTCAGCGGCGGCTTGCTGGCGGCGGCATTGGCCTTGCCACACCCTGGTGGCCTGCTGGTCGCCCTCGTCGCTCCGGCACTGGCCGTTGGCCGTGCCGGCGTGAGAGTCCGGCAGTTCTGGCGCGCCGCACGAGCACCGCTGGCATTCGTGCTACTCGCGGCGCTAACCGTCGCACCGAGTATGCAGGTCACAGCCAGCGGACTGACATTCGATGGGTTTAGTCTCGACGCCGCCTGGCCCCTCCTCACCCGCAGCCTTGGCGCGCTCGCGGCTATGCTCCTGCTGACGCTGTCGACACCGCCGGCGGACCTGCTGCGCCTGCTGCAGCGCCTTGGCGTCCCTGTAGCAGTCGCGGAGGTCGGGCTGGGCATGCTCCGCTTGCTCGATATCCTTGGCGAGGAGCGGCAGCGGTTGCAGCAGGTCACGACACTGCGTGGGGGCACCGTGAGCACGGCGGCGCAGCGCCGGAGTGCGACCGCCATGGCGAGCACGCTATTCGAACGCGGCATCCGGCGGGCGGACCGCCTCGGACTCGCGCTGCAGTTGCGGAGTCCGGAAGGCCTGCTTGCCACCCAGCCCGGGCACGACGCGTTGCGTGCGTCCGACGTTGCATGGTCCGCGGCGGTCGCGACGATTCCGCTGTTGATGTGGTGGCGCTGGTCATGACCGCTGCGGACCTTGTCTTCGACGGCGTCACGCTGCGCTACGGCGACACCGTGGGATGTCGTGACGTGTCGCTGCGCGCGACGGGCGGTCGCATCACCGTGTTGCTCGGTGAGAACGGATCGGGCAAGTCGAGCGTACTCGCGGCTGCGGCTGGGCTGCATCGGCTTGCGAGTGGCACCGTGCGCGCGGGCGACACGACGCTGGCATACACGCGTCGTGGGCTCGCGGACTGGCGACGACTTGTCGGTCTCGTGATGCACAATCCCGATGACCAACTTCTGGGCACAACCCTCTGCGAAGATGTGGCATTCGGGCCGACAAACCTTGGCCTACCACCGCGAGAGATTGCGGCGCGCGTTGATCGTGTGCTCGCCGCACTTGACCTTGAGGAACTGCACGATGCCTCGCCCGCGTCGCTGAGCCACGGACAGAAGCTGCGCGCGGCGATCGCAGGGGTCATCGCGATGGACCCGCCAGTCCTGTTACTGGATGAACCCACCAGTGGCCTCGACACGGCAGCGACTACACAACTCGAGCATGTGCTACTCGAGATGCGCAACGCCGGGCGCTGCATTGTGTTAAGCACACACGACATCGAGTGTGCCTGGCGCATCGGTGACGACGCGGTCGTCCTGCAACATGGTGCCGTCGCCGCCGCTGGTGCCGTGCGCACACTTCTCGCTGACAGCGGGCGCTGCGCCACTCTGGGCTTGCGCCCACCGACCGCCGTGGCCGTCCGCGATGCACTGCAGGCGTGGGAACGTCCCCTGTCCGCCGCGATCGCCAACGAGACGTCATTCTCGCTAACGACGAAGCGTCGCGCCTTGGCATCTGTCGTCGTGTGTGTGGGCTGCTGTTGCGGTCGCGTCGATCGTGGACGCCCAGCCGTGCCGGTGGATTGGCTCAAGGCAGAGTTCAAGCGCCGAAAACTGCTGCACCACGTGCACCTCACGATCAGCGGCTGCCTTGGCCCCTGCGACGTGCCGAACGTCGTCGCGATCGCCAGCGACGCGGGCACCTTCTACCTCGGCCGCCTCGAGACGCAGCGCCACTTCGAGGCCCTCGTCGAATGGGCCAGCGACTCGTGGACCGCTGGCACACTGCTGCCGCTTCCACCGCTGCTCGCTCCGCTCCGCTTCGAACGCTTTGCAATGCCCGCCACCGCCGCGACGGCCGCAGCTGATGCGACTGTCACGGCCGTCATCCCCTAACTGTATCCGCCGGAGTCTCCATGCCCGACACCCAAGTCCCAGTTACCGTCCTCACCGGCTTCCTCGGCGCCGGCAAGACCACGTTGCTCAACCGCATTCTCACTGAACAGCACGGTAAGCGTATCGCCGTAATCGAGAATGAGTTCGGCGAGATCGGCATCGACAACAACCTGGTCATTAACGCTGAGGAAGAAGTCTTCGAGATGAACAACGGGTGCATTTGCTGTACCGTGCGCGGCGATCTCATTCGCATCCTTGGCAGCTTGATGCGCCGCCGCGAGAAGTTTGACTACATCCTCATCGAGACGACGGGGCTGGCTGACCCAGCGCCGGTGGCGCAGACGTTCTTCGTCGATGATGAGATCCAGAGCAAGCTTCGGCTCGATGGTGTCGTCACTGTGGTCGACGCGAAGCACGTGTGGATGCACCTTGAATCGTCCAGCGAGTGCCAGGAGCAGATAGCCTTTGCCGATATGATCATTCTGAACAAGATCGACCTGGTGCCGGCTGACCAGGTCGAGGTGCTGGAGCAGCGCGTGCAGGCGATGAACGCCATGGCGCGCGTCGTCCGCGCCAAGGACGCGGTCGTGGACATCCCGGCCCTGCTCGACATCGGCGGCTTCGACCTCGAGCGGGCATTGAAGGTAAATCCGGCCTTTCTCGAGCCGGAATATCCGTTCGAATGGGCGGGCGAGTACGCGCTCATGGCCGGGCGCCATGTGCTGACGCTGCAAGTGGGCCCTGACCCCGCGATGGAACTGCTGTTCCTCCGCTACGCTGGGGACGGCGACGGCATTGCCGCGACGACGGAACACGCGGCTCGGCGCTTCTCGTACGAGACCGTCCCTGTCGGGAGCGGCGGCAGTCTCGCGCCGAGCGACACGCCGGTGAGGCTGCACTTGGCGCAGAAGGGTGCGACGACCGTCTACCTCGACATACCGAGCGACGGGCGGTATGTGCTGTTTACCGAGCACCGACCGGAGGAATTCGCTGCGACGTTTGAGGCACCGAGCGGCGCAGTCGCATCGCTGCGCGAACATGTGTTCAACCCTGAACACGAGCACGATGACGAGGTGACATCCGTGGGTCTCGAATCGAAGCGCCCACTCGACGGGAAGAAGCTCAACGCATGGTTCTCAAAGATCCTGATGGAGAAGGGTGTCGACATCTTCCGGATGAAGGGCATCGTCGCCATTGACCAGGAGCCGGAGCGCTTCGTGTTCCAAGGGGTGCACATGCTGTTCGACGGCCGACCGGGAGGGCGGTGGCAAACGGATGAGCCGCGGCACAGCCAGTTGGTGTTCATTGGGCGCAACCTCGATCGCGCTGAACTGGAGACGGGGTTCCAAGCGTGTCTCGCCTAGCTGACGCCGCCGCCGAGCGCGTGTGGGGCTTGGCGATTCCTGAGTTTCCTCGCGCCTTGGCGTGGCTTGCGCCGCAGGGGCGGCGGGTGGCGGTGCTGAGCAGTGAAGGCACGCTGGCGGCCATCGATACCGTGGCTGGCGATGGCCTCTGGCGCACGGCGGCGCATCAGGGCGCGTCTGCACTCGCGGTGTCTCCGGACGGCCGCATCGTCGCGACGGGCGGCGAGGATGGCATGCTGCGCCTCTGGAATGCCGAGGATGGCACGGCCATCGCCGAGGTTCGCGCCCGCGGGTGGGTCGAGCGAATTGCGTGGACACCCGACAGTCGGAGGGTGGCCTGCTCGGCGGGGCGCTGCGTCTGGCTCTGTTCGGCGACCGGCGAGATCGAGCGCGTCCTCGACGGGCATCTGTCGACGATTGCGAGCCTCGCGTGGCGTGCCGACGGGGCGCAGCTTGCGGTCGCGCACTATGGCGGTGTCACGCTCTGGGAGCCGGAATTGGAGGCGCCGCGACGCATGCTTGAGCGGAAGGGGTCGATCCTCGACGTCGCGTGGCATCCGAAGGGCCGGTGGCTCGCCGCCGGATGCCAAGACCAAGCGGTGCAGCTCTGGAATCTTCGCGCCGCTAAGCACCTCTACATGTCAGGATACATGACCAAGCTCTCGTGTGTGGCCTGGGACCGGGACGGGCGCTACCTCGCGACCGCCGGCGGCCCCGGCGCAACCGTTTGGGACTTTGCAGGCGCCGGGCCAGAGGGCAGTCGCCCGCTCTCGTTGCATGGTCATGAGAACCTGGTCACGGCGCTTGCATGGCGGCCGACAGGAACCGCGATTGCCGTTGGCGATGCCGATGGCCGAACACAGCTGTGGCGCATCAATGGCAAGGCCGCCGATCGCCGGGCGCGCTTGGAGTGTGGCGGCGGCGTTGCCGCGCTGGTGTGGTCCCCCGACGGCGAGATGCTGGTTGTGGCCAGCGAGGACGGGAACATCGATGGATTCATCGTACGGAGGCAGGGGTAAGCGATGACGACGTGGAATCTCAGCGGAACGGAGCGCCTCGTGTTGCTCTGCAACGGCGACACCTGCATGAGCCGCGGCGGTGACGCCGTGACCGTCGCGCTGCGGCGCGCGCTGCAGGCGGAGGGGCTGGATCCGCAGGTGCACACGGCACGGACACGCTGCCTGGGACGCTGCGATGATGGCTGCACGGTGGTCGTGCAGCCCGACAATGTGTGGTACCGCACCGTGACGCCAGACTCGGCCGCGCAGATCGTCACCGAGCACTTGGTGGCCAACCGCCCGGTTGCGCCGCTGGTGAGTTTCCGGCCTGCAGAAGAGGGTGGCTTGATGCAGGTCGGAGGCGTCACCGACGGCAAAATAAAGCCGGGACTCGAGCGGTGACCATCGGCGCGATTGTGAGCGAATTCGGATTGCGGCTTATCGCAAATCTACTCGAGGTCGCGCCATCGCTCGTGCTCGCCTACGCCATCACGGGACTGGCTAGCGAGTTTGTCCCAGCTGCGTCGCTCGCGTGGCTGGGGAAAGGGTCATCCTTCGTTCGTGCATTGAAGGGTATGGCAATCGCTGCGCCGATGCCGCTGTGCTCCTGCTCCGCCGTGCCGCTCTTTCAGCGGCTCAGTGCTGTGCCGGGCGGCGGCGTCGCCGCGTTCGCGTTCCTGCTTGCCGGGCCTGAGCTCGGCTTGGACTCGGTGTTGATCTCGATTCCGCTCCTCGGCGCACCCATGACTGCGCTCCGCACCGCCGCCGCGGTGCTGGTCGCGGTGGTCGTCGCACTGATCCTTGGGCGCGCCGTGGGTGACGCGGCACCCGTGCCGACAGGTCGGCGGGCGATGCCCGTCACGACGCCAATCGCTCCACCAGTGCGGGAGCGCATGCGGCGCGCGTTCCACTTCGGATTCGAAGAGTCGCTCGGGCACACCTTGCTGTGGATCTTGGCTGGATTGCTAGTAGCGGCACTCGTGGCCCCGACGCCAGCGGCGGCCACTGTCGCCTCGTGGCCGACGCCGCTGCAAATCCTTGCTCTCGCTGCCCTCGGGATGCCGACGTACGTCTGCGCCAGCGCGGCGACGCCACTGGTCGCGACGCTTCTCGCCAGCGGCGTGTCGCCGGGCGCGGGTATTGCATTCTTGATCGCCGGGCCGGCGACGAACCTCACGACGTTCGCGCTGGTCGCGCGCTGCTATGGCCGACCGGCCGCACGTCTGTTCACGGCGTCGGTGCTGTTGACCGTGGTCGGTGTCGCATGGGCGGCTGACAGCGCGGCACGTCGGCTTGACGTCGAAGCGCCCCTCGCCAGCAGTGCTGTGGTCGAGAGTGCATCGGTGTGGCAACTGGTCGCGGTCGCGCTGCTTGGCATCGCGCTGTCACGGCTCATCATCCGCCGCGGCTGGCGACACTTCGTGGCAGAACTTCGGGCGCCGTTTGCGACAGTGCCGCATGCCGACGCGCCACGGCTGTAGCAACCTCAGCGCTTCCGCGTGATACTCACCAGGCAAAGAGCGCTGTCCGTCACGCAGGAATGCAGAGCGTCAGGAGCGTGATGGCGAGGCGCCTTCGGGCGCGGTGCAGCAGCATTAGAATGCCTCGTATGTCCGTTCAGGTAATCGGTCGGTTTGGTGAAGGATCATCGTCATCGTGGAGGGCGCCCTTTGTCTCTCGCTTGGCATGGGTTGCTCCGACTGACCCAACGGGCCAGAACGATTCGCGAAGGATTAGAGACTGACTGTTCCAAACTTTGCAAATTCACAATTACTCGCGTCACCTTCATGAGCCCCCAGCCCAGCGTCCCGCTGAGGGAGAGCAGGAAGAGCGCGAAGGCCCCAACTACGCCGCGCTAGTGGCCGTCGAGCTGGTCATCGTCGCCGAGATGGAGGATGAGGGGGCGAACCATTAGTTCGTGGCTTGGCCCCGCATCGGTCGGATCGAGGTCAATCGGCTTTGTGCTCGATGGCGTCGAGGAGAGACTGTAACGTGAGGAAGATGTCGCGCGTGGCCTCCGCACGGATCACCCGTCCGCGGTTGTATGCCCGACCGAGGTTGGCAACGCATCCGCCGGGGTAGGGCATCGCGGGGTTTTCGCTCCCGTGCGTCAGCAGCACAGAGAGGGGACGTGCCGGGCCGCTCGAACAGCCGCCGGCGATCGCGGGATGCCTTCATGGCGGGCTACCGGAATGCGGAGGTCCGCTGCCTCGACATCGACCCGCGTACGGCGGGGGTCGGGCCGATCGGGCACACGGGGTATTTCCTGCGTCGGGCGGAGCCGCTCTGGGGGGAGGTACTCGATTGGTTCAAGGGGCGGTGAAACCGAGATGCCGGCATCGAACGTACGGATGCGAATGACCATGCAGTCCCGAGCTGATCTGCGCTCTCGTCTCCATTGGACCGTGGTCGTCTGCTCCGTCGCCCTCAGCGGCTGTTACCTCTACCGCGACCCCGTCACGCCGCCCCCGGTCATCGCCGCGAGCACCCTGCCGCGGAGCGCCGCCGTCGAGGATCTCGACTCCCTGGTGACGATCGTCTCGGAGGCGCACCCCAATCCGAGTCCGCGATTCCAGCCCCTCCGCGACTCGCTGGCGCGCGCGTGGCCGGACACCATCTCGCGTGCACGGCTCGCGCGGGACCTGAACCGACTACTCGCCGTACTCGGCGATGGGCACACGGGTCTCTCGCTGGATGGGCTAGAGGAGGAGGCCGCCCTCGCGAATGGTGGCCGCAGCTGGCCGTTCGCGGTGCGCCGCACGGTGGATGGCATCATCATCGGGAGGGTGGTCGGGAGCGATACGACCGTCCTCCGATCCGGGGATCGCCTCGAGGCGATCAACGGGATGCCGATCGATTCGCTCGTGGAGGAGATCGGACGCGCGGTGCCCGCCGAACTCCCCGCGTACCGTGATGCACGCGTGCTGCGGTTCCTCGGATCGAGCCTCTGGCTGGAGGGGATCCGTCCGCCGGCCGATCTCCGCATCACCGCCGTCGATGGGACTTCCCGGTCGGTCCGTGTGCTCGGTGCCACCCGGCAGGAGCTCCAAGCCGCCTCGGGTGCACAGGGGCAACCTGAACCGCTCACCGTGCTCGGCGTGCGCGATTCGGTGCTCCTACTGGACCTTCGGCGCATGTGGGGCGCGCCGGAACGCGCCGCCTTCACGGCGCGTCTCGACTCGGCCTTCGAGGCAGCCGCACGCAGCGGAGTGCGTGCGGTCGTCGTCGATCTCCGTCGCAATGGTGGGGGTGACAGCCGGTGGGGCACACAGCTCCTCTCGTATGTGACCGGGGATTCGCTGTCGCAAGGCGTTCGGAAGGAGTGGAAGGGGAGCCGACGCTACCGGATGTTCTTCAAGTCGCGCGTCTCGCCCGTCCTCCGATACACGATCCCCTTCTCCTGGTTCGATGCCCCGATCGGGGGGCTCTTCAGCGGTCCCGATGGCACGATGGCCGTCATACCGTTCACGCGGGATCTCCCCGCCGCCAATCCTCGGCGCCTCGAACGTCCGCTCTGTCTGCTCATCGGCCCGGGGACCTTCTCGAGCGCGATGATGCTGGCCAATACCGCGCGACGCAGTGGTGTGGCCACACTCATCGGCGAACCGACTGGTGAACCACCGAACTCCGGTGGCGAGGTGATGTCCTTCCATCTCCGGCGGAGCGGTCTCACCGGTCAGGTCTCGAGTGCCTACTTCATGCTGGATGAGGATCCAGCCGGGGATCGTCGTGGCGTGCTACCACACATCACGGTGGTGCCGACGCGCGAGGATATCCGGGTAGGGCGGGATCCCGTGATGGAGCGGGCGATGGCGTGTGGGCGACTCCAGACATCGTGATGCAGGTACACGCAGGCGTAGTATTCCATGCACCCTCAACAGGACGACCTATGGATTCCAATCTCGACCAATACGCCGTGGGCTGGGGGACGCTCGCCCTCATCAATGCGAACCTTGCCCAGCTCAAGGGGCGCAGCGGGCTCTGGTGGTTCGTCGGATCCCTGATCGGCGGTCCGGTCGTCACCTTCTTCCTGGCACTGGCCGATCCGGTCCGCACGGAATCGAGCGGTGAAGGCTGACGGATCCCCCTCGCCATTTTTCATCATCGACCTCACCCACGCACGTTCACTTCAACGCCGACTCACCATGCGCTTCATGCTTCGCGCGGCGACCGCCGCCCTCATCCTCGGGACCGCTGTTCGCGCCGAGGCACAGCTCCCCACCGTGCAGCAGGTCTACGACCGGTACGCCGCCGCCGTAGGTGGCGTGGCGGCGTGGAAGCCGGTCACTGGGCGCACCGAGACCGGCACCGCCAACATCACCTTCGTCGGGATCAGCGGGAGCTACGAGCGCTTCATGGCGCTTCCCAACAAGAACCGCCTCATCATCGATCTCGGGGTGGCCCGGATCGACCAGGGATTCGACGGGGAGAAGGGATGGGTGGATCAGGGGCAGGGCCCTCAGCCCATGCCCGCCGAGATGACGAAGAGCATGGCTGAGGTGATCCCCGACGGCGCGTACTTTCTGAGCCCGACCCAGCATGCCTCAGCTACCATCACGGCGAAGGAGACCTTCGAGGGAGTCGAGGTCTACAAGATGGAGACCACGTCCAAGTCGGGCGGTCAGGCCGTCGAGTACTTCGAAGTGGCCAGCGGACTGCGTCGCGGTCGGGTCACGAAGGCGCCCGGTGGCGATCAGGTCGCCATCTACAAGGACTACAAAGCGTTCGATGGCAAGCAGGTCCCTACGACCGTCATCCAGCGCAATGGCCAGGGTGATGTCGTACTCACCCTCACGACGCTGACCTTCGGTACGCCGGCCGCCAGCGTCTTCAAAGCACCATTCTGAGTCCCGTGTGCTCGCGGGCACTCGGTGAGCGCGCGCCTCAACTGACCGTCGTCGTCTTCCGCTTGAGGAAATCCATCAGGATGAACTGCCCCAACGTCATCGTGTTGGTGAAGTAGGCTCGCCCCTTCGTGATCCCGCAGACCATCTTCACGAACTCCACCAGCGCGCGGTCCCGCGCGAGCATGAAGGTGTGCACCGGGATCCCCGCCTTGCGGCAGGCCGCGACCTCGGTCAGGGTCTCCTGCAACACGAACGGATCGAATCCCATCGGGTTCTTGTAGATCTGCCCGTCAGGGAGGGTAAGCGCCGATGGCTTCCCGTCGGTGATCATGATGATCTGCCGCATCTCCTTCCGCTGAGCGTTGAGGATCCGCCGCGCCAGCTTGAGCCCCTCGGCCGTATTCGTGTGATACGGCCCCACCTGCGCCGAGGCGAGCGCGCCGAGCGGGATCTCCTCGGCGGAGTCGTGGAAGAGCACCACGGAGATCGTGTCGCCGGGGAACTGCGTGCGGATGAGATGCGTGAGGGCGAGCGCGACCTTCTTCGCTGGCGTGAAGCGATCCTCCCCGTAGAGGATCATCGAGTGCGAACAGTCGAGCATGAGCACCGTCGCGCAGCTCGAGCGGAAGTCGGTCTGCCGGACCATGAGGTCGCGGTAGTCGAGATCCATCGGGACCTCGAGTGACCCAGTGCGCAGCATCGCGTTCTTGAGGGTCTCGTTGACGTCGAGGTTGAGCACATCGCCGAACTCATAGGGCCGGCTCCCGGCATCGGACTCCACCCCGGTCGCGAGATGTGGGGTCTCGTGCGAGCCGACGCTACTGCGCCCCATCCCGCCGAGGATCCCACGCAACGCCTTGTAGCCTAGGAAGTCGATCCCCTTGCCGGTGAGATCGAACTGCACCTGCTGCGCGGCGGCCTGCGCGAGTCCGCCGGGCCCAAGCACCGAGCGCGGATCGGCCTTCCCCTCGCCGGTCGGCTTGGCGGTGAGGAACCCCTCGGCGATCAATCGCTGGACGATCTCATCCAACAGGGTGGAGAGCTTCGCCTCGGAGATCTCGTCACCATCGCCGCGGAGCGCCTCGAGCATCTCGGGGGTGAACTGCCCACTCGAGATCAGCGCCTCGAGGATCGCCTGCCGCAGCGCATCGAGGGAGCGGTCCCCGGAGTGGTCGGCGTCGGAGAGCCCCCACGGGTCGGGGTTCCCCCCGCCCGCGAACCCCGACTGGAGGAGGAAGTCCGCCAGTTTATCGAGGAGCGCCTGGAGATCGACGGCATCGCCCGATTCGGGACGGAACTTGGAGTAGGTATGGAAGCGCATGGGGGGCTATCCGCCGAACACCGGGCGAGGCCGCGAGGTTCCGTCCGAGGGGGCCGCGTGGCGACCTTTCGGGGAGTCGCATGTCGCGTTCCCTCTTCCGTACCGCGCAGAACCCCTTCCGGCTCCTAGTCCAGTACCGGGACTTCCGGCTCTTCTGGGTGGGCCAGACGGTCTCGCTCGTCGGGTCATGGATGCAGCAGATCGCGGTCGGCTGGACCGCGCTCGATCTCTCGAACGACCCCTTCCTGGTGGGGCTCGTCGCGGCGGCCGGCACCTTCCCGATCCTCCTCCTCTCGATCCCCGGCGGTCATGTCGCTGATCGACATGAGCGGCTCCGCGTGGTGCGGATCGCGCAGGCCCTCTTGCTCGCCGAGGCGGCGCTCCTCTGGCTCTTCTCCGTCACGGGGCATCTGACCATCGGGTGGCTCCTCGCCCTCTCCCTCTTTGGCGGGGTGATGGCGGCGTTCGAGATTCCCGCGCGCCAATCGTTGATCGTCGAGCTGGTGGGGAAGGAGGATCTCCCGCAGGCGATCGGGCTCAACTCCACCGGATTCAACCTCGCGCGCGTCGCGGGCCCGAGCATCGCGGCACTCGTCGTCGCCACGCTCGGGGTGTCGTGGACCTTCGGGTTGAACGCGCTGAGCTATCTCGCCGTGTTGATCGCGCTCTCGCTGATGACGCCGATCCCGCGCGATCGCGAGACCCGCCCCTCACGCAATGTCTGGCACGGGCTACACGAGGCGTACGCGCATATCCGCACGACCCCGCCGCTCGGGATGCTCCTCGCGATCGCGATGGGGTTCTCCATCCTCGGTGTCCCCGTGCTCTCGCTCCTTCCCGTGGTCGCGCGCGACCAACTCGGGCTCGGCGCCGATGGCTACGGCTCGCTGATGGCGACCTTCGGACTCGGGGCGGTGATGGGGGCGCTGGTGATCGCTGCGACGGGGGGTGGGGCCAAGAAGGGGCGACTCTTCCGTCGGGCCTCCTTCGCGCTCCCGATCCTCCTCCTCGCCTTCGCGCTCTCGCATCAGGTCATCCTCGCCGCACTTCTCCTCTTTGGCGTGGGCCTCGCGATGATCCTCAACAACGCCCTCGTGAATGCGCGGCTCCAAGAGCTCGTCCCCGATACGCTCCGAGGGCGCGTGCTCTCCATCTATGTGATGGTCTACGTCGGGGGCTCCCCGATCGGGAGCGCGACGAGCGGCTGGGTGGCGCGTGCCGCGGGGGTGGAGTGGGCGATCGGCGGGGGCGCGGTGCTGATGTTCCTGTTCGCCATCTGGGCCTTCCGCCGACAGCCCCGCCTCGCGGCCTAGTTCTCGTCCTCGTCCGTCTCCACCGGCCGCTGCGATCGCCGCGCCGCGCGTCCGTAGCGTCCCCCCTCGGAGCGCGAGAGCTTCCGCCGCGCCACCAACGCCTCGAGCACGAGCTCGCAGGCCACCAGCAGATCCGCGGGGTCCTCGGTCGCGAGCCCCGCTTGGGTGAGCTGCTCCACCAACCCCGGCACCACCGAGAAGCCGATCTGCGCCGAGGCGGTGCCGGCATCGTCGCTCACCTGCAGCGCCTGCCCCTGCTCGAACCAGAGGATGATCGCATCGAAGTCGATCGAGACCTCGCGCTCCTTGAGCGTCGCATCGGCGGCCCGACGGATCAGCTCACGGGCGATCGTCGCCCCACCGATCAGCTCCCCCTCATACTCGAGTTCGATCTTCCCGGTGATTGCGGGCAGCGCGGCATAGACATCGGCGAGACGCGGGACGATCTCGGTCTCCCCCAACTGCATCGCGCGACGCTCGGCGTTCGAGATCACGTTCTCCAGCAGGGTGATCGAGAGGCGCTGCGAGACGCCGGAGCGCTGGTCGATCCGCTTCTCCGCGCGTGCCTCGAAGGCCACGCGCTCCGCCACCTCGGCGACGATCGGCGAGAGCCGGATCTGGAGGCCACCACGATCGGTCCACGCCTCCTGCGCGGTGATCCGCTGCGCGAGTTCGACCGACGTCGGATAGTGCGTGATGATCTCGCTCCCGATCCGATCCTTGAGCGGGGTGATGATCTTCCCGCGCGCGGTGTAATCCTCGGGGTTCGCGGTGAAGGCGAGGACCACGTCGAGGGCGAGCCGCACGGGATAGCCCTTGATCTGCACATCCCCTTCCTGCATCACGTTGAAGAGGCCCACCTGCACCTTGCCCGCGAGGTCGGGGAGCTCGTTCAGCGCGAAGAGCCCGCGATGCGCGCGCGGGAGCATCCCGTAGTGGATCGAGAGCTCGTCAGAGAAGAGGTGTCCGCCACGCGCCGCCCTGATCGGATCGAGGTCACCGATGAGATCGGCAACGGTCACATCGGGGGTCGCGAGCTTCTCGACGTAGCGTTGATCGGGGGAGAGCCAGTCGATCGGGGTATCGTCTCCCGCGGTACGGATCAGGTCACGCCCGAACTTGGAGATCGGGGCGAAGGGATCGTCGTTCGTCTCGCTCCCCGCGATCACCGGGAGCGCGGGATCGAGCAACGTCGTCATCGCGCGCAGGAGGCGCGACTTCGCCTGCCCGCGGAGCCCGAGCAGGATGAAGTGGTGCCGCGAGAGGAGCGCGTTCACGATCTGCGGCATCACCGAGTCCTCGTAGCCGAGCACGCCGGGGAAGAGCGGGGCGCGGGTCGCGAGCTTGGCGAGGAGGTTGGTGCGGATCTCCTCCTTCACCGAGCGACCGCGCAGGGCGGGGGCGCCGAAGGGAGAGGACTTGAGGGCGCCGAGGGTGGTCGGCAGAGACTGGGTCACAGGAGAGCTCGGGTGAGGGAACCTCTGCTCAACGCGCGAGCCCCTGTGGGGGTTCACCCTGCGACCCGGATCTCCACGAGATTGTCATAGAAGACGGGCCCCGCCCCCATATCGGTGAGGCGCTGGCTCGTCGTCGCGTTCACGTTCCGGCCATCGGGGGAGCTCTTGGCCCACCAGATCCCCGGCGCCCACGCCACCCCCTCTCGGATCCCCTCACGCAGTCGCGCGGTGGCTTTGAAGTGCCCGCGATCGTTCTCGACGATCACCCGCATACCATCGGTGATCCCGCGACGTTCGGCATCGCGAGGATGGAGCGAGACCTCGGGCTCGCGCGCCGCCCGCTGGAGCGACCCCACGTTCACGAAGGTCGAGTTCATGAACTGATGCGCCGGCGACGAGATCAGCGCGATCGGGAAGCGCGCCGCGAGCGCGGGATCCCGCTCGGGGGACTCGTAGGGCGGGGTGTAGGTCGGGAGGGGATCGAGCCCCATCGCGGCCATCCGCTCCGAGAAGAACTCACACTTCCCGCTCGGGGTGTGGAACCCGCCCTGTGCGAAGGGGAGATAGGGCGTCGGGAGCTCGAGGCGCACCCACCCCTGTTCGCGGAGCGCATCCAAGGTGATGGAGCGCATCCGCGGGTCGTTCGTCTCGAGCGCCTGCGTGATCAAGCGCGCATCATCGTCCCGCAGGCAGGGATCGGTGAGCCCCATCAGCGCGGCGAGCCGGCGGAAGATCTCGGTGTTCGGGAGCGCCTCGCCCAGGGGCGCGATCGCCGGCGTGTTGAGCGTCGCATAGAGATGCCCGTACGACCAATGCAGATCGTCGTGCTCGAGCTGCGTCGTCGCCGGGAGGATCCATTCGGCGTAGTCGCAGGTATCGGTACGGAAGTGCTCGAGGACGACGGTGAAGAGATCCTCGCGCGCCATCCCGCGCGTCACGGTGAGATGATCGGGGGCGATCGCCGCGGGGTTCGAGTTGTAGATCACGAGGGCACGCACCGGCGGGCCACCGATCCCAGCATCAGCGGTGGTGAGCGCCTGCCCCAAGAGCGACATGTTGATCGTGCGCGTCCCGGCCGGGATCAGATCGGGACGCTGCAGCGCCGCCTTGTTGAAGGCGAAGTTGGCACTCGAGGAGAGCTGCACCCCACCCCCTGCGCGCCGCCAATGCCCCGTGACCGCCGGGAGGCAGCTGATCGTGCGCACCGCCATCGCGCCACCGGCGTGCCGCTGCAGGCCGTAGTTGATGCGGATGAAGGCGGCCCGCGCCTTCCCATACTGCCGTGCCAACGTCGCGATCCGCTCGGCGGGGATCCCGGTGATCTCGGCGACACGCGCCGGCGGGTACTCCCGCACGCGCTCGCGGAGCGCATCGGCGCCGAGGGTGTGCTGCGCGAGATAGTCGTCGTCCTGCAGCCCCTCGTTGAAGAGCACATGCATCAGCCCGAGCGCGAGCGCGGCATCGGTGCCGGGGCGGATCCCGATCCACTCGTCGCACTGTTCGGCGGTGCGCGTCTTGATCGGGTCGATGCAGATCACCGGCGCGCCGCGCTCACGCGCCTGCAGCACGAAGGGCCAGAGATGCGGATTCGAGGTGAGGGTGTTCGTCCCCCAGAGGATGACGAGATCGCTCTCGGGCACCGTCTCGATATCGGTCCCGATGCTCGCACCGAGGGTCATGCGCATCCCCATCATCCCGGCGGTCGCGCAGATGGTGCGATCGAGCAGCGAGGCGCCGATGCGATGGAAGAACCGCCGATCCATCGATTCGCCTTGCAGCAATCCCATCGTCCCTGCGTAGGAGTACGGGAGGATTGACTGCGGCCCATCTGGTGATGCGATGATCGCGTTCAGTCGTGCCGCGATCGCTTCGAGCGCCTCATCCCAGCCAGTGGGTTCGAAGCGTGCACCGGGTCCTTTCGGCCCGACGCGACGCAGGGGCGTGAGCACCCGATCGGCGTGATAGGTGCGCTCCAGATACCGGTTCACCTTGGTGCAGAGGAACCCTTGGGTGACCGGGTGGGAGGGGTCGCCCTGGATCCGGGTGGCACGGCCGGCCTCGACCGTCACCAGGGTGGCGCAGGCGTCGGGACAGTCGTGCGGGCAGGCGCCACGTAGGACCTGTGGGAGTGTCATTGCGAGTTAAGTTATTAAATGACAACGGGTTATGCAACAATTCATCCGCAATGAGCTATTGTGACCGAGTCGGCCCCGTGGTCGTCCAACCAGACGAAGGGCTTCAACTCGTTGTCTTTTAACAGGTTGACGACTTCAGGCTGTTGACGGACCCTGTGGGTGATAATATGATTATCGCCCATGCGCCCGACCGCGAACGTTTCGCGGGACCGTGCATAACCCCCATCCAAGAGAGACCAGCCCCATGAAGCGCATCGTTCTCGTTGCCTCGATCTTCGCTCTCGCCGCCTGCGGTGGCGCCAAGACTGAGGAGGCCGCTCCGGCCGCTGATTCGACCACCGTCGCCCCGGCTCCGGCCGTGACCGACTCGGCCGCTCCGGCCACCACCGACTCGGCCGCTGCGGCCGCGCCGGCTGCCGCGCCCGCGAAGTAAGTCGTTTCGCGACGCAGTGACGAGGGCGCGACCCGCATTGCGGGTCGCGCCTTCGTCGTTTCACCCTAACCTCGAGAGTTCAGGTGATCAGGTCTCAGTGGTCAGGCTGGGACGATCTCCCGAACCGTCACGCTCGCCGACGCATCAGGGCGCACTGAGAGCGTCGTCCCCGGTGTGACCTCGCGACGCACCATCGCGATCCCGATCGCCTCGCCGTTTGCGCGCACGACGCTCGAGCGCACCTCACCGACCTCGGCTCCCTCTGCGTTCAGGAGCACCGCGCCCACCGGGAGCGCCGTCGCACAGTCGACCCAGCGCAAGAGGCGATTCACATGCCCGCGGAAGTGGATGCGTGCCACCACCTCCTGCCCGGTGTAGCACCCTTTCGCAAAACTGATCGCGCCGAGCGTATCGAGACACGCCTCTTGTGCGATCGTCTCATCGGTCATCTCGACACCAAAGGCGGGGACCCCCGCCTCGATTCGCTCCGCGAGCAGCTGCGCTGCCGTCGCCATCGGCCAGCCGGCACCGAGAAGCGTCTCGCGCAGCGCGTCGATCGTCGCGCGGTCGCCGATGCAATCGAACCCCCGGGTCGCGGTGTCCCGTGCACGGACGACCCAGATGCGCAGCTCACCGGATGTGATCCAGCATCCACCGAGGGGCGCGAGCCCATCGAGCACATCGATCGCGACGCCACCCCACACGGCGATCGCCGCCGCGGCGCCATCGCCGCGCACCCCGAGGCACCCCGTGGAGTCGGTGATCACCGCGTAACGCGCCAGCCGCGGGTTCACATACTTCTTGATCATCGCGACGAACCCCTCGGTGGCTGACGCCTCGGTGTCGACGAGGCAATCGCTCCCACGATCCATCACGCGACAAAGGGCGAGGACGCGCCCCTTGGCCGTGAGCGCGGTGGCATACTGACCACTTCCCTCGACGAGGGCGGTCACCTCGTTGGTGAGGAGACCATTGAGCGCGGCCTTGGCCTGCGCGCCGTCGAAGGTCATGCGGAGCCGATCGCTCCGCTCCATGAGGAAATGGGTATTCACAGGGGATCTCCGGAGGGCGAGGCACGGAGGGCGCGCACGCGATCGGGGGTGAGGTCGGCGAGGGATTCGATCCAGGCATCGGCTTCGATCGCCTCGTGCGCCGGCGCGGCGCCGACGAGGATCGTTCCGAGGCCGGCGCGTCGCCCCTCGCGAATCTTCTCGAGGGCATCGGTCACGATATATGGCTGCAGGCGCTGACCGGGAAAGAGCGTCTGGGTCTGGGCGACGACGCGTATCCACGCAGCGGGGAGCCCCGACCTGAGGTCATCGGCGCCGAGGATCGGACGAAAGAGCCCTGTGCATCCCGCGCGCTCGATGAGGGCATCGATCTCACGGCGCGCGGCGCGACTCACGATCGCGAGCCGCGCGATCGCCGAGAGGCGCTCGAGCGTGGAGAGCAGGGCAGGGGCGATGGTGATCCCACGTGCGATTCGGTCGGCGAAGGCCTGCTCCGCCCGCAGCGTGGCGAGCGTGACGGCGGTGGGATCCTCCGGGACACCGAGCAATCGCCGTGCATAGGCAGCCGCCGATTCGACGGGGAGTGATCGAAGCTGTTCCCAGGTGGCGTCATCGAGCGTGAGCCCATCAGCGGCGAGCGCAGTGGTCAGCGCCGCGCGGCGTGCGGGCGCGGTCTCCACGAGGATCCCTTCGATTTCGAAGCAGAGGACCGGCACATCCATACCGCGAATCCTAACGGCGGATCCCCTCGCGCTCGTAGCCCTCGTCGAGCAGCTCCACCGGATGGCGTGCGGCGACCTCGCTCCCGGCGAGCACCAACCCGCCGCCGATCTGCATGAGGCACCCCGGGTTCCCGGTCGCGATCACCTGGGCTCCTGACTCCGCGATCCGTGCCAGCTTCGGCGAGAGGACGCGGGTCGCCACGTCGGGTTGGATCAGGTTGAAGATCCCTGCGCTCCCGCAGCACTGGTCGCTATCGGCGAGCGGCACGAGCCGGATCTGCGAGGCGGCGCGGAGGACGGCGAGCGGGGGATCGACGATGCGCTGCGCGTGTTGCAGGTGGCAGGGGGCGTCGTAGGCCACCGGCGTCAACGCCTCGTGCGAGGTCGCGGTCGCCGATCCCCCAGCCGCCGCAGGCCCAACCGCCGCGAGCAGCTCGCTCACATCGCGTACCCGCGCGGCGAATCGCGCGGCACGGTCCGCCCACGCCAGATCGTCAGCGAGGAGATGTCCGTACTCCTTGCACATCGCCCCGCAGCCGGCCGAGTTGAGCACGATGGTCTCGGCGCCGCTCGTCTCGAAGGCGGCGATGTTCGCGCGCGCGAGGGCGCGTGCCCCGTCGAGATCTCCGGCGTGCGCATGGAGCGCGCCACAGCAGCGCTGCCCCTGCGTCTCGCACATCGTCCACCCATTCCGAGCGAGTGTCCGCTCCGTGGCCCGATTCACCTCGGTGAAGATCCCCTCCATCACACAGCCGGTGAGGAGTGAGGCGGTGCCGCGGTCGCCCATGTTCGTTGTACCAGTCTGAGCTGAGGCCGCACGCGTTCCCGGCGTACCGGCACGCGCGCGCGTCGGACGCGCCGTCGAGGCGAGCATCGCGAAGGGCATCGCGAATCGTGCCGGGAGCACTCTCGCCAGCACACGCGCCACGCCGAGGTCGCGCACCAGACGTGCCGCCACGAGTGCCGGCCGCAGCACCCACTCCCGCGAGAACCCCCAGAGCAGGAGCCGCCCGATGATCGGGAGTGGCCGATACGCCGCCACCGTCGCGCGTGTCGCCTCGAGGAGCTGCCCGTACGGTACACCGCTCGGGCAGGCGGTCTCACAGCCGCGACATCCGAGACAGCGGTCGAGATGTTGCCCCACCGTCGGATCGTCTGGCGCGACCGTCCCATCGAGGAGTGCCCCCATCAGCAGCAGGCGCCCGCGGGGGGAATCGTTCTCGTCCTCGAGGGCAAGATAGGTCGGGCAGGCGGGGAGGCAGAAGCCGCAGTGGACGCAGCTGTCCAATCCCGCGCGCGCCGCCTCGAGCGGAGAGCCGGGGAGGGCGCAGGGTGCGGTGGGCGGGGTGAGTGAGCGCTGTGTCATCAGCGCGCTCCCAAGAGGCCGGGGTTCAGCACGCGCTGCGGATCGAATCGCTCACGGAGCCGGCGCGAGAGGGCGTCCCAGCGCCAGTGGCCGGGACCAGCGCGCGGAGCGGCGTGCTGCCGCACCAGCGGCCAGATCGCGTCGCCATCGACCGTCGTGAGCCGACCGAGGCGCGCCAGCGCGTCCTGCGCCGCCGCGACGAACTGGGCGTTGCCACCGATCCGCACGAGCCAGCGTCGCGCGCCAGGTTCCGTCGTCGCGGGGACCACACCGGCCATCTTGGCCCACACAGCCCCGCCGTCCATACGAAGCAGCGCCAACGGCGCGTACGGCCCCCGCGCGAACGCCGTCACCGCGTCCTCAGCCGAGATCGGCGCCTCGAGCACCATCGTGCGATCCACTGCCGGTCGTGCACGCAGTCGCAGATGAAGCTGTGTGATCACGCCCAGCGTCCCCCAGGCGCCGATCATCAGCCGCGTGAGATCGAACCCGGCGACGTTCTTCACCACGCGTCCACCCGCCTCGATCACGCGCCCCGTCCCATCCACGCACTCGAGCCCGAGCACCAGCGTGCTCGGTTGCCCCAAGCGCTCGGCGAAGGGGCCGGCGGTCGCCGTCGCGGCGGTCGCCCCCACCGTCCCGAGGTCATCGCCCCAGGGCAGCAGGGGACACCATTGATCGTGCGCGCGCGTCGCCATCTCGAGCTCGGCGAGCGTCGTCCCCGCGCCACAACTCAGGGTGAGATCGGCCGGATTGTAGGCGGTGATCCCTCTCAACACCGTCGTCGTGATCCCATCGGACGCGTCGACGGGTGAACCCACGTCGAGCCAGCGCCCGGCACCCACGATGCGCAGACCCCGCCCTTCGCGTGCGGCCTCCCGTATCAGGGCGGCGAGCGCCGCGGCATCAGTGGGTGCGTGCACTCGGCGCCGCCAACCATTCACGACAGCTCCGCACCGGGACCACCTTCCCAGGATTCGCCCGCCGGTCTGGATCGAACACATCGCGGAGCGTGCACATCGCATCGAGGGTATCCGCACCGAAGAGCGCGGGCATGTAGTCGAGCTTATCGAGCCCCACGCCATGCTCCCCGGTGATCGTCCCCCCCACCGCGATGCACCGATGCATGATCTCCGACATCGCCTCCGCCACCCGCGCCGACTCCGCGGGATCATCGGCGTCGTATGGGATATTGGGATGCAGGTTCCCATCGCCGGCGTGGAAGACATTGCAGACGCGCACGTCGTGACGCATGCCGATCGCATGGATCTCCTCGAGGAGGTCGGCGAGCTTCGTGCGCGGGACCACGGCATCCTGCACCACGAGATGCGGGGCGACGCGCCCCATCGCGCCGAACGCCTTCTTGCGCCCCTGCCAGAGGCGTGCGCGCTCCACCGCGTCACGCGCCACGCGCACCTCGCGTGCCCCCGCCTCGCAGCAGAGCCGTTCGATCGCTTCGGCATCGGCATCGAGGCCGGCCACGGCCCCATCGACCTCCGCGAGCAGCACCGCCGCCGCATCGCGCGGATACCCCGCCGCGTAGACGCTCGACTCCACCGCCTCGATCGTCGCGTGATCCATCAGCTCGAGCGCCCCGGGGAGGATCCCCGCGGCGATGATCCGTGAGGTCGCATCGGCGGCGGCGCGTACGCTCGTGAAGTCCGCGAGCAGAGTGATCACCCCCTCGGGGATCGGGGCGAGGCGCACCGTGACGTCGAGGACCACGCCGAAGCACCCCTCACTCCCGACGAAGGCGCCGAGCAGGTCGTACCCCGTCCCTTCGCCACGATCGAGCGCCATCACCTCGCCATCAGGGAGGACCACCGTCGCGCGCACCACATGATCGAGCGTCACCCCGTACTTGAGGCAGTGCGGGCCCCCCGCGTTCTCCGCGATGTTCCCGCCGATCGTGCAGGCACTCTGCGAGGAGGGGTCAGGGGCGTAGTGCAGGCCGAGCGGCGCGACCGACTTGGAGAGCGTCGCATTCACCACGCCGGGCTCGACCGTCGCGGTGCGTGCGTCTGGGTCGATCGCGAGGATCCCCTTCAGGCGATGCAGCCCGAGCAACACGATCCCATCGGCGAGCGCGCCACCCGAGAGCCCTGTGCCGGCGCCACGTGCCACGAAGGGCGCTCCCGCCTCAGCCAGCACGCGGACCACGCGCACCACCTCGCCTCGCGTCCCCGGGAAGACGGCGAGACTCGGGATCGCCCGGTGCCCCGGGAGTCCGTCGGATCGGTAGACCAGGAGCGAAGGGGGCCGCGTAAGCAGGTGCGCGGCCCCCACGATCTGCTCCAAGGCGGTGGCGAGCGTCGCCACCCGGTCAGGCGTCCGTCAGGTGACGGCCCAGAACCCCGCGAGATTCCGGCCTTCGGGACAGGTACGGAGTTTGTCGAAGGCGCGCTCGCGGATCTGACGGATCCGCTCCCGCGTCACCCCCATCAATGCCCCGATCCGCTCCAGCGTCATCGCCTCGGCGCCGCTGTCGAGCCCGTAATAGAGGTTGAGGATCTTCCGCTCGCGCGGCGTCAGATACTGCCGGAAGACGCGATCGATGCACTCGCGCATCATCTTGGTGTCGGTCCGTTCCTCGATCTCCACACCATCGGCGCCGGTGAAGCGGTCACCGAGCGTGCTCGCGTCGCGGTCGGAGCGATCGACGGGGGCATCGAGTGAGACCTCGGTCCCCGACATCGACTTGGAGGAGCGGATCGTCTCGGGCGATTCATCGAGCATGCGCCCCAGCTCAGCATCCGTCGGGTCGCGGCGCAGCACCTGCGCCAACACCATCTCCGCACGTGAGAGCTTGATCAGCTGCGAGTTCTGGTTGAGCGGGATGCGCACCGAGCGCGTCTGTTCCGCGAGGGCCTTCAGGACGGCCTGACGCACCCACCATACGGCGTATGAGATGAACTTCACACCCTGGTCAGGGTCGAACTTCCGAACCGCCTTGAGCAGCCCCTCGTTCCCGATCGCCACGAGCTCGGAGAGGTCGAGGCCATGGCCCTGATACTTCTTCACATAGCTGATGACGAATCGGAGATTCGCGGTCACGAGCCGCTCGGCGGCGGCCTCATCCCCCTTTTGCGCGAGCCGAGCGAGGCGCTTTTCCTCGGCGGCATCGCTGATCAACGGGAGTTTCTGGATGTCGAGGAGATACTGATCGAAGGCCGAGGAGGGGGCCGAACGGAAATACCCCTTCGCTCTCGTCTCACTTGCGTGCATACCCACCCCATCGACCGCGTGTTGGAGGAACCGGCGCCGGGAGTCGCCTACTCGAACCGCTACTGGGACGTCGGACCGGCGCATCGAGCCACCGGGACCGTCAGGGTACAGATGAGAGGGAATGACGGTCAACAGCCAAAAAGCGTGCCAGAGATGACGCCTGGCTGCCTGTATCCTGTAAGACGTTGTCAGATAACGCCTTAAGCCATCTCACATTTCTGCGATGGTTTGGCGGACCGCGGGCTCCTCCACCGGGATCCCGTATCCCTGCGCGGCGCCCGCCATCTGGCCGATGGCCGCGGGCAGGGCGTATCGCACCGTGCCAGCGCGCGCCTTCTTGTCCTGACGCGTCGCGGCGAGGATCGCGTCACGATCCAATGACGTCGGCAACGCGATCGGTAACCCTGCGGCGCGCACGACCTCGATGATCCGCTCTGGCACGCTGGCCGCCGCGAGGCCGAGCCGCACGGCAAGCCGCGCTTCGGCCACCATCCCGATCGCCACCGCCTCGCCGTGTGTGACGGCATAGCCCGAGACCTGCTCGATCGCATGCCCGATCGTATGACCGAAGTTGAGCACCTGTCGCCGGTTCGCTTCCCGCTCGTCCGCCGCGACGACCGCGCCCTTGATCGCGACCGAGCGCTCCACGAGTTCGTTGGCGGTCTCGCGCGGGAGGGGCGCCGCATCCACGAGCGCCGGCATCTGCGCGTGGAGCCACTCGAGATAGCTGGCATCGGCGATCACCCCATGCTTGATCGCCTCGGCAAGTCCTTCGCGCCGCGCCGCGAGCGGGAGCGTCGCGAGGAAGGTCGGATCGATCCAGACGATCCCCGGGTGATGGATCGCGCCGACGAGATTCTTCCCGGTTGGGGTGTCGACACCGGACTTGCCGCCGATCGCGGCATCGATCATCGCGAGGAGCGAGGTGGGGCACTGCACGAAGGGGACGCCGCGGAGATAGGTCGCGGCGATGAAGCCGGCGAGGTCGCCGGTCACGCCGCCACCGAGGGCGACGAGCACCGTGTCGCGACCGCACCCGCGCGCAAGGAGCGCATCGGTGAGCGCGGCCCACATCTCACGGGTCTTGGAGGCCTCCCCTGCCGGGAAGGTCAGGAGGGCGTCGGCGGCAAGCGCCGAGCGCATGCGCTGGCCGTGGAGCGCAGCGACGGTGGCGTCCGCGAGGATCACCACGCGATGCGCCGGCCACTGCGCCGCAATCGCACGCCCGAGCGCCTCGGGCGGATCCTGCGCGATGACGATCCGCGCGCCGTGCAACGTGCGCGCCACGCTCACCCTACCAGGTCACCTCACCGGCGCCCGCCCGGCGATTGGCGACACGCGCCAGCACGAAGAGGAGGTCCGAGAGGCGGTTGAGATAGACCACCACGATCTGCGGGAGTTCGGTGTCGCGCTGCAGGTGGATCACCGCCCGCTCGGCGCGGCGACAGACCGTGCGCGCCACGTGCAGCGCCGCCGCCTTGGGCGTCCCGCCGGGCAGGATGAAGGCGGTGAGGGGCTCGAGCTCCCCCTCGCCGTCGTCGATCGCCTGTTCGAGCTGCGCGATGCGCGCGTCGGAAATGCGCGCCTTCGCGAGCTGCTCCTTCATCTTCTCGTGATCGGGGGTCGCAAGGAGCGCCCCGAGCGCGAAGAGGTCGCGCTGCACCGGGGCGAGCACCTCGTCGATCCGCGGCATCATCTCGATCGAGCGCGCGAGCCCGATCACCGCATTAAGTTCGTCGACCTCGCCGTAGGCGGAGACCCGCGGATGGTCCTTGGCGACGCGGCCGCCGCCGAAGAGTCCGGTGTCCCCGTCGTCACCGGTCTTGGTGTAGATCTTGAGCGTCATCCCCCAATCTAACCCGGGCCTACCGGACCATGCGGTGGGGAGGCAGGACGGAGGGCGACGAGTGTTGCTCCCTCGACCCATCGGGGGCGACATTTCCCTCTTATGGCATTACATGCAACCCGGGACCTCTCCATCATCGGCGCAGGTCCGGCCGGACTCTTCGCGCTCTTCTACGCTGGCATGCGAGGCGCCTCCGCGCAAATTCTCGACGCCCTCCCCCAGCCGGGGGGCCAGCTCGCGGCGCTCTACCCGGAGAAGTTCATCTTCGATGTGGCTGGATTCCCCAAGGTCCTGGCGAAGGATCTCGTCGCCGCCCTCACCGCGCAGGCGGGGCAGTTCGGTCAGCCGATCCACTGTGGGCAGCGCGTCGTCGCACTCGAGGAGGCCGATGGGCTCCTCACCCTCGTCACCGAGACCGATCGCTTCCCCTCGCGCGCGGTGATCATCGCCGCCGGGATCGGTGCGTTCTCCCCGCGCAAGCTCCCGCAGCCCTGCGCGGAGCCCTGGTATGGGCGCGGGATCGATCCCGTGGTCCTCGAGCCGCAGGCCTACGCCGGTAAGCATGTCGTGATCATCGGCGGGGGCGACTCCGCCTTCGACTGGGCGCATCAGCTGCAGGGGATCGCGGCCTCGATCGCCCTGGTGCATCGCACCGACCGCTTTCGCGCGCACCAGGCCACGGTCGATCAGGTCATGACCGCGGCGGCCGAGGGTCGTGTGGCGGTGCATACCTTCCACGAACTCGCCGAGGTGCACGCCGAGGTGCACCCCGAGGGCGAACGGATCGTGGCGCTCGAGCTCAAGGACACCAAGGCGAAGACCACGCGGCGCGTCCCCTGTGATGTGGTCCTCCCGATGCTCGGCTTCGTGAGCGACCTCGGGCCGCTCGGCGACTGGGGGCTCACCCTCGAGAAGGACGAGATCGTCGTCGACCAGACGATGGCGACGGGGCGCCCGGGCCTCTGGGCCGCCGGCGACATCACCACCTACCCTGGCAAGCTCAAGCTCATCGCGACGGGATTCGCCGAGGCGAGCATGGCGGTGAATCAGGCGGTGCACTGGATCTATCCTGAGAAGAAGGTGAATCCGGGGCACTCCTCGAACCTCGCGGTCTTCGGGCAGAAGGACGACTAGTCGATGCGTCTGGCACCGGGACTCGCGGCGGTGATGGGGCTGATGCTCGCCGCGCAGGTCGCCGGCGCGCAGGAGACCCGGTGCGAGCGCGGGGACACGGAGGTGCGGGAGGTCCGCTTCAGCGGGAACGTCGCCTTCACCGACGATGAGTTGCTCGTCGGGATCGTGACCACCCCGTCGTCGTGGTTGCGGCGTACCACACGCTACTTCGGCGTGCGGCACTGCCTCGCCCCGCGCGAGTTCCCGCGCGACGTGGAGCGCCTGCGGGTCTTCTACCGGAACCACGGCTTCGTCGAGGTGGAGGTCGACACCGTCGTCATGCGGGTCCGCGACGAGGCGGTCACGATCCGGTTCGATATCACCGAGGGGGAGCCGATCCTCGTCGACCGCGTCCTAGTCGATGGGCTCGACGAGGTCCCGGAGGCGCTCACCATCCAGCGGGGGCTCCCCGCCGCCATCGGGGAGCCATTCGATCGCTATGCGAATCGTGCGACGCTCGACACGATCACGCGGCGTCTGCGGAACACCGGCTATCCGGAGGCGGAGGCCTTCCTCGGGTACGACATCCGCTTCCTCGAGCGGCGGGCGACGGTGCGGTTCGATGTGGCGCCGGGCCCGCGGCGGCGTCTCGGGGAGATCCGCATCCTCCGCAGCGGCCCGGATGGCACACCGCCAGAGATCTCGACCGGGGCGGTGCGCAACCTCGCGGGACTCAGCAGCGGCGAACTCTATCGGGAGCGGCAGCTGGAGCGTGCCAAGCGACTCCTCTACCAGAGCGAGGCGTTCGCGAGCGTCGAGGTGCGTCCCCTCCTCGCGAACGCCGATTCCGTGCTCGCCGTCGAGATCGAGGTCACGGAGGCCGCGCTGGGGAATGCGCGCTTCGGCGCCGGGATGGCGAACCTCGACTGCGTGCGCACCACGGCGGAGCTCACACGCCACAACATCTTCCAGACCGCCTCGCGGCTCGAGCTCCGCGCCCGCGTCTCCAAGATCGGCGCCGACCAACTCTGCCCAGGGCTCACCAGTCGCGACCCGTATAGCGAGACGCTCAACTACTACATCAGCACCACGGTCACCCAGCCGTTCATCTTTCGCTCCCGCTTCGTCCCGACCTACACGCTCTATCAGGAGCGTCGTGGCGAGTATCGCGCCTTCCTGCGCGAGGCCCCGATCGGGGTCAGCGCCTCGTTCTCGCGCGCGGCCGCGGCGCGGTCCCTCAATCTCGGCTACAGCATCGAACTCGGACGCACCGAGGCGCAGCCCGCGCTCTTCTGCGCGGTCTTCAACGCCTGCATCGCCGCCGACCGTGAGGCGCTCCAGCGCTTCCAGCGCCTCGCCGTGGTGAGCGCCGCGACGAGCTATGCGCAGACCGACGATGCGATCGATCCCTCGCGTGGGATCGTCGCGCGGGGCGACATCCGCTACGCTTCCAAGTTCGTCGGCTCCGATGCCGCACTCGAGTTCGCGCGCTTCTCCCTCGATGGCTCGGTCTACCGCCGCATCTCGGACGACATCGTCCTCGCGATGCGCCTGCGCGTCGGCGGCGTCGTGGGGCCCACCTTCGCGATCGATGCTAAGGAGCGGTTCGTGCCGGCGCAGGAGCGCCTCTTCGCGGGCGGACCGACCACCGTGCGTGGCTTCCGGCAGAACGAACTCGGCCCCGCCGTCTACATCCCCGAGGTCTATGACACGGTGAGTGTGGCCGGCACCAGGGTCAGTGGCTTCGATGTCGGGGACACGGTGTATTTCCAGGCGAGTGACTCCGGGGGACGGCGCGCGGTCCCCACGGGCGGCAATGCCATGGTCGTCGGGAACATCGAACTCCGCTTCGCCAGCCCCGTCTTTCCGGAGTTGCTCAGTCTCGTCGCGTTCGCCGATGCGGGGCGCGTCTGGAACCGTGGGGTCGGCGTGGAACGTCTGCGCTTCACCACGTTGGCGGTCACCCCCGGCTTCGGGGTGCGCGTGCGCACGCCGGTGGGTCAGGTTCGTGCCGACGTCGGCTACAACCAGTATCGGCCCACCGCCGGCGCGGCATACTTCGATGCCCCCCTCACCGACGGGGGCGCCCTCTACTGCGTGAGCCCTGGCAACACCCTCGCCGTGACCAAGGTGCTCGAAGACGGGATCGCGCGCGTCGTACAGGCGGCCGGCGCATGCCCGGGCACGTACCAGCCGTCGCGCGCCGAGAACTTCCTGAGCCGCCTCACCTTCGCCTTCGCGATCGGGCAGGCGTTCTAGCATGGATC
Source organism: Gemmatimonadota bacterium (assembly GCA_016871915.1). Classification (GTDB taxonomy): domain Bacteria; phylum Gemmatimonadota; class Gemmatimonadetes; order Gemmatimonadales; family Gemmatimonadaceae; genus Pseudogemmatithrix. Next base: position 29,320 of record VHBP01000020.1, read on the forward strand.
TCCGCCGCCGCCTCGTCCTCGTGATCAGCGCTCTGCTGATGTTCTGCCTCTGCGCAGGGGTCGTGGGCGGGTTCGTGGCGTTGACGCAGGGGGCACGGGGGCGTGAGCTGATCCGGCAGGGCGTGGAGCTCGGCATCGGGTTCGCCGTGCGAGGGCGCGTCCATATCGGGACCCTCGACGGGACCTTCATCACCGACCTGACCGTGGACTCGCTCGAGATCCGCGATGTCGACGATGGTCCCCTGGTCACCACCGGTCCCATCCGCGTCACCTTCGATCCCCGTGATCTCCTCGACGGTCAGATCCTCGTGCGCTCCATGACCCTCGCGCGCCCGCGACTCGACCTGCGTGAGGGCCCCACCGGCGTCTGGAACATCGCTCGGACTTTCCCGCCCTCCGAGCAGCCGGCCAAGCATCGGGGCCGCGGGGAGTTCGCGAACCTGATCGTCTTGGAGCAGGTCACCGTGCGCGACGGTGCCGTCCGCCTCGCGATGGCGGACGCCGCCACCGCGCCCTTCGAGTTGGCGGCGATCGATGCTGACATCCCGCGCATCCGCCTCGCCCATCCCGACTCACTGGGTCTCGCCCTCACCCTCGCCCAGGCCTCCCTCGAGGAGCGCGCCCTCCCGCTCACAGTGCGAGAGCTTGGGGGATCGGTGCGCGTCGGGGCCGACTCGCTCTGGCTGGACTTCCCGCGTCTCCGACTCGCGCACTCGCGGGCACGGGTGCAGGGGTTCGTGGCGTGGGGCGACTCGACCCCGAGGATGCGGATTCGCATCGATGGCGATTCGATCGGCTTCGGAGATCTGCGCTCCTTCTCCGCGTTCGTGCCTGTGGAGGGGAGTGCCCGCGGTGTGGTGGAGCTCCGCGAGGCCGCCGACGCCGCAGGCGGGATCGAGGTCGCCCTTTCGGCGCTCGAGGCGCGCGCGCGCGGGTCGCGCGTCCAGGGCGGTCTCACCATCGTCGTGGGGGCGGGGGATCCGGTGGTGCGCGATCTTACGCTCGAGGCCGCTCCGATCGACCTCGCACTCGTCAGCGCCATCACCAAGACCGTACTCCCGATCGACGGGACCATCACCGGCCGCGTGCGTGCGGCGGGGGGGGCCCTCGATCGCTTCGTCGTCGACCGCGCTGCCTTCACCTTCCGGGATCGTCGCGTGGACGGGGCGGTGAGTAGTGCGCAGTTCCGTGGCGAGTTCGATCTCACGCGCCCCGAGACGCCGGTCTTCCGAGGCGTGACCGTCCGAGTCGATTCGCTCGATCTCCGCACCGTGCAGGCCATCGATGCCACGCTCCCGCGTCTCGCGGGGCAGGTGGTGGCGTCCGTCCGACTCTCCGCCGCGTGGCCCACGCTCCAGTTCCGCGACCTCGATCTCGTCCATCGCGATGGCGAGGCTACGCCGTCGCAGGTGGTCGGGGCTGGGCGTCTCTCCCTCGGCACCGTGCCGAGCATCGATGCGAGCCTCCTGGTGACACCGATCGCCCTCGGGACCCTCGCGCGCTCCTTCCCCGAGGTCACGCTACGGGATGACTACTCGGGCCCGATCCGACTCGTGGGTCGCGCCGACAGTCTCGCCATCACCACGCAGCTCGACGGGGCCTCGGGACGGCTCGATGCGGCGCTGATCCTCGATGTCCAGGCACCGCTCTATCGTGTCACCGCCCAGAGCACGGTCACCGACTTCCGACCGCGGCTCGCCTTCGCCGACACGACCCTTCCCGCCGGCGTCGTCTCGTTTCGCCTGACCACCGATCTCGGGGGCGATTCGCTTCCCGACCTCATGGGCGAGGCGGCCCTTGACCTCACCCGGTCGCAGATCGAGGGGGTCCGGATCTTCGGCGGACGCGCGCGCCTCCGCTTCGGCGACGGGGCGATGATGATCGACACGGTCGCTCTGGAAAGCACCGCGCTCGACCTCAGTGCCTCCGGCGCGCTCGGTCTCCACGCCCCGGTCCGTGACTCGGTCCTCGTACGGGCACGCATCGACTCCCTCGGCGGGCTTCGCCGATGGGTGACCAACGAGGCCAGCGATTCGATCGCCGGCCGCCTCCGCCTTGATGGCGTCGCCGAGGGATGGATCGGCGACTTCACGGTGCGCACCGCCCTCGATGGCGAGGGGCTCCTTCTCGCCGGAAGCACCGCGCGGCGCATCGATGGCCGCCTCACCGTCCTCGGCTTACCTCGTCGTCCGACCGGCACCCTCTCCTTCGGCGCCGATACGGTCGAAGCGGCCGGGCTCGGATTCTCTCGCACCTTCGCCCGCGCTGCGCTCGACAGCAGTGCGGTCACGCAGCTGGACCTGCAGATGACGGGCACGAGTGGGACACTCGCCCGCGCCCGGGGCCGCATCACCCCACAGGAGGGAGCCACCCACTTCGGGCTTGACTCCCTCGTGATCGCCACGGGACTGCAGCGATGGACGCTCACCTCCAGTGCACAGATCACCCAGCGTGCGGAGGGGCTCACCCTGGACCCGATCGTCGTGCGCGGCGGGAGCGGTGCGGAGCTCCGCGTGGAGGGAGCGTTCCCCCTCGTCGGGCCGATCGACCTGCGCGCCGTCGCGCGTCAGGTACCGGTGGCGGACCTCGCCGAACTCCTCCAGGTCACGGGGACGCAGGAGGGACTCGTCGACCTCGACGCTGAGCTGCGCGGGTCGCGGGCCACCCCGCGGCTCACGGCCCGCGCCTCCGTGCGGGAGGCCCTGATCAGGGGCGTGCGGATCGATTCGCTCGCCGCCACCGCGCAGGGCGGCGCCGACGGTATGCGGCTCACGGCCCGGCTCGGACGCCGGCCGGTCGCCGATCTGCGCGCCGAAGCCGATCTCCCGATCCGATTGCGGTTCGATGGCGGAGAGGCTGGGATCGCGGAGGCGGCGCCGCTCATGGTCAGGGTGCGCAGTGACTCGGTGAGCTTGGGACTCTTCGACCTCTATACCGCGCCCCGAGCGACCGACCCCGGGACCTTCGCCCTCAACCTCGATGTCGGTGGGACCTGGGCCAAGCCTCAGGTGAATGGGGGACTCGTGGTGCGGAACGGCAATCTCCTCCTCACCCCCCTCGGTGATGTGACCTGGCGCGACGTGACGGCGGACATCGCCCTCGTCGGCGACAGCATCGCGATCCGCCGCGTGAGCGCCAACTCGCGCTCCGATGGGCGCAACGGCCGGGGCAGCATCGCCGGCTGGCTCACCTTCGGCGATCGTGAGAACCCACGCTTCGATATCTCGGTCCGCGCCGGCAACTTCCATGTCTACAACGTCCGCGGCGTCGCGGATGTGGATGTCTCGGACAGCCTCCGGCTCGCCGGCTCGCTTGCGGCAGGGACCCTCACGGGGGGCGTCACCGTCGAGCGCGCGCTCGTGACGATCCCCGAGGTCGCCACCAAGAACGTGGTCTCGCTCGAGGCCTTCGACCGCTTCGGTGCCGCCGACTCGAGTGTCGCCGCGCAGCGCCTCCTCCCCGCGCGATCCTCCTCCTTCATCGACAACCTGCAGATCCGGAACGTCCCGGTCCGCATGGGCCGCGACGTCCGTCTCTTCTCCAAGGACGAGGCCAACATCTTCCTCGGGGGTGCCGTCAACATCACGCGGAGTCGCGCCGAGCGTGGTCGGGCGAGTGCGGAGACGCAACTCGCACTGACCGGCGCCCTACAGACGGTGCGCGGCACCTACACCCTCAACCTCGGTCCCGTGAGCCGGAAGTTCGAGCTCGAGCGCGGAGAGGTGGAGTTCTTCGGCGAACCCGAGCTCAATCCCACGCTCGACATCTCCGCGATCCACACCATCCGGCAGTACAGCAAGCAGGGGTCGCAGCCCGACGTACGTATCCGGGTCCAGATCGGCGGTACGCTCCTGGAGCCCACCCTCGCGCTCACCACGCCGGACTCGGCGCGCGTCAAGAATGCCGATCTCATCAGCTATCTCGTCACCGGTGGTCCGAGCTTCGAGATCGGCGCCGAACCAACGGATTACACGTCGACCGCGGCCCGTGTGCTCATCGGGTCGCTCGGTGGCTTTTTGAGCGGCAAGGCGGCGGGGGGGCTCTGCGACGATGCGGTGCTCTCCACCTCGTCGGCGGACCAGAAGCAGAAGGGGCTCGCGAACGTCGGGTCGAGTGTGCTCGAGGGGATGCGCTTCAACTGCGCGAAGGCGATCAACGACAACACCTTCGTCCGTCTCGACGCCGGCCTCTGCCAGGTCGGGCAGTTCGTCTCCGGGGGCGGGATGGGGACGGCGGCCTCGCTCGCCAACTCCATCGGCGTGAAGCTCGACTACATCATCCGCCCGCAGCTGACCCTCTCGGCCGGTGTCGAACCTCCGACGAGCGCGGTCCTCTGCGCACAGAACGTGAGCGCCCGCGGGTTCGTCCCGACCCCGCAGCAGTGGGGTGTCGATCTCTTCTGGGCGTGGCGCTTCTGACCCGGGTATCGTTCGACGTCGGGTCTTATCGAGGGGGACACATGGACGGTGACCAGATGGTATGTCGGGCCTGTGGGCGGACGGAGCGCGCCTCGGAGGGATTCCCCTGCGAGCGGTGCGGGACCTTCATCGGTCAGCTCTGCAACCTCGCGGGGGTGAACGGGTGTGCGCGCTGCGTGGCGGAGTCCGGGGCAGGGCCGATGGGTGGGGTGCCGCGTGCCCCGAGTGCGTCGGGGACGCCATGAGTGACTCGCTGCGCCGCTTCGGCCTCGCGGTCGGACATGCCACCGATGCGGCCGGTGGCACGGGGTGCACGGTGATCCGTGGGATCGATGCGCCGCATCGCGCCGCCTGCGCGGTGATCGGGCGCGCGACGGGGTCGCGTGAGCTGGCGCTCCTTGAGCCCGGGCATCTCGTCGAGCGGGTCGATGCGATCCTCCTGAGTGGCGGTTCGGCCTATGGGCTCGATGCCACCGGCGGTGTGATGCGGTGGATGGAGCGCGCGGGGCGCGGCTTCCCAGTGGGGGGCGGGGTGGTGCCGATCGTCCCGGCGGCGGTCTGTTTCGACCTTGAGCCGATCGGTCGTTTCGATGCGCGCCCGACCGTCGAGATGGCGGAGGCGGCATGCGCGTCGGCGACGAGCGATGGGATCGCGGAGGGGTCGGTCGGGGTGGGCACCGGGCTCACCGTCGGGAAGGCGTTCGGGCCGGCGCAGGCGATGCGCGGCGGGTTCGCGCTCGCGGTGCGCGAGGGCGATGGATGTGCGGCGGCGGCGATGGTCGCGGTGAATGCCTACGGCGATGTGCGCGATGCGGCAGGGGCGATCATCGCGGGGGCACTCGGGAGCGATGGCGGATTCATCGATACCGCGCGGGTGATCGCCGCGGGGGAGCTCGCGGCACCGGGCATCTCGCGTGGTGTTGGGCTCGCGCCGAACACCACCTTGGCGGTCGTCGCGCTCGATGCTGCCTTCACGCGCCTCGAGCTGCAGGGGATCGCCCAGGCCGCGACCGCGGCCTATCACCGCCGCATCACCCCCGCGGGGACGCGGGTGGACGGGGACATCATCTTCGCCCTCGCGCCGATGGAGGGGCCCCGCGCGTCGGTGGCGCAGGGGGAGATGCTCGCCGTCGCCGCCCTCGAAGCCGCGATCGAGCGGGCGGTGCGATTGGCCCGAGGACGCGATGGTGTCCCCGGGCTCGCCGACTAGTTACGAGACCAGCGCGCCCATCGGTGGGAGGGTCGTCGATCCCCCACGCACATGCAACGGGAGTTCGGCGCAGAGCTCGCCATCGAGGATCACCCGCATCGCGTGTGTCCCGGCGACCTGCACCGGCAGGTCGATCGCCGCGATCACCGGGACGTCGAGTTCGACGGCGCCCGCCGGCGGAGGGCCCACTTCGAGCTCCCCTGACGACGACCAGAGCTCCTGCTCCCCCGGTCCCACCCAGCTGAACCCCAGCGTGTGCCGTCCGGCGTCCTCGGCGTGCGCCTTCAGGCGAACCACCATGGTGGCCCGAGGGTGGACGGCGGGGAGGGCGGCGACCTGGAGGGCATCGAACACCCCGAGGATGTTCAACTTCCCTTCCTGGGAGATGTTGGCGGCGTCGGCGAAGAGTGCGAAGGAGACGTGCATCGGGGAAAGATAGGGGTGGGACCCGGACCCCCGTTAGACTTCCCAGGATGCCGCAGACACCCGCCCCCACCACATCCCGTAGCTGGTTGGGTCTCCACACCACGGAGATCGGCCTCGTCGCCATGGCGGTGATCTGGGGGGTGAACTTCTCGGTCGTGAAGTACGGCACCCAACAGATGGATCCCCTCGCCTTCAATGCGTTGCGGATGTCGGTTGGGTGCGTGGTGCTCATGGCGATGGCCCTCGGTGGGAGCGGGGTGCTGCCGAGTTGGTCCGATCGGTGGCGCCTCATGTCGCTGGGAGTGCTCGGACACTGCATCTATCAACTCTTCTTCATCTCGGGACTCGCACGCACCCGCGCGGGCACCGCCGCGCTCGTGGTCGCGGCGAGCCCGGCGGCGGTCGCGATCGTCGCGCGCGCCTTCGGTCATGAACGGCTCGCCCCGCGTGCCGTCTGGGGGATCGTCGCCTCCATCACGGGTGTGATGCTCGTCGTCGGCGGGAGTCTCACCACCGACGGCACCGGGCATCTGATCGGCGATCTGCTCGTCCTCTGCGCGGTGATCGCCTGGGCCTTCTACACGAGCGGGCTCCTCCCGCTCGCCAAGCGGAACGAGGCGGTGCAGGTCGCCGCCTGGACCCTGTTGGGTGGGGTGATCCCGCTCTTGGGCTTCGCCACCCCAGGGCTCCTACGGACCACCTGGTCCGAGGTGACACTCCTGACCTGGGGCGCGGCCCTCTATGCGGGCGTGCTCGCGATGGTGATCGCCTACCTCTTCTGGTATCGCGGCGTCCATCACCTCGGGCCGACGCGCACCTCGATGTACTCCAACCTCCAGCCGATCGTCGCCGTCCTCTTCGCGTGGGCGGTGCTCGGCGAGGTCCCCACGCTGACGCAGGGGATCGGCGCCGCCTCGGTGATCGGCGGGTTGTATCTGGCCCGCACGTGAAGACCGTCGTCCTCTTCGACATCGATGGCACGCTGCTCCTGAGTGGTGGGGCGGGACGCCGCGCGATGGAGCGCGCGCTCAGCACCCACTTCGGGCACAGTGGCTCCCCCACGATGCGCTACGACGGGAAGACCGATCCCTGGATCGTGCGCGAGTCGATGCGGCATGCCGGCTTCGATGATGCGGTGATCGAGGCGCGGATGCCGACGGTGATCGCGCACTATCTCGAACAGCTCGAGCATCACCTCGGAGAGACGCGCGCCCTCCCGGGCATCCACGCGGTCGTCGATGCCGTCGAGGCCGCCGATGATCTGGTGCTCGGCCTGCTCACCGGGAATGTCGTCCGCGGCGCGCAGCTCAAGCTCGGTGCGATCGGTCTCGCCTTCGAGCGTTTCGTCGTCGGGGCCTTCGGCTCCGATCATGAGGAGCGCCCCGCGCTCGCGCCGATCGCCCAGGCGCGAGCGAGCGAGCACCTCGGCTATCTGGTGCCAGGCGATCGATTGGTGATCATCGGCGACACCCCCGCTGACATGACCTGCGGACGTGGGGTCGGCGCGCGCGCGATCGGGGTGACCACCGGCTCGTACGGCCACGACGATCTGCGCGCCCACGACGCCGTCGCGACCTTCGACGATCTCACCGATACCGCGCGCGTGCTCGAGGTGATCCGCGGTGCGTGAAGTCGAGCTCAAGGGGATCCTCCCCGATCCCGAGGCCACCGTCGCGGCGCTCGAGCAGGCGGGGGCGACGTTGCTCTACCGTGGGCGACTCGAGGATCGTCGCTTCGACACGCCAGAGCGCTCGCTCGCGCTCCGCGACCTGGTGCTGCGGCTTCGCACCTATCGCACGGCGGATCGCGTCGAGGCGCATCTCGATTGGAAGGGTCCCACCCAGTACGTGGACGGGTACAAGGTGCGCGACGAGGAGACCACGACCCTCGGCGATCCGGCAGCGCTCGCCATCATGCTCGAGCAGCTCGGGTTTGTGGTCACCCGTGAGATCGACCGCGAGATCGCACAGTACCGGGTGGCCGGCGCTGTCGTGCGCATCGAGCGCTACCCGCGCCTCGATGTGCTCGCCGAGGTGGAGGGGGAGCCCGCCGCGATCGAGGCGGCAATTCGTCTGCTCGGCGTCCCGCGCGCGGCCTTCACCACCGGGCGACTCCCTGACTTCGTGCGTGCGTTCGAGGCGCGTAACGGCCAGCGCGCGGCGCTCTGCGATCGTGAGCTCGCTGGTGACTACCGCTATTCGGCCTCCGATGCCTGAGTATCGCGTGCGGGTGTGCCGATGATCGTCGGGATCGGCTTCGATCTCGTCGCCATCGCGCGCATCGAGGCTTTGGTCGCGCGCCATGGTGATCGTGCGCAGGATCGGCTCTTCACCGAGAAGGAGCGCGCCTATGCTGCAGCGCGCGGTCGGCCGGGGATGCATCTCGCCGCGCGTTTCGCCGCCAAGGAGGCGGCCTACAAGGCGCTCGCCGGGAGCGAGGAGGCCCGCGCGATCGGGTGGCAGGAGATCGAGGTGGTCCGCACCGATGGGGCCCCGGCACTCGTATTATATGGTCGCGCCGAGGCCAGGGCGCGGGTGCTCGGGGTGCGGCGGATTCATCTGTCGCTGACGCACACCGATGAGACGGCGGGCGCGATGGTGGTGTTAGAAGCTGAAGGCTGAAGGCTAAAGGCTGAAAGAAAAGAGGCGCTCGTTTTTTCTTTAAGCTTTCAGTCTTGAGCTTTTAGCCCTAAGCCCCATCCAGATCGCACCGCAGACCATAAAGCCCAACGCGATCACCTGTGCCACCGTGAGTGGTCCCACGAACCGATCGTCCTTGGCGCGCAGGAACTCCACCAGGAAGCGCTCGATCCCCTGCAGCACGCAGTAGGCGCCGAAGAGCCAGCCGGCGGCATGCTTGTGATCGCGAAGCCGCCAGAGGATCGCGAACATCACGAGCCCCATCGCCGTCTCGTAGAGCTGCGTCGGATGCACCGCGAGCACCTGCGAGGGCGGCATGTCGGCATACCCCTGCAAGCCGAACTGCTGCACGAGGTTCGCCACGGTGCTGGGCGGCGCGCCTTCGGGGAAGGCCACCGCGAGCGCGCCGTTCCAGGGCCGGCCGTAGTCATCACCCACGGCCCAGCACCCCGTGCGCCCCACCGCATAGGCCGCGGCGAGCGCCGGCGCACAGGCATCGGAGATCTCAGCGAACGACCGCTTCTTCGACTTGATGACGATCACGCTCGCGATGATCCCGCCGATCAACCCGCCCCAGAAGACGAACCCCGCGCGGCTCAGGATCGCACCCGGGTCCCCGGTGAGGATCGCGTAGTAGAGCTTCCCCCCTAAGAGTCCGCCGATCACCGCGCCGACGGTGACATCGGCCATGATCCCGCTCTCCTGCCCGCGACGGTCGAGCTCCTCCGTCGCGACCATCTGGCCGATGACGAAGGCGAGGAGCATGCCGAGCCCGAACCCGGTGATCTGCAGCGGACCGAGGTCGTAGGCGAAGGGGTGGTGCGTGATCGGTGTCATGATGAGGGAATCCTAGCGGCGCGAGACCGTGGCGTCGACGAGGCCGGGAATCGGGTGAGTGGCGTGGGCGTTGAGCGAGGCGTCGTGCCGCACCCCCCGCTCGAGATGGAAGAGCGCTGCCGCCCCGATCATCGCGGCGTTGTCGGTGGCGAGCCGCGGGGTGGGAGCGAAGACCTCCCCACCGAACGCCGCGGCCCCCTCCCGCATCGCGGTCACGAGGGTCCGGTTGCACGCCACCCCGCCACCCAGGACGATCCGGGTACGGCCATGCGCGCGCACGGCCCGCAGCGTCTTTGCCACCAAGGTCTCGACCATCGTGTCGTGGAAGCCGCGCGCGATTTGCGGCCGATCGCGATTGAGATCGTCGCTTCCGCGCACGGCGAGGAGCACCGCGGTCTTGAGTCCGCTGAAGGAGACATCGTAGTAGTCGGCGTCGCCGAGTCGTTGCCCGCCGTTCAGCATCGGCCGCGAGAAGCGGAAGCGTGTGGGATCCCCTTCGCGCGCGAGCGCCTCCACATGGCGGCCGCCGGGGTAGGGAAGCCCCAAGAGCTTCGCGACCTTATCGAACGCCTCACCAGCGGCATCGTCACGCGTGGCACCGAGGAGCCGATAGCTCCCCCACGCTTCGACGTCGATCAGCAGGGTGTGCCCACCGGAGACCAGGAGCGCGGTGAAGGGCGGCACCGCCTCGGGATGCTCGAGCGCCGTCGCGAAGAGATGCCCCTCCATGTGGTGCACCCCGATCACGGGGACCCCGATCGCCGTCGCGAGCGCCTTGGCATAGCTCACCCCGACGAGCAGCGCCCCGACCAACCCCGGCGCATGCGTCACCGCGATCGCATCTATTCCACCCTGTTCGCTTTCAGCTTCTAGCCTTGAGCCTCCAGCCTTCAGCTCTACCCCCGCCTCGCTCAAGGCCTGTCGCACCACCGGCACCATTGCCGTCAGATGCTCCCGCGACGCGATCTCCGGCACCACCCCACCAAAGATCCGATGCACATCCTGCGAGAGGATCACCAGCGACTCGAGCCGCGGCGCGGCCGCCGTCCCGCTCACCACCGCGGCGGAGGTCTCGTCACACGAGCTCTCGAGGGCGAGGACCCGCATCGCGTGAGCGCTCAGGGCCGCGGTTCGGCGAGCAACCGTTCGAGCTGCGCGACGTTCGTCTCGCTATCCCACGCCTCGGCGCCGATGCTCCGCCGGCGGATCGTCCCGTCACGGCCGATGATGAAGGTCTCCGGCACACCGGTGGTCTGATAGATCCCTTCGATCGCCTTGCTCGCATCATGGAGCAGCTCGAACGAGAGCCCGAACTCGTCAGCGAACTCGCGGATCCGTCGCGCACTGCCGGGATCATCGACGCTCACCGCGACGATCTTCAGCCCCTTGGGCCCGAGCCGCTCCTGCAACCGCTGCATGGAGGGCATCTCCACGCGGCAGGGGCCACACCAGGTCGCCCAGATGTTGAGGAGCACGACCTCGCCACGATAATCATCGATCCCCTTGGTCTCGGGCGCACTCGCCTTCGGCGCCTCCGCGCCCGTCGCCCCGCTCGCCGCCACCGGGATCGCGGCGAAGTCCGGTGCCGCTCCGCCGATCCTAAGCGGGAAGAGCTCCGGTGCCAACCGCAGCATCGCCACCCAGAGGGCGACACCCAGCCCCACTGAGGTGCCGATGATCACGAGCCACTGCTTCCGCTCCGACATGCCTGAAGTCATGCGTGCGCCTGGCAGAGGCCACGCAACGCACGAACCTCAGCGGCCGGATCCGCCGCCGAGAAGATCGCGTTGCCGGCGACGAAGGTATCGGCCCTCGCCTGCCAGCAGGCCGTGATCGTATCGCGCGCGATCCCGCCATCCACCTCGAGTACCGCCCTGCTCCCCACGCCATCGAGGAGCTGCCGCGCGCGCTGGATCTTCGCCACCGAACTCGGGATGAAGCGCTGCCCCCCGAAGCCCGGGTTCACACTCATGATCAGCAGCAGATCGATCTCCGCCGCGACCTCGCGTACCGTCTCGAGTGGGGTCGAGGGGTTCATCGTCACCCCCGCCATCACGCCGAGCTCCTTGATCCGCATCACCTGCCGATGGAGATGCGGCGCCGTCTCCACATGGATCGTGAGCGTCGCCGCCCCCGCCTGCACGAATGAGTCGAAGTATTGCTCCGGTTGCTCGACCATCAGGTGCACATCGAGCGGAAGCTTGGTCAGACGCTTGCAGGTCTCGATCACCTTCGCGCCGAAGGTGAGGTTCGGGACGAACTGCCCATCCATCACATCCACGTGGAGCCAGTCGGCCCCCGCGGCCTCGAGCATCGCGAGCTGCTCGGCGAGCTTCCCGAAGTCGGCGGAGAGGAGTGAAGGGGCGATGCGCACGGTACGAGCGGTCATATCAGGCGAGTCCTCGGCGGAGGCGAGCGGCGAACGATCCATCGGTCCCGTGGCGCTGCGGGAGGACGCGGAGGCGTCCCGCGTCGAGCACCGAC
>VHBP01000021.1 GCA_016871915.1 Gemmatimonadota bacterium
TCCTCCGCCAGGCGGTCCAACCGGGCGGTCCAAGATGGCGGAGGGGGGCCTGACAGGTAACAATTAACGGTAATGCGGCGTAGGTGAAGTTGGCGAGCCGCTCCTCCGACCCCCTGCCCCATGCCCTCCGACTCCACCTCCCTCCTGCGCCGCGGCCTGTTGGTGCTCCTGCTCATCGGGGCGGTGGGACTGGTCGGCGAGCTCGTCCTCCTGGAGCACTACGAGGACCAGGCGCAGCTGATCCCCTTCGGCCTCTTGGTCGCCACGATGGTGGTGACGGGATGGCACTGGTGGGCCTACGACCGGCGCACCCTGCGGGTCTTCCAGGCGGTGATGCTCCTGCTGATCATCGCGGGCCCGGTGGGGATCTATCTCCACATCTCGGGGAATTACGAGATGGAGCGGGAGTTCGACCCCTCGCTGCTGGGCCTCGACCTCTGGTTGGAGGTCATCCGCGGCGAGGCACCATCACTCGCTCCCGGCACGCTGGTGCAGTTCGGATTGCTTGGCCTGTTGTACGCATATCGTCACCCCCTTCTCTCCTCCACCGACACGACTCGATGATCACGATGCGTTCCGTGACCCGCGCGACCCTCCTCCTCGCCGTCGCGGCCCTCACCGCGCAGGCCCAGGTCGGCGCCTCCGTCACCGCCAAGGATGCGAACTCCCTCCCCGAGGCAGAGATCGCCGCGCTCCCCGGGATGACCCCGGCACTCGCCAAGGAGCTCGTCGCGGCGCGCCCCTTCAGCGGTCCCGCCGCCTTCGACGCTTTCCTCAAGGGGAAGCTGACCGATGCCCAGCGCACCGAGCTCTACCCGCGCCTCTGGGTGCACCTCAACCTGAACGCGTCGACGCGCGAGGAGATCGCGCTCGTGCCAGGGATGGGGCCGCGGATGATCCGCGAGTTCCTCGAGTATCGCCCCTACAAGAATCTTGCCGTCTTCCGTCGCGAGATGGGGAAGTACGTGAAGCCCGACGAGGTCGCGCGGCTCGAGCAGTACGTCTTCGTCCCGATGAACCCGACCTCGGCGAGCGACGCCGACCTGATGACGATCCCCGGGATGGGGCCGCGCATGGTGCGCGAGTTCAAGGAGTACCGCCCGTGGACCTCGCGCGCGCAGTTCGACAAAGAGATCGGGAAGTACGTGAACGCCAAGGAGGTCGCGCGCCTCGCGGGGTTCCTCACCTTCCCCAAGTGATAGACGCCTGAGGCACTCCGCTACGCGGGACGTGCCTGACAAAGGTGCGCGAGCGCGACACCGGAGAAATTGCTGGTGAAGGCGGGCCCGAACCCAGGTTGGGTTGGGGCCCGCTTCTCGTAGATGGTCCCCTTCCGCTCGTCGTGCCAGATGATGCTCTCCCTCACCGCGACCTGCTTCTTCGCGCAGTCGAACATCGCGATCGCTCGGCTCGCGGTGATCGGCCCCTTGGGGGTCGCGACGGGCTTGGCGTAGGTCGTGCGGATCGACGCGGTGATGATCCCGTTCGCCGTCTTCACACTCTTGGGATCGAGATAGACGGGGTTCCCCGTCGCGGTGGTGCCGATCTGCTGCCACCGGCCGGATGTGGATTGCGCGGCGAGCGACGACAAAGCGAACACCACCAGCAACACGGCACGCATCGCCGCCTCCTACGAGGGACGTGAGGCGCCACGCGTCGCGCGCAGCGCGGTGACCCCCGCGAGCGCGAAGAGCGCCGCCGCGAGGAAGAAGGGGACGCCGGGGATGTGCCACTGGAGCCCTGCGCCGATCGCCCAGGAGAAGGCGCCAGTGAAGAGCGCGGGCCCGATCATCCCGGCGATCGCCATCAGACTACTGTTCGCTCCCTGCACCTGCCCCTGTTCCGACGGACCGACCTGCTTGGAGATGAGCCCGAGCAACGAGGGATTGAAGAGCCCCGCCGGTGCGTAGAGCACGGCGCCGAGCCAGAAGAGGGGAACGGAATTCGCGAGTCCGTAGACGGTGAAGCCGACCGCTCCCGCGATCGCCCCGATCCGCAGTGCGGTGCGTTCGCCCAGCTTCTTCACCAGCGGTCGGACGAGTGCGCCCTGGACGATCACGTTGAGCACGCCGACGACCGCGAGCGAATAGCCGATCGCCTTCGCCTCCCATCCGAGCACATAACCCGCCCACAACACGAAGACGCTCGGGAAGACGGTGTGCCCGATGGCATAGAGCAGACTCGCCGCGGCGAGACCGAAGAGTTCGTGATGACGTCGCAGGAGCTGCAGCGCGCCGATGGGATTCGCGCGCGCGAAGGAGAAGGGGGCGCGGCGCTCCGGGGGCAACGACTCAGGCAGGACGAAGATCCCGTAAAGGGCATTCGCCAACGCCAACGCCCCTGCGATCATGAACGGCAGGCGTGGATTGGTCGCGCTGAGGAGTCCGCCGAGGGCGGGGCCGATGATGAAGCCGAAGCCCCAGGCGGCGCCGACCAAGCCGAAGGCACCGGCGCGCTTCTCCGGTGGGGTGACGTCGGCGATATACGCCGTCGCGGTGGTGAAGCCAGCCGCGGTCATCCCCGAGAGCACGCGCCCGATGAAGAGCCAAGTGAGCGAGGGGGCGAAGGCCATCAACAGGTAGTCGAGCCCGAGCCCGAAGATCGAGACCAAGAGCACCGGGCGCCGACCGAAGCGATCACTCAGGGCGCCGAGGAGTGGCGAGCAGATGAACTGCATCGCGGCCCAGGTGGTCCCGAAGATCCCGTACCAGGCCGCGGCGCGGGCGGTGTCGCCGCCGAGGAATCCTTTGATCAGCTGTGGGAGGACGGGGATGACGATCCCGAACGCCACGATGTCGAGGATCATCGAGGCGAAGATGAAGGCGAGGGCAGCCTGTCGGCGTGCGGCCATAGGGCGAAGAGTAACGTCAGCGGGACCCGCGCGCCCTGCGATCGGTATCTTTGGGAATCCTCTTTCGTGAGCGTGCCCGATGGCCGAGCCCCACCATCACACCGATCCCACTTTCTCCAGCGCGACCGGCTACGACGGCGGGTGCGAGGGGGAGACCGCAGGGGGTTCCGATCGCCGGACCTTCCTCAAGGAAGGATTGATGGCGGTCGCAGCGCTGACCGCGGTGGCCGGCGCGAGTGTCCCGCTCGAGGCGATGACGCGCACCTATGCGATCGGTGCGGCAGGTGCAGGGCTCGCGACCCTCTCGTACCCGATCCCGACCGCCGATGGCGCAACGATCGACCGCGCCAACAAGGTGATCCTCATCCGCTACCAGGGGATGGTGTACGCCCTCGCGCGCGAGTGTCCGCACAAGGGGACGATGGTCGATTGGCAGCCCGAGCAGAACCGACTCTACTGCCCCAAGCACAAGAGCACCTTCACCGCGAATGGGACGAAGATCCAGGGGAAGTCGCCCCGGAGCATGGACCGCTACGCGATCCGGCTCGAGGAAGGGAAGCTCATCGTCGATACCGCGAAGGTGATCGAAGGTGACGGAACCAACTGGGCGACGACCGGGGTGAAGGTCGGGTAGGCTCGGACGAGGGCGCGTCTCGCGGGACGCGCCTCCCCTACCCTGCGACCTCGCGCTCGACCGCGGCGCGCAGGATGCTCATGAAGTCCTGCGCATTCGTCACGACCCCGACCGCCTGGTGCGTCCCGCGGTCCTTGAGCTTGCTCACCAAGAACTCGCTCGCATCCACACAGATGGTCGGGAGCTCGCAGAGCCCTCGCTGCGGATCGTCGTAATACGCGGGGAGCATGTTCCCCACCGCGATCGAATGCAGCGCGGTGGCGATCATCACGGCCATGGTGGCCTTGATCGTGTGCGCGCGCGTCGCCTCCTGCGCCGCCACCATATCGGTGAGCACATCGGGCAACGGACCATCATCGCGGAGCGAGCCCGCGAGCACATAGGGGATCTCCTCCACCACGCAGGCGTGCATGATCCCCTCGGTGATGAGCCCCTCCGCCACGGCGGCCCGGATCGACCCCGCACGTCGCACCGCATTGATGGCGCGCATATGCGCCGCATGCCCGCCTGGTGTCGGCTCCCCCTGACTCGTCATCCCGAGCGTCGTCCCGACGATCGCCGCCTCGATGTCGTGCACGGCGACCGCGTTCCCCGCGAGCAACGCCTGCACGTAGCCGTTCCGGATGAACCAGACGAGGTTATCGCGCGCGCGTGAGTGTACGAGTGCGGGTCCCGTCACCCAGAGCACATACCCGCCACGCCGCTTCTCCTGGACGAGCATCCGCGCGATCGCCGCATAGTCGATCGGCTTCTCACGTGAAACCTGGCTCGACATGAAGTGGAAGTCGCCGTGCGCGTCGTCCTCGCCGACGAACCCCTGCGCATGGACCAACACCCCCTCGCGCCCATCTTCAGCGACGCCAACCACCACCTCGTCCCCCGCACGAACACGCCGCCCCTCACGCACCCACCAGTCGCCCACACCATCGCGGACGAGCACCCCATCCATGCGGGGTTCCTTCGGCATCACCCACTGCCCATCCCGCTCCTTGATGTAGGTCGGAAGATTCGTGGTGGCGAAGAAGCCATCAGGCAAGACGCCATCCCGCTCGGCGCGCACCGTACGCGCGGGCGGCGCCTGCACGAGATGCGGGGTGGAGAAATCAGGGGCGACATACCGGAGATTCGTCTGCATGGGAGATCGGCTCGCGCCTAGATGATGCGCTTCCCGCAGGCACTGAGGATGAGCTCGCAGGCGATCTCCGCCGTGCGATTCCGCTCATCCAGCACGGGGTTCACCTCGACCACGTCGAGCCCGATCACCTTCCCGGTGTCGGCGAGCATCTCCATCGCGAGATGCGCCTCGCGATAGGTCATCCCCCCCGGCACCGCGGTGCCGACCCCCGGCGCCTCGTCAGGATCGATCACATCCATATCAAGTGAGACCCAGATCCCCGCCGTCTCGCGTGTGACGCGCGCGATCGCCTCCTCCATCACGGTGCGCACCCCACGCTCATCGAGATGGCGCATGGTGAACGCCGACAGTCCCCACGCGGTGATGTGGTGTTGCTCCGGCGCGTCGAGATCACGCAACCCCACCAGCGCCACATCCTGCGCGCGGAGTGCGGGCTTGGTTCCCGCGATGCTGCGCATCGCTTTGTCGCCGTGACCCAAGAGCGCGGCGAGCGGCATCCCATGCACATTGCCCGAGCGCGAGGTCGCCGGCGTATTGATGTCCCCAT
The DNA here is from genome assembly GCA_016871915.1 of Gemmatimonadota bacterium. Classification (GTDB taxonomy): domain Bacteria; phylum Gemmatimonadota; class Gemmatimonadetes; order Gemmatimonadales; family Gemmatimonadaceae; genus Pseudogemmatithrix. Next base: position 5,168 of record VHBP01000021.1, read on the forward strand.
GCGCGTCGATCCAGAGCGCCCCGAGACGACCATCAGTCTTGCTCAGATGGCTCGCGGCCCCCGCGATCGATCCCGCCGCGAGCGCATGGTCCCCGCCGAGGAGCACCGGGAAGGCGCCCGCCTCGAGCGCAGCTCGCGTCGTATCGGCGACCGCCGTGCAGACCTCGGTGATCGCCCCGAGATAGCGCGCGCCACGTTGCGCCCCCTTCGCCGCATCCTCGCGGAAGGGCACGGCGACATTCCCCATGTCCTCGACCACATGACCCAAGGTCATGAGACGATCACGGAGATCGGTATAGCGGACAGCAGAGGGACCCATATCGACCCCGCGGCGCGACGCGCCGAGGTCCATGGGCACACCGATGATACGGATGGCAGACATGCCGAGGAGACTATCGCGCGTCCTCGATCGCGGAACCCCTCGGCATACCCATGCAGGAGATGCACGGGCTATGCGCGAGAGGCGGCATAATCATCCTTCGCGCGGACTCAACGCCAACCCCGCGACGACCACTACCAGCGCCCCGATCACATTATGCCAAAGGAAGGCGACCTGCGGCGCGAAGAGGCTCACCGCACCGACCGTCGCCATCCCAGCGATCAATCCATTGAAGGCGCCACGCCCACGGGCGCGCGGGATCATCGCGAGCAAGAAGACCCCGAGGATCGATCCATAGAAGAACGAGCCGAAGCGATTCACGACCTCGATCAAGGAACCAAGTGTCGCCGCAAAGGTCGCGACGATACAGGCGAAGGTGCCCCAGAAGACTGTCGACCACTTGGAGGCGGTGAGATAGTGCGCCTCGCTCGCATCGGTGCGCACCCGCCGCCGATAGAAGTCGACGATCGTCGCGGTACTGAGCGAGTTGAGCTCCGCGGCGATGCTCGACATCGCCGCCGCGAGCACCGCCGCGAGGAAAAGCCCAACGAGCCCGACAGGGAGATGATCGAGCACGAAGCGCGGGATCACATAGTTCACATCGCGGGTCGGGCCACTCACCACCTTCCCCGCCTCGGCGAGTGCCGCCGCGCGCGTGACACCCGCCTCACGCTCGCTCCTCTTGAAGGCCGCGATCGCGCGCGACTCGGCCGCCGTATCCGCGGTGGCGCGTGCCGTGGCGATCCCGGTGGCGGCGAAGCGACGTGCCGCGAGCTGCGATGAGTAGGTGGTGGTCAGCGAGTCGTAGATCGCCGGGGCCGCCGTCCGCATCGCCCGCTCATGCGCCGGATTGTGGTAGAGCGGCGCCGGCTGAAACACATAGAACAGGAAGACGAGCACGCCGAGCAGTAGGATCAAAGCCTGGAGCGGGATCTTCCAATAGGCGCTCATCAGGAGGGAGCTTCGCGCCTCGTCGACCGAGCGAGCGGTGAGATAGCGCTGCACCTGGCTCTGATCGGTCCCGAAGTAGGAGAGCATCAGGAAGGTGCCACCGATGATCCCCGACCAGACGGTGTACTGGTTGCTGAGCGAGAAGGAGAAGTCGAAGGTCTGCAGGCGACCGGCAGCGCCCGCCACGGCGAGCGCATCGTCGAGCGGTACCGGGAGCCGTGTGATCAGCACCACCGCCATCGCGATGACCGCCGCGACGATCACGACCATCTGCTTCACGTCAGCCCAGGTCACCGCCTGGACCCCACCTACCACGGTATAGAGCACCGTGGGGACACCGATCAGGGCGACACTCATCGTGAGGGGGACGCCGAGGACGGCTGAGAGGACCACGGCGGGGGCGGAGATGATCGCCCCGCACGACATCCCGCGCGAGAGGAGGAAGAGGAAGCTCGTGAGGGTGCGTGTGCGCGCGTCGAAGCGGCGCTCGAGGTACTCGTACGCGGTATAGACCTTGGCGCGATGCAGGAAGGGGACGAGCGTGACCCCGAGGATCACCATCGCGAGCGGGAGGCCGAAGTAGAACTGGACGAACTTGAGCCCATCGGTGGCGCCCTGCCCCGTGGTCCCGATCAGGGTGATCGCGGAGAGCTGCGTCGCCATCACGGAGAGGCCCACCGCCCACCAGGGGAGGCTCCGATTCGCCATGAAGTACCCCTCGATATCGACGGTGCCACGCGCGCGCCGCAGGCCGTCCCAGACGACATAGCCGAGGTAGGCGACGACGATCGCCCAGTCGAGTCCGTGCATCAGCGGCTCAGATCGGGTAGCGCTGCTGGAGGAACCAGAGCACGAGGAGGGCGACCACCTGCATCGCCATCACCCGGAGGAGGGTCTCGCGGACACGCGGTGCCATGCGGAACTATAGGTAGGGCGAGAAGAGTCGCGCGATCCCATCGCGGACCTTCGTCGAAAAGGGACGTCCGTCGAGCTCGGCCAGCGAGACCTCCCGACTCTCGGCGATCCGCGCCGCGGCGTGATCGTCGAGCGCACTGGCACAGGCCGCGCAGTAGAGCTCCACGTCGAGCTCGAAGTTGAGACGGAGGCTGCGTGGGTCCCAGTTGGTGGAGCCGACGAGGGCCCAGTGCCGATCGACCACCATCAGCTTGCTGTGATCGAAGGGCTTCGGCGACAGGAAGACGCGACACCCCGGTCGCAGGACCTGCCAGAGCTGCGCGGCGGCGGCCCACTGAACCGGGACGATGTTCACGTGCGCGGGGAGGACGATCCGCACCTCGACCCCACGCAGGGCGGCGACCGAGAGGGCGGTGATCAGCCCTGGGTCGGGGAGGAAGTATGGCGTGACGATCGTGATTCGCTCCCGCGCCATGTCGATCGCCCCATGCAGCACATGGGAGAGGACCTCGAGGTCGCCGTCGGGGCCGTCAGTGATCACACGGGCGATCGTTCCACCCTCGTCGGTCAGCTCGGGATACCAGGCCGGCCCATCGAGGATCTCCCCCGTGCTGAAGACCCAGTCCTCCGCGAAGGCGTCCTGGATCTGTGCGACGACAGGGCCGGTGATCCGGAAGTGTAGGTCACGCACCGGACTCTTCGGGCGGACGGCATGGAGATTGTCGCGGCGGATGTTGGTGCCGCCGGTGAAGGCGATGGCGCCATCGACGGTCAGGATCTTGCGATGGTTCCGCAGGTTGAAGAAGGCGAGTCCGGCGTGGCGCAGTTGCGGCGCGAAGAGCTCGGCTCGCACACCGGCCTTCCGGAGCGCGACGTGCGCGCGCGGCCAGGTGTAGAGCGACCCGAACCCGTCGACGAGGACGCGCACCTCGACCCGGCGGCGATGCGCGGCGATCAGCGCGTCGATGAAGGGCTGCCCCGCCTCGTCGGAGGCGAAGATATAGGTCGAGAGGGCGACCGAGCGCTGCGCGCCGTGGATCGCCTCGAGCATCGCGGGATAGCTCTCGTCGCCGTCGCGCAGCATGCGGACCCGATTCCCCCCGACGATCGGACGGTCGGTCAGGCGGTCCCCGAGCTGGGACAGGGCGCGCAGGTGGGCATCGGCCAGGACCTCGCGCTTGGCGCGCGCGATCCGCATCGCCGCCGTGGTGCTCAGCGGGAGTTTGCGCCGCTGGCGATGGAGCTGGCTCGCCCGCCGTTTGATCCGATTGAGTCCGAAGGCCGCATAGACGACCGCCCCGACCCAGGGCGCCAGCCAGATGAGCCCGACCCAGCCGATCGCGGCGCGAACATCGCGCTTGCGCAGGATCGCATGCAAACTCGCCACGAGGCTCATCGCGAAGGCGAGGGCCCCGGCCGCGTAGGGCCACCAGGTGGGAGGGGAGGCGAGGAAGGCGCGCACGGGGACCCTCTCAATGTACTTTCAGGGTATACCCCTGTCGCCCCGAGGAGCCGATCATGGTCGTGACCTTCACCGTCAATGGGACCCCCCGCACCGCCGACGTCCCCGCCGACATGCCACTCCTCTGGGTGCTGCGCGACGTGCTCGACCTCAAGGGGACGAAGTTCGGCTGCGGCATCGCCCAGTGTGGCGCCTGCACCGTGCATCTCAACGGCGCCGCGACGCGCGCCTGTCAGATCCCTGCCTCCGCGGTGCAGGGACAGAAGATCACGACGATCGAAGGGCTCTCAACCGATGCCACGCACCCGCTCCAACTCGCGTGGCAGGAGCTCGACGTCCCGCAGTGCGGCTACTGCCAGGCCGGCCAGATCATGCAGGCCGCAGATCTCCTCACCAAGAATCCGAACCCGACCGACGCCGACATCGACGCGGCGATGGTGGGGAATCTCTGCCGCTGCGCGACCTACCAGCGGATCCGCGAGGGGATCAAACGCGCCGCGGTGCTGAAGCGCGAGGGAACGAAGGCGACGCCGGCGCGTCCGGCGCGGCGCCCTGGGGAGGCGTGATCGATGACCGACCGTCGCACCTTCCTCCGGGTCACCTCCCTCGCCGGCGGTGGCCTCCTGATCGGCACACTGATCGATCTCGGCGGCGCCGCGCCCCTCTGGGCCGCTGAGCCGCTCACCGGGACGAACACCCCCTTCTCCCCGAACGCCTTCATCCGCATCACCCCCGACGGCGCGATCACCATCGTCGCCAAGAACCCAGAGACGGGCCAGGGGATCAAGACGATGCTCCCGATGCTGATCGCCGAAGAGCTCGATGTCGAGTGGAAGGCGATCACGATCGAGCAGGCCCCGCTTGATGAGGCGAAGTACGGGCGGCAGTTCGAGGGGGGGAGCACCGCGACCCCCACGCAGTGGGAGCCGCTCCGGCGCGCCGGCGCCGTCGGGCGTCAGCTGATGCTCGCCGCCGCCGCCCAGCAGTGGAAGATCCCCGTCGGCGAGTGCGTGACCGAGCCTGGCGTGGTCATTCACAAGACATCGGGCCGTCGAGTCACCTACGGGGCGCTCGCCACGGCCGCTGCTGCGCTTCCGGTCCCCGACCCCGCCTCGGTCCCGCTGAAGGATCCCACGACGTTCCGCATCATCGGGCGTCGGACCCCGAACGTCGACAATGCGAAGATCGTCCGCGGCGCACCGATCTTCGCGATCGACGTCACCGTGCCGGGGATGCTCCACGCGATCTACGAGAAGGCGCCGGTCTTCGGTGCCAAGGTCACGCGGGCGAATCTCGATGAGGTGAAGTCGGCGCCCGGCGTGCGACAGGTCTTCGTGCTCGAGGGCGGCACCGCGCTCAACGGTCTCATGCCTGGCGTCGCGATCCTCGCCGACACCACCTGGCATGCCCAGGCCGCGCGTCGGCGTCTCCGTGTGAGCTGGGCCGCGCACCCCACCGCCTCGCAGAGCTCCGCCGACTTCGCCGCCAAGGCGGAATCGATGCTTGGTGGAGCGCCTGCGCGCGTGCTCCGCAGCGAGGGGGATGTGACTGGCGCCTTCGCGCGCGCCGCGAAGGTCGTCGAGGCACGCTACGAATATCCCTTCCTCGCCCACGCGACGATGGAGCCACAGACCTGCACCGCGCGCTTCGCCAACGGCGCGATGGAGATCTGGGCACCGAGCCAGACGCCAGAGAACGGCCGCCAACTCGTCGCGACCACGTTGGGGATCGCGCCCGCCGCGATCACCGTGCATCAGGTGCGCGGCGGCGGCGGCTTCGGTCGTCGCCTCAACAACGACTACATGGTCGAGGCCGCCGCGATCGCCAAGCAGGCCGGCGTCCCGGTGAAGCTCACTTGGAGCCGTGAGGACGACATCCGCCACGACTTCTATCGTCCCGCCGGTTGGCATGGGCTCCGCGGTGCGCTCGACGCCGACGGCCGCATCATCGGGTGGAGCGATCACTTCGTCACCTTCGGCGAAGGGGAACGCTTCGCCCCCTCCGCGGGGATCACGCCGACGGAGTTCCCTGCCCTCTTCGTCCCGCACTTCTCGCTCGGGAGCTCGGTGATCCCCCTCGGGGTCCCGACCGGCGCGTTGCGCGCCCCGACCAGCAACGCAATCGCCTTCGTCTTCCAGTCGTTCATCGACGAGCTCGCACGTGCGGCGGGGAAGGATCCCATCGCGATGCGCCGACAGCTGCTGCAACAGGTGCAGAAGCCCGAGAGCGGGGCGATGCCCGCTGGCGTCATGGATCCCTCGCGCATGCTCGGCGTGCTCGACCTCGTTGCTGAGAAGTCGGGATGGGGAAAGCGCACGCTGCCCAAGGGGAGCGGGATGGGGGTCGGCTTCCACTTCAGCCACCGCGGTTACTTCGCCCATGTGGCGGAGGTACGGGTCAGCAAGAGCGGCGACGTGAAGGTCGTGAAGGTCTGGGCCGCCGGTGATGTCGGGAGCACGATCATCAATCCGAGCGGGGCCGAACAGCAGGTGCAGGGCTCGGTCCTCGACGGACTCGGTGAAGCGCTCAAGCAGGAGATCACCATCGATGGCGGGCGCGTGGTCCAGGGGAACTTCAACGACTTCGAGCTCCTGCGAATCCCAGAGGCCCCACCGGTCGAGGTGCACTTCCGCACGACGGATTTCCCGCCGACGGGGATGGGGGAGCCCGCGCTCCCGCCGGTGATCCCCGCGCTCACCAATGCGATCTTCGCCGCGACGGGGAAGCGCGTGCGGTCGTTGCCGCTCTCGCGGCACGATCTCAGTTGGTCGTGACGGTCTCTCGCGTCGGGCGACCGGCGGCATGAAGCACTGGTTCGAGTCGCGACAGGTCCTCGCCGCGCTCGCGGAGGCGCAGCGGGCGGGCCAAGCTGCGGCACTCGCGACGGTAATCCGTGTGCGTGGCTCGGCGTATCGGCACGCGGGGGCCAAGCTCGTGGTGCTCGCCGATGGGAGCGCCGTCGGCAATGTGAGCGGGGGATGTCTCGAGGGGGATGTGCGCGAGACGGCACTCCGAGTGATCGCTACGGGGCGTGCGGAGCGTCGCACCTACTGCGGCGGGACCGATGAGATCTTTGCCTGGGACCTCGGCGTCGGCTGCGAAGGGGAGGTGGAGGTGTCGATCGTGCCGGTGACCGATGCTTGGTCGGCGGAGCGACAGGCACTCGTGCGCGAGGATTCGTTCGTGGTGCTTACGCCGCTCGTTGCGGGCGATGACCGTCGCGATGACCGTCGCCATGGCACGGCGCCGCTGGTGCCATCACGCGGCGTGAGCGGGTCCGCTCGGCGCGTGATGACCGGAGCGGCCGCCGCCGAGTGGATCGCGGAGGGGTCGCGCCTCGTGACGATCGAAGGGCGCGAGTGGTTCGTCGATGTGCTCACGCCGCCGCCGCGCCTCCTCGTGGTGAGTGGCGGCGACGATGCGGTGCATGTCGCACGGCTGGCCGATGGCGTGGGACTGCGTGTGGTCGTCGCCGATCGCCGCCCGGGGCTGTTGGCTCCTGAGCGCTTTCCAGCATCGGTGCGCCGCATCGAGAGCGATGCGATCCACCTCATGGAACATCTCGTGCTCACACCCGATGACTTCTCGGTGGTGATGACGCATCACTACGGGGACGACACCGCCTACCTGCGTGCCCTCCTCGCGAGCCAGGTCGGCTACGTCGGGATGCTCGGCCCACGCGCACGGACCGAGCGGATCCTGGGCATACTACGCGCCGAGGGGCCGATCGATGCATCACGGCTCTATGGCCCGGTCGGACTCGACATCGGGACCGATGGAGCAGAACAGGTGGCCGTCGCGATCCTCGCCGAGATCCTCGCGGTGCGCAGTGGGCGTGCGCCGCGGTCGCTGCGGGAGCGTCGCGCCCCGATCCACTCCACGCATGCGTAGTGGTCTGCGGATCGGCGCGGTGATCCTCGCGGCGGGGGCCTCCCGCCGGATGGGGGCCGACACCAATAAGCTCCTCCTCCCGATCGATGGCGTCCCGATGGTGCGCCGCACGGTACAACGGGTGCGCACCGCAGGGATCCACGACATCGTCGTCGTCACCGGCCATGAGGGGGCGCGGGTGCGCGACGCGCTCGCGGGAATCCCCTGCCACTTCGTCGAGAGCCCCGATCCCACCGGCCCGACGAGTGGGTCGCTCCACGCGGGACTCCGTGCGTTCGGTTCGGAGATCGACGCCACGATCGTGATGCTCGCCGACATGGTGCGGGTGACGACGGCGATGATCGCGACGCTCATGGCGTCGGCACGCACGGGGGATGCCCCGCTCGAGGTCTCGCGCTACGGCGACGTGCTCGCACCGCCCCTGCTCTTCCGTCGCGCGCTCTGGCCGGAGCTCCTCGCCTGGCAGGGCGAAGGGTGCGGGAAGGCGGTGGTGCGCGCCCATCTCGACGAGGCCAGCCTCCACGATTGGCGCCCTGAGGCGCTCGCTGACGTGGATACTCCCGAGGACTACGCGGCGCTCACGCGCTGAACACTCGGCGTCCGGCGCCGAGCACGCCGCTCACTCGACGACCCGCGCGGCCTCATCCGGGCGAAAGACGACGCATACCTCACCCCGTCCGGCGAACCGATGACGGTTCCGCGCGATCACCCCGTAGACCGCATCACGAATCGGGCGCGGGACGAGCAGCCCAAGGGTGCCGAGTGCGCCCCAGACTCCGCCGAGGTAGCGGGCGGCATGGAGCGCCGCGGTGGAATGGGTGATGACCCGCTCTCGCGCGCCATCGGGCTCGACCCAGAGGAGCGAACTCACCTCGGCCAACCCCGGATGCCGGGCCTCGAGCGCACGCCCCGCCGCGCCCGCGCGCGGCGCGAAGCGGAGGGTGCGCCGCCGATGGTCACGTTCGAGGAGGAATCGCACAGAACGCGCACAGAAGGCGCAGGTCCCGTCGAAGTAGAGGATCGGACCCGCGGCCTCGGGGGACGCCGTGGATGCGCCGTGAGTCGCCAGCGGAGCGGTCATCCTGCATCTTATCGCGTATGACCCAGTCGGCGCCTCCCCTCCCGATGCACCCCATGGCTGACGGGGTGCGTCTCGCCCTCCGCCACTGGGAGCCCACGGGCACACCAAGGGGCACCGTCCTCATCGTCCATGGACTCGGCGAGCACAGCGGACGCTACCCGCACGTGGCAGCGTACCTGACCGCTCGCGACTGGCGCGTGGTCGCCTACGACCTGCGTGGGCATGGACCGTCCGAGGGACGCCGCGGCAGCATCGCTCACGCCGACGATCACCTCCGTGACCTCACGACGATCGTCGACCTCGTCCGCTCCCGCCCTGACTACCTGGTCCCTGACACCAGACTCCTGTTGTTCGGGCATTCGATGGGTGGCGCCTTCGCCGCGCAGTTCATGGCCCGCGCGATCCGCTCCATCGACGGACTGATCCTCTCTTCCCCGGCACTCGATCCCGGACTGACCGCCTTCCAGCGTATGCAGCTTCGGCTGGGGATGGCACTGATGCCGGGACTCGCGCTCCCGAACCAACTCGCGGTCGACCGCCTCTCGCACGACCCCGCCGTGGTCGCCGATTACCAGGCGGATCCCCTGGTCCATGATCGGGTCACGCCGCGGCTCGCCCAAGCGATCGTCGATGCCGGCGAGGAGGTCATCGCGCAGGCGCCGCAGTGGCGCACCCCGACCCTCCTCCTCTGGGCCGGCGATGATCACAACGTCGCTCCGGCGGGTTCGGCCCGATTCGCCGCGCATGCCCCGAGCGATCAGGTCACTGCGCGGGTCTTTCCCGCGATGTATCACGAGATCTTTGCCGAGCCCGACGCCGACCTGGTCTTCACCGCCCTTGGCGACTGGCTCGACCGTCGGTTCACCTGAGAACCCTCTTCACCATGCGCCTGCACCGAGTGCTCCGCACGATTCCCTTCGCGCTGATCGGGCTCGCGTCGGCATGCAGTACGCCACCTGCCGCCCCCGACCGCCTCTTCGTCAACGCGCGCATCTGGACCGGTGATGCGACGCGTCCCGAGGCGACGGCGATCGCCATCCGTCGCGACTCGATCATCGCGATTGGGACCGATGATTCGTTGCGCACCCTCGCGGGCCCCGAGACGATCATCGAGGATCTGGGTGGGCGGCGTGTGATCCCTGGCTTCCATGACGCGCACTGGCATCTCCCGACGCGCCGCACCGCCGACCTCAATGGCGCCGAGGATGTCGCGGAGCTCCTGTCGCGACTCCAGGCCTTCGCCACCGAGCTACCGGAGGATGCCTGGGTCACCGGCCGCGGCTGGACCCCGCAGCTCTTCCCAGGCCGCATGGCGCATCGACGCTATCTCGATGCCGCCTTTCCCACCCGTCCCGTCCTCCTTACCGACCGCGACGGGCATCAGGTGCTCGCCAACACCGTCGCGCTGCAACGCGCGGGGATCACCGGGGAGACGCCCGCATCGGTCGGGGGCGCGATCGTCCTCGATCGCGACGGAACGCCCACCGGTCTGCTCCAAGAGACGGCGATGCCGCTCGTGCGGAATCAGCTCCCCGCCCCGACGGTGGATGAGGTGTATGCCGCCCTTCGCTATGAGATGCACCGCGCTGCTTCGCACGGACTGACGGCGCTCCAGCTCGCTCAGGGGATAAGCGCCACGGAGGACTCGGCGATCGCCCGGGCGGTCGCGGACGATTCCTTACTGGTGCGACTCCGCGTCGGCGTGCCGTTCGCCGCGACGGTGGCCGATTCGACCCTCGCGTCATTCGCCGAACGGATGCGTACGTCGACCGGTCCGCTCGTGCGCTACGGACTCGCCAAGGGGATGCTCGATGGCACCGTCGATGCAGGCACGGCAGCGATGCTCGAACCCTACAGCGCGGGGAACAAGAGCCTCGGGCTCCTCCGCTGGGATCCCGACACACTGCGGATGACGATCGCACGCTATGACCGCGCCGGACTGCAGGTGGCGCTCCATGCCATCGGGGATCGCGCCATCCGCGTCGCCCTCGATGCGTACGAGCAGGTCCAGCGCGATGGCGGCCGCCCTGACGCGCGCCATCGGATCGAACATCTCGAGGTGCCGCATCCCGATGACATCCCGCGCTTCAAGGCGCTGGGCGTGCTCGCCTCGACGCAGGCGATCTTCGCGATGCCCGATGTCAACGCGCTCGGGAACTATCTCCCGATGCTCGGACCGGAGCGAGCGGAGCGCCCGATGCCATTCAAGGCGCTCGATGACGCGGGGGCGATCCAGCCCTTCGGGAGCGATTATCCGGTCTTCCCGATGAATCCCCTGATCGGGATCTACACGGCGGTCACGCGCCAACTCGACGATGGAATGCCCTTCGGCGGGTGGATCCCGGCGCAGCGCATCTCTATCGAGGCGGCGCTCCGCCACTACACCGCCGATGCCGCCTATGCAGCGTTCCGGGAACCGGAGATCGGGGTACTCCGCACGGGGATGCTCGCCGACTTCGTCGTCTTCTCCGAGGAGATCCTCGACGTGCCTCCGGTGGCGCTGATGCGCGCGAAGCCGGTGCTCACCGTGATGGGGGGACGTGACACCTACCGCACGCTGCGCGCGGCGCGGGATACCACGCGCGATACGACGCGCGATACGACGCGCGCGCCCTGATCACCCCGAAGCGAGATCGATGTCCTTGGTCTCGCGCACGAAGATCGCACCCACGATCAGCGTGAGGGTCGCGATGATCACCGGATACCAGAGCCCGGAGTAGATGTCGCCCGTGGCGGCGACGATCGCGAACGAGGTCGTCGGGAGGAAGCCGCCGAACCACCCGTTCCCGATGTGATAGGGCAAAGACATCGAGGTGTAGCGAATGCGAGTCGGGAACATCTCGACGAGCATCGCCGCGATCGGACCGTAGACCAACGTCACGTAGAGGACGAGGATCCAGAGGATGAGCACGACCATCGGTGTATCGATGCGCTCAGGATCGGCCTTCGTCGGATACGCGGCCTCAGTGAGCGTGGCGGTCAGCGTCGCATCGAAGGTCGCCTTGGTCGCCGAGTCAGCAACCGTCGCATCGTACGCCGGGATCTCGGATCCCCCGACTCGGACCAGCGCCGAACCAGTCCCCGCCTGATTGCGATAGGGGATCCCGCGCTTCACCAGCGCGGCCTTCGCCACATCACAGGACGAGGTGAAGGCGCTCGTCCCCACTGGATTGAATTGCACCGAGCACTCGGCGGGATCGGCGACGACCACCACGGGGGCGGTGGCCTGTGCCGCCTCGAGCGCCGGGTTGGCATAGTGCGTCAGGGCGCGGAAGAGCGGGAAATACGTGAGCGCCGCGAGCGCGCACCCTGCGAGGATGACCGGCTTCCGTCCGATCTTGTCCGAGAGCTTCCCGAAGATCACGAAGAAGGGGGTGCCCAGGAGGAGCGAGACCGCGACGAGCACATTCCCCGTCTGCAGATCGACCTTGAGCGTCTGCGTCAGGAAGAAGAGGGTGTAGAACTGCCCCGTATACCAGACCACCGCCTGTCCGGCGGTGAGCCCGAAGAGCGCGATGAGCACCACGCGCAGGTTGGGCCAGGAGCCGAACGATTCCTTGAGCGGGGCCTTGGAGGTCGTCCCCTCCGCCTTCATAGCCTTGAAGACGGGCGACTCCTCGAGCGCAAGCCGGATCCAGACCGAGATCCCGAGCAACACAAGTGAGACGAGGAATGGGATGCGCCATCCCCACGCGGCGAACGTCTCAGCCCCGAGGACCACGCGACAGGTGGTGATCACGAGGAGCGAGAGGAAGAGCCCCATCGTCGCCGTCGTCTGGATCCACGAGGTGTAGCTCCCGCGCTCACCCGGTGGTGCATGCTCCGCCACATAGGTGGCCGCGCCACCGTACTCCCCACCGAGCGCGAGGCCCTGCAAGAGGCGCAGGAGGATCAGGATGATCGGTGCCGCGATCCCGATCTGCGCATACGACGGGAGGATCCCGACGATGAAGGTCGAGACCCCCATCAGGAGGATCGTGACGAGGAAGGTGTGCTTGCGTCCCACGAGGTCGCCGAGCCGTCCGAAGACGAGCGCGCCGAAGGGGCGCACCGCGAACCCTGCCGCGAAGGCGAGGAGGGCGAAGATAAACCCCGCTGTCGGATTGACTCCCGAGAAGAACTGCGCCCCGATGATCCCGGCGAGCGAGCCGTAGAGGTAGAAGTCGTACCACTCGAAGATCGTACCGAGGGACGAGGCGACGATCACCTTGCGGGCGTCGCGGGTGGTGTCTGGGATCAGGGCCATGGAGAGAGAAGATGCCGCGTCCCTATGGATTCATCCAGTACGAGAACTTGAGCAGGAGGGTGTTGTTCGGGTGGGCGGCGAAGAGACGCCCGAGGTCCTGCCGTGGGGCGAAGGGCCCCGGCGCGCTCCCATCCCCGCGCCCCTGCTGCCAAACGAGGAAGAGTTGCGAGCCGAGCCGGTACTCCCACCGGAGCACGACGTTCGAGTTGAACTGTCGGCTGGTGAAGGTGCCGATCGGACCGGCGGTGGTACCATAGGGGCGGAACCGGTCCGCATACCGCGGGGCATCGGAGGCGACGATCTCGCGGCGGTCGGTAAACTCTCCAGCCGAGATGAAGGGTTGGGCGTACACCTGCAGACTCACCGTCGGGGTGAGAGTGATGTTGAACCGCGTCGTGAGGACCAGGGTCGACTGCGCCAGGCGTGCCACGGTGTAGTGGGTCGTATCACTCAGGACATCGCCATAATTGGCAAAATGCTGGGAGTCATCGACGCGGCGCTCATACCCCGTGCCCACCTCAAGGGAGGTGCGGGTCCCGATGCGCCCGATCAGACCGACTTCTGCCGTAGAGCGCCAAGAGCGATCGTCTTCCCCCTTCACAAACTCCACTTGGAGCGTGGGTTGGATCGGGCGCCGGAGATCACCCTCGAACTCAAAGGAGATGAGCTGGCTCGGCGACATCCGCAGCGCCGGTCCACCCCGGGCGCAGGTTATACACCGCGTCGCTCCGAGATTCCAGGTCGTGTAGTAGAGCTCGACCCCCCAGAAGTTGAGGAGTTCAGCCCGCCCGAAGAGCGCGACAGACGATCCGGTCGGTAGGCCACCCGTCGTCCAATGTTGCTCCGCGTTCACATTCAGATTTCCTCGCCGATACCATGACGACGGCTGCACCGAGGCGAACGAGAGCTGATTCCGCAGCATCGCATCGTTCACAAGCGTCACGAAGCCGAGGTCATTGAGCTCCGTCCCCGGCTCGGCGTAGCGCGTGACCGTCTCCCACCGGACCCGCCCCGCATAGCGTCGCAACTGGAGGGAGTGCACCCCACCATCCATCAGCGTCCGCGTGGAGTCGTAGATGAATTCGTTGCTAGGACGCTGCGCATAGTGCACGCTGGTGAGCTGCGTGCGGCGTATCGCCGCCTCGCTCCCTCGGACCACGCTCCGTCCCGTATACGCGGCGACCTCCCAGCGCTCCGCGAACCGATGATAGCCCTGCAAGAGGAGCGTCGAGGCATCGCGCCGGAGGAAGGGCTCGGTATCGTCATCGAGGTCGCGGATCATCGAGGTGAGCATCGTCCCGATCTGCGACCGTCCCTCGCGGAAATCCTGGACGAATCGCCCCACGAGGGTCGCCGTGCGCGGCTCGATCGTGCGCCCGCTCTTCCCGACCTCCTTGGCGCTCGAGACCGCGACCACGCCGAACTGGGCCCCGCTCTTAAGCCGGCCCGTGAGCTTGGCCGCCCCCTCGATCCGGCTGAAGAGGGGATCGCGTGCACCCGACCGAAGCGACGGCGTCCGTCCCAAGCGGCGCGTGTAAAAGATCCCCTCGCAGGGCCCCCCGCACCGGAAGAGACTCCCCCCCTCGAGGAAGAAGGGGCGCCGCTCCTCGAAGCGGATCTCGAACGCCGAGAGATTGAGCACGGCGGGGTCCGCCTCGACCTGCCCGAAGTCGGGATTGATCGTCGCGTCAAGGGTGACGTTCGGTCCGAGTCCTGCCTTGAGGTCGAGCCCGACCGTCTGCTGCTGCGGATGTCGCCACCCCCCACCGACCTGGGGCTCGGTGACGTTCTTCGTCACCGCATAGGGCATCACCTCGACCCGTCGGGCACTCCCGACCCCGGTGATCCCGACGAGGTCCCCGAGCTGTGAGGCGAAGGTCTGCATCGAGCCGCGATAGGTGGGCCAGGCATCGCGCTCCCCGTAGCGTGCCACATCGCGCCAGATCCCGAAGCCGAAGACCAATTCCTCCGCCGGCGTGTAGCGCAACTGACTGAACGGGATCGCGTACTCGGCGGTCCAGCCGAGCGAGTCGGTCTGCACCGCCACATCCCAGACGCTGTCCCAGGAGCCATCCTCCTGCACATCGTTGGAGATGTTGGCATCGCGCTTCACCCCGGCGGGATTCACCATAAACTGCATCCCGCTGCGACGGTCGTGGAAGCCGTCGATCACGACCTTGATCCACTCCGATGGCGTGCGCACATCGCGGCGGCTCAGGAGTGAGACGAGCGAATCGGGACGTGGATCGTACATCCGGAGGAAGACGTAGACCGCCCGGTCGTCGTAGGCCACTTGGAAGGCGGTCCGAAAGCGAGCGGGGCCGGCCTCGACCGGGACGAACTGCGTGAAGTCGTCGGTGATGGGGGCGGCGCGCCAGACCGACTCGCGATCATGTCCATCGAGGGTGATCGGCGTGGTCGTGCGGACGGCTCGAGCGGTCGGGGTCGCCGGGGTCGTGTCTTGCGCGCGCGCGAGGCTCGCTGGCACGACGAGCCATGCCATCATGGCGACGTAGCGGGATGATCGGGGGAAGGTCACAGCCCTCCTTACGAACGCCAGTCCCAAAATGTTCATCTGAACCCGCTCACCACCCGCGATGGTTCACCCACCGGTCGACGACCCGCGTCCCATCACAGACCTCGTAGTGCGCATGCTGCGCCGCCGTCAGACAGGAATGATTGGCGAGGATCCGCACCCGCGCACCGACCGGCAGTCGCTCGAGGAGCGCCCGGTCGTGGACCGTCACCCACCCATGCTCCTGCGAGAGCGCCGTCACCCGGAGTCCGAGGTCTTCGCCCTCCAGCGTCACCAGACGCCCGAAGTGCGTCACCCCATCGGGATCGGCGATCCCAGCATCCTTGCTCATCGCGATCGAGCCCGCATCGAGGAGCATCATCCCGCGCGCGAGGTCGCGATGCACCACCGCCGCGAGGACGGAGAGCGCCACATCGTCCGCCGTGCAGGAGCCGATCGTGACCTGCATCAGATCGTAGAACGCATAGTTTCCCGTGCGCACCTCATGGACGCCCGTGAGATCATCCACATGGGACGCGGTCGGGGTCGACCCGATGCTCACCGTCGGGACGGCGATCCCCGCGTCGGCGAGGCGCGCGGCAGCCGCCACCATCACCGCCCGCTCGGCGCGCGCGTACGCCAGGATCGCCGCCTGACCACGTGCCTGATACGCGTGCCCCGCATGCGTGAGGATCCCCGCGAAGCGGAGAGACGACTGGTCGCCGATCCGCCGCGCGAGCTCGATCAGCGCGGGCCCCTCAGGATCGACCCCCGCGACCATACCCGCAGTCGACCTTCAGGTACACATCGATCGTCACACTGGCGGCCCACGCCACCGCCGCGAGTGAGGCGGGAACCTCTCCATCATCCGTGAGGACCGCGAGCCGCGTTCCGGCGGCGTTCATCGCTGCGACCGCCGCGTATTTCCCTGGCTCGATCGGCACCGCATAGGTGATGTCGTCGAATCCCTGCGCTGCAAAGGCGCGCGCCTCGGCGAGGGTGGAGACCGTGATCCCGTGCATCCCGGCCTTCGCCTGCATCCGGCCGACCTCGATCGCCTTGTGCGTCTTCACATGCGGCCGGAGTCGCGCCCCGAGCGCGCTGAAACGCGTCGCCATCCGATGCACGTTCCGTTCGACGCGTGCGCCATCGACGAGTAGACTCGGCGTGGGCAGCGACTGCAGTTCGTTCCTCATGGTGAAACCAGTCGACTTAGTCGTCGAGATAGGGCGAGGGACCATCGTCCGCGCCGAACAGCTCGCGCGCGCTCTTGCGCCGCTTCCCACCCGCCTGCGCCCGCGACGGCAAGGCCGGCCGCTCATGCTCAGGGAGGAGGTCCTTCACCATCTCCACCAACTGATGGCTCAGATGCTGGCCGTACTTGTACATCGCGACCACGCGGGCCCGACTCGCCAAGAGGAAGACCAGGATCGGCTTATCCGCCTTCTGCGCATTGCAGGTCTTGCAGCTCAGGACGAGGTTGTCACGTCGATCGTAGGCGGTGAGTCCCTTTCGCGGCGTGACATGATCCAAAGTGATCGACCGCTCGGCGACGGACCGATCGCAATACGCGCAGACGGGCCCATGTTGGTCGAGGAGCCACCGACGGGTCTCCACATACGCGGCGCGACCGGTGGGGAGCGAGGTCAGGGTCGGCTGCCGCTTGGCGCCGCCCCCACCTCCTCCACCTCCCCGCTTGCGGCGGCGCTTCTTGGCGCCCCCCGCGGCGGGCCGGTCTCCGCTTTCCCCGCGGCCCCCGGATCGCCCCCCAGACTTTCGCATCCATAAGTATAGCACCGAGATAGGCCCTTGAGCCCCGCGCAGTGCCTGTCCTAGACAGGTGGTTCCCCAGAGGGACCACTTCCTTGATACTTCCGGTGTACTGGGGTAGCGTTGCCCCGGCGCCAACCCCGGAGGGGACTGCGTGCGCGTGCTAGTGGTCGGAGGAGGACCGGGAGGGCTCTATGCGGCGCTCCTCCTCAAGCGGCGGCACCCGAAGGCCGAGGTGGTGGTCGAGGAGCGGAATCGCCCCGACGACACCTTCGGCTGGGGCGTCGTGCTCTCCGACCAGACCGTCGCCAACCTCCGCGCCGCCGATCCCGAGAGCGGGACGGCGATCGGCGCCGCCCTTCACCGCTGGGACGACATCGCGGTCCACATCGGTGGCCGCACCCACCGCTCCGGTGGCCATGGCTTCAGCGGGATCGGACGCAAGCGCCTCCTCCAGATCCTGCAGCAACGGTGCGTCGCCCTCGGTGTGACCCTCCGCTTCGAGACCCCGGTGCCTGATGCGCTCGAGGATCGGGTGCGGAGCGATCGATACGATCTCGTGATCGCCGCCGATGGCGTGAATGGCAAGCTTCGCGATCGCTACGCCGCGACCTTCCGTCCCGAGATCGATCTCCGTCACTGCCGCTATACCTGGCTCGGCACCCCGCGCACCTTCGACGCCTTCACCTTCGACTTCGTCGAGACCCCGCACGGCTGGTTCCAGGCGCACGCCTATCAGTTCGACGAGGAGATGAGCACCTTCATCGTCGAGACGCAAGAAGCGGCATGGGAGCGCGCCGGCCTCGGTCAGATGTCCGACGCCGAGAGTCGCGCCTTCTGCGAGCGCCTCTTCGCGCATCGGCTCGATGGAGCGCCGCTGATGTCCAACGCCGCGCATCTTCAGGGCTCGGCACAGTGGATCCGCTTCCCGCGCCTGACCTGCGGCTCCTGGGTGCACTGGATCGCCGATGGCGCGCGTCAGGTCCCCGTCATCCTCTTGGGCGACGCGGCCCACACCGCGCACTTCTCGATCGGGTCGGGGACCAAACTCGCGCTGGAGGATGCGATCGCGCTTGACGCGATGATCGCCGCCGCCCCTGACGATCTCGCTGGTGCCCTCGTGCGCTACCAGCAGGAGCGATCGGTCGAGGTGCTCAAGTTGCAGAACGCGGCGCGCAACTCGACCGAGTGGTTCGAGCATGTGGATCGCTATGCGACCCTCGCTCCCGAGCAGTTCGCCTATTCTCTGCTCACCCGCTCGCAGCGCATCTCGCACGAGAATCTCCGCGAGCGTGATGCTGCGTATGTGGCTGATTTTGAGCGCTGGTTCGCCTCGCGAACGGGGCTCACCCTCGCCCCTGAGGCGCGCCCTGTCCCGCCGGTGCTCACCCCCTTCACCGCGCGCGGGGTGACCCTCGCGAATCGCGTCGTCGTCTCGCCGATGGCGCAGTACTCCGCGCACGAGGATGGGACGCCAAGCAACTGGCATCTCGTGCACCTCGGCGCGCGTGCGACGGGTGGGGCCGGGCTCGTGATGACGGAGATGACCTGTGTCGCCCCCGAGGCACGCATCACGCCGTGGTGCCCTGGCCTCTGGAATGCGCAGCACCAGACCACATGGGCGCGGATCGTCGACTTCGTGCACCAGTACAGCGCGGCGAAGATCGGGCTCCAGCTCGGCCACGCCGGCGCCAAGGGGGCGACCAAGAAGATGTGGGAGGGGATCGATCAACCCCTGGCTGAGGGAGGATGGCCGCTGATCGCGCCATCGGAGACCCAATATCTCAAGGGGATCTCGCAGACCGCGCGCGAGATGACGCGCGCGGAGATGGACGTGGTACGCGATGCCTTCGTGGCGAGCACACGACTCGGCGCCGCCGCCGGCTTCGATTGGCTCGAGCTCCACGCCGCACACGGCTATCTCCTCTCGGCGTTCCTCTCGCCGCTCACGAATCGCCGCACGGATGACTTCGGCGGGTCGCTCGAGCATCGCCTGCGCTTCCCACTCGAGGTCTTCACCGCGATGCGCGCCGCGTGGCCCGCCGATCGACCGATGTCGGTGCGCATCTCGGCCCATGATTGGATGGACGGCGGCAACACCCCAGATGATGCCGTCGCCATCGCGCGCGCCTTCAGGGCAGCCGGCGCCGATCTGATCGATGTCTCGGCCGGCCAAGTCGTGAAGGGGGAGCGTCCTGTCTTCGGACGGATGTGGCAGACCCCCTTCGCCGATCGGGTGCGTCAGGAGGCGGGGATCGCGACGATCGCCGTCGGCGCGATCACCGATGCCGATCAGGCCAATGGGATCATCGCGGCGGGTCGTGCCGATCTCGTGGCGATCGGGCGGCCCCACCTCGCGAATCCGGCCTGGACCCTGCTCGAGGCGGCGCGTCTCGAGTATCCCGGCACCGAGGCGCTCTGGCCGAAGCCCTATCTCGCCGGTCAGGCCCAACTCGATCGACTCCTCGCCCGCGAACGGGCCGCGCGCGCGGCCGCTGAAGGCGCCCCACCCACCGGAGAGCTCACATGACCCCCCTGCGTGGACGCCACGCCTTCATCACCGGCGCCAACCGCGGGATCGGTGCGGCGATCGCCCACCATCTCGTACAGGCGGGCGCTGATCTCACCCTCTGCGTCCGCACGCCGGCGAGTGCCGATGCGCTCGTGCATGAGCTCTCGGCGCTCGGACCGCGCATGCGGGTGGTGCAGGCCGACATCCTCGATGCAGCCGCGCTCCGACGCGCCTGCACCGAGGCCGCGGCGATCGCCCCGGTCGACATCGTGATCAACAATGCGGGGACAGCGGAGACCGCCCCCTTCCTTCGCACCGATGCCGCGCTTTTCCAGCGGATGATCGACACGCATCTCATGGCCCCGGTGCACGCCGCGCACGCCTTCCTGCCGGCGATGCTCGAGCGTGGGTGGGGGCGCATCGTGAATGTCGCGAGCATCGCGGGACTCGGGGGCGCGCCGTACATCACCGCCTATGCCGCAGCGAAGCACGCCGAGGTCGGGTTCACTCGGGCACTCGCCGCGGAGTGCGCGCCGAAGGGCGTCTTGGTGAATGCCGTCTGTCCGGGCTATGTGGATACGGACATGGTGCATGGTGCGGTCGAGAAGCTCACGGCGAAGACGGGGCTCTCCGCTCCTGACGCATTGGCTGCGATCCTCCGCGATGCAGGGCAGCCACGTCTCGTGACGGCCGACGAGGTCGCACAAGCGGTCCTCGCCTTTGCCCTGCCGACGACGACCGCCGTCGGGGAGACCCGCGCCCTGATGGGAGCCGACGCATGACCGATTCGCGGAAGCCGATGGCCGGTCTCACCCCGACGCATTTCGCCTGGTCTGCCACCTCAGACGGACGGGTGGCGACGATCACGCTGAATCGCCCCGATCGGAAGAATCCGCTGACCTTCGAGTCGTACGCCGAGTTGCGGGACACCTTCCGCGCTCTCGCGAGGGCAAGCGATGTGCGCGTGGTAATCCTCACCGGCGCGGGCGGGAACTTCTGTTCCGGCGGCGATGTGCACGAGATCATCGGCCCGCTCACACGGATGACCTCATCGAAGTTGCTCGAGTTCACGCGGATGACGGGGGCGCTCGTACAGGCGATGCGGGATTGCCCGCAGCCGATCATCGCCGCGGTGGATGGGGTGGCGGCTGGTGCGGGGGCGATCCTCGCGATGGCTTCGGATCTGCGGATCGCCACGGCGCGCGCGACCACGGCCTTCCTCTTCACGCGGGTCGGACTCGCCGGCTGCGACATGGGGGCCTGCGCCCTCCTCCCACGGATCATCGGGCTCGGGCGCGCTTCGGAGCTCCTATACACCGGGCGCTCAATGTCAGCGGAGGAAGGAGAGCGCTGGGGGTTCTACAACGCGATCGTCTCACCGGAATCCCTGGCCGAGGAGACGATGCAACGCGCCCGCGCCCTCGCTGATGGTCCCTACGCCGCCCACGCCGTCACCAAGCGGATGCTGCAACTGGAATGGAACGTGGGGCTCGAGGAGGCGCTCGAGCTCGAGGCGAAGGCGCAGGCACGTCTGATGGAGACGCAGGACTTTCATCGCGCCTATGAGGCCTTCGTCGCCAAACGCCGTCCCGTCTTCGAGGGGAACTGAGATGACGATGCCGCCATCTACACATCTCGACTGGCCCTTCTTCGATTCTCGGCACCGGGAGCTCGCTGATGCGGCGGCTCGATGGGTCGCGATGCAGTCGATCCCCGATGCCGATACCGATGCGGCCTGTCGCCAGTGGGTGCGCGCCCTCGGGGCCGCGGGGTTCCTGCGCCACGCCGTCCCTGCGCCATGGGGCGGTGTGCAGGAGACGATCGAGTCGCGCAGTCTCTGTATCCTCCGCGATACCCTCGCGGCGCATCATGCGCTCGCCGACTTCGCCTTCGCGATGCAAGGACTCGGGGCTGGCGCCCTCGCCCTCGCCGGATCGGATGCGCTCCGTTCCGATTGGCTGCCGAAGGTCGCGAGTGGGGAGGCGATCGCCGCCTTCGCCCTCTCTGAGCCAGACGCGGGTTCGGACGCCGCGGCCCTCGCCATGCGCGCCACGCGCACGGACGGCGGCTGGCGACTTGATGGTGAGAAGATGTGGATCTCCAACGGGGGGATCGCCGACTTCTACTGCGTCTTCGCGCGCACCGATACCGACGTGGTCCCCGCGAAGGGGATCACCGGCTTTCTCGTGCCGGCGACCACGCCCGGGCTCCGGGTCGCCGAGCGAATCGATGTGATGTCACCGCATCCGTTGGCGCGCCTCGCCTTCGATGGGTGTGTGATCCCTGACTCACACCGGCTCGGGGCGCCCGGCGAAGGGTTCGCCCTCGCGATGCGCACCCTCGACATCTTCCGCGTCTCCGTCGCCGCGGCGGCCGTGGGGTTCGCACGACGTGCCGTGAACGACACCATCGTACATATGGACGCACGTGCGATGTTCGGCGCGACCCTCGCAGCGCAGCCCCTCGCGCAGGCGATCCTCGGCGACATGGCGACCGACCTCGACGCGGCGGCGCTCCTCACCTACCGCGCCGCCTGGCAGCGTGATGCGCAGGGGGGACGGACCACCGGCGTCGCCGCCATGGCGAAGCTCGGCGCGACCGAGCTCGCGCAGACGATCATCGATCGGGCGGTCCAGTTGCATGGCGGCGAGGGAGTGCGCGTGGGACGGATGGTCGAGCGGCTCTATCGTGACGTCCGCGCCCTTCGCATCTATGAGGGGGCGAGCGAGGTGCAGCGCCTGCTAATCGGGCGGGAGACCTTACGCGCGGCGCGGGAGGCGCGATGACGATGATGCATCCCTCGGGACACCACGACGGCTGGGCGCGCGCCCAACTCCCGCCGATGGCGGAGTGGCCGGTGCTCCACCTCGAGGCGCCCTACGACTATCCCGCACGCCTCAACTGCGTGACGCGGCTCCTCGACGAGGCGATCGCCGAGGGCGCGGGAGATCGCGTCGCGCTCGTGGTCCCAGATGGTGCGGGAGGCTGGCACGAGGTCACCTATGCGACCCTCGCCGCCGATGTCGATGCGTTCGCGCACGTGCTCACCGGCGAGCTGGGCCTCGTGTCCGGCAATCGGGTGCTCCTCCGCGGCTTCAACGATCGCTGGATGGCGACCGCGTGGCTCGCGGTGATGAAGGTGGGGCTCGTCGCGGTCACCACGATGCCCCTCCTCCGTGCGACCGAACTCAAGGTGATCCTCGAGCGTGCCAACTGTGCCTTGGCCCTCTGTGATGCCGCCCTCCTCGGCGAACTGACGGAAGCGGCGCGCGAGCGCGGCGTGCCGGTCCATCACTGGGGGACCAACGCCGCCGACGGACTCGCCGCGCGCAGTGAACGGCACCGCCGCCCCTTCACGCCCTGCGACACCGCGAGCGATGACGTCTGCCTGATCGCCTTCACCTCGGGGACCACTGGCGTCCCCAAGGGATGCATGCACTTCCATCGGGATGTGCTTGCGATGTGCGATGGCTTCTCGGCGCAGGTCCTCGGGTTGCGACCTGATGATCGCTGCATCGGGACCCCACCCTTCGCCTTCACCTTCGGGCTCGGCGGACTCCTCTGCTTCCCACTCGCCGCCCGCGCGAGCACCGTGCTCCTGCCCAAGGCCACACCGGAGAGTCTGCTCGACGCGATCTCGGCGACGCGTGCGACGGTGAGCTTCACCGCCCCGACCTTCTATCGCTTGATGGGGCTCGCGATCCGCAAGGATCCCACGCGATTCCCCATCCCATCACTCCGCTGCTCCGTCTCCGCCGGTGAGGCGTTGCCCGATGCCACGCGCACCCTCTGGCGCGAGGTCACGGGGATCGAGATGCTCGATGGGATCGGTGCGACTGAGTTGATCCACATCTTCATCGCCGCGGCCGGCGCGGATGTGCGCCCTGGGGCGATCGGGCGCGCCGTCCCCGGCTATGAGATCGCGATCCTCGATGAGGCGCTCCAGCGGGTTCCCACCGGAACGGTCGGGCGACTTGCCGTGCGCGGACCCACTGGGTGCCGCTATCTCGCCGATGCGCGCCAGCGCGCCTACGTGCAGGATGGGTGGAATCTCACCGGTGACGCCGCGCACATGGACGCGGACGGCTATGTGTTCTTCAAGGCGCGCACCGACGACCTCATCATCTCGTCGGGTTACAACATCGGCGCCCCCGAAGTGGAGGCCGCGGTACTCCAGCACCCAGCCGTCGCGGAGTGCGCGGTCATTGGCGTACCCGATGAGGAACGCGGCCAGGTGGTGCAGGCGGTGATCGTCCTCGCCGCTGGTCAGACACCGAGCGACGCACTAGCCGCTGAGATTCAAGAGTTCGTGAAGGCGACAATCGCACCGTACAAGTATCCGCGGATCGTCACCTTCGCGACCGCCCTTCCCAAGACCGACACCGGGAAGCTCCAGCGCTTCCGCCTTAAGGAGTCTCGATGACGACCCTGCATCTCCTCCAGCCCGATGGATGGGCGGCGCCCCGCGGCTATTCCAATGGCGTCGTCGTCACCGGGCGGCAGCTCTATGTCGCTGGACAGATCGGCTGGGATGCCCAGCAGCGCCTCGTCCCTGGCGGCCTCGTCCCCCAGGTACGTCAGGCGCTGGAGAACATCGTCACCGTCCTCGCGACCGGTGGCGCGCGCCCCGAGCATCTGGTTCGTTTGACGTGGTATCTCACTGATCGCGCCGCCTATCTCGCTGCCGCCAAGGAGATCGGAGCGGTCTATCGTGAGGTGATCGGTCGACACTATCCCGCGATGACCGCCGTCGAGGTCTCGGCACTGATGGAAGCAGAGTCGGTCGTCGAGATCGAAGCCACCGCGGTCATCCCCTGACCCGTTGTCGTCCTTCGCTTTCAGCCTCTAGCCTCCAGCCTTCAGCCTATGCCATACGCTTCCATTACCGGTTGGGGCGCCTGCATGCCCCCGGCCGTCCTCACCAACGAGGACCTCTCCACCTTCCTCGACACCAACGACGAGTGGATCACCTCGCGAACGGGGATGAAGGAGCGCCGCGTCTCGCATGTGACCGCGGTCGAGCTTTCCACCGTTGCGGCGGCGCGTGCGTTGGCCTGCGCGGGGCTTGATGCCGCTGACGTCGACCTGATCATCTATGGCGGCGTCAGCAACGAAGAGCTCTGCCCCAATAGCGCCTCCGGCGTACAGCTCGCCCTCGGCGCCACCAAGGCGGCCTCGATCGATCTCAACACCGCCTGCACCAGCTTCTGCTACGGGCTCGCGACCGCCACCTCGATGATCCGCACCGGGATCGTGCGCAATGCGGTCGTGATCGGCACCGAACTGATCTCCCGCTACATGGACTGGAGCAACCGCAACGTCGCCGTGCTCTTCGGTGACGGCTCCGCCGCCGTCGTGCTACAGGCCACTGACAACGAAGAGGGGATGCTCGGCGCGGTGCTCGGCTGTGACGCCGAGGCGCGCGCCACGCTCCGTGTGCGTGGCTTCGGGTGCGGCTACTCCGGGTATGGCATCACCTACGGCGACACGCTGTGGGATTTCGACGGCCAGGTGATCTTCAAGCGCGCCGTCGGCGCCATGGCCGCCGCCTCCACGAAGGTCCTCGCCGATCATGGGGTCACCGCCGACCAGATCGGTCTTGTCGTCCCGCATCAGGCGAACCTCCGCATCATCGAAGGGGTCGCGAAGCATGCGGGGATCCCGATGGAGAAGGTGATGCTCACCGTGCAGAAGTACGGGAACATGAGTGCAGCCACGGTGCCGGTCGCGTTGGTCGAGGCGCTCGAGCAGGGGCGCGTCGCCCCGGGGAGCTGGCTCCTCATGCCCGCCTTCGGGGGTGGGCTCACCTACTGTTCCCTTCTCGTGAAGTGGGGGTCACGCGTCACGCCGCTCGGCACGAGCGATACCGCACTCCCCCCCTGCACCGAGTCCGCACTCACGATGGTGAACCGCGTCCGTGCGAATCAGGATCCGCATGGTCGGTCGCAGGCGGGGCTCATGGCCCCGGTCTTCGCTGAGGCGCGCATCGCCGCGAAGGGCTAGCGCGCGCCACTCTTCAGGCGGGGATCCGGACGATCTTCCCGAGGAAGAGGATCGTGCCGGAGAAGCGCTCGCGGATGGCGAGGAGGAAGGGACGATCGACGCGGAACTGCGGTGGGAGACTGGTGACCCCGACGCCGATCCCCGTGACACCGGCTGCTTCCGTCCCGGCCTCGTTCACCTCGAGGAAGGTCTTGTGGGTGACGAAGCGGACGTAGAGTCGCTCCGAGCCTGTCGCCAGTCGGGAGAGGTTCGCACGTGTCGGGTCGAAGAGCTCTGCCATCCCGAGCGCCGTGAGGTCATCCTTGAGTTGGCGCGTGATCGCTAAGATGAACTTAGGGAGATAAAGATCGGCCTTCACCGTCGCCGCGGTCGCTGAGAGCTCCCCGATCATCGCCTCCCAGCGATCGGCAGTCATCGTCTCCACGACGGACTGCACGCTCACCCCTTCGTTGGGGAGGACGATCGTCATCGCGAACGCCCCATTGCCGTAGGGGAGGTCGATCGTCGCATACTGATCGCCGAAGCGGATCCTCTGCTGTCCCTGCCGATACATCATCGAGACCTGCTGCGCCCCACCGGCCGCCGCGAAGGATGCGGACCGCGTCGCCTGCGGATCGAACGGCTCCTGCCACGCCCCTTTGAAGTACATCGCGTTGATCAGATACATGACGTCATCCGGGTGGATCGACTCGAGGATGGTCGGGATCCGACCACTGGTCTGTTCCTTCACCCACCCATTGATCTCGCCGAGGGTGCGACCATCGGCGAAGTCCACGGCGCGTACCGCCGCGTCGAAGTGCGTGCGCGTCGCCTCGAGGAAGCCCGGGGCCGGGGTGAACCCGGTGCGATACCAGATCCCGTTGGCGACGCGCATGGTCGTCGAGCGATCGAGCCCGGTCAGGAGCTCGAAGAGGCCGCGATAGGCGGCGTTCATCTCCGAGAGGGTGGGCGGGGTCGTCGACGGGGAGGCGTGCCGTAGGGCCAGGCGCATCTGGTCGAGCGTCACCCCATCGGCACCGTTCATCAGCATCCCGAGTGCCATCGAGACGCTCAACGGCGCGATCACACTGTTGCCGCTCGGATCAGCGGCGGTCTGGCGAAGGAGATCGAAGGCTAAGGCGTTCGAGGCGAGCGCGAGGCGCGACTCGGTCGCGGTCAGGTCGCGCGGGAGCCCGGTGATCGGTGCGGGGGGACCTGCCGGATCCTTTGCACAGGCTAGGGTCCCGAGGAGGATGGCCGGGAGGAGGCGGCGGAAGGAGGCGCGAGGTGACATGGCGGGAGAGAGGGATGGGCTCCTAATATCTACCCACCGAACCGGCCCCCGTGCCACAACCCGGTCCGGGGTCGAAAGCTTTCCCCCCACGCCGTGGTCCCCTGGCCCTCCCCGCCCATGCCGATCGGACGCTCCCTCCTCCTCGCCGCCGCCCAGAGCCCGACCCTGAATCGCTTCGCGCTCAAGAGCCCGATCGTGAAGCGCGCGACCCGCGCCTTCATGCCCGGCGAACGGCCCGAGGAGGCGCTCGACGCCGGCGCCGCACTCACCCGCGATGGCCGCGGTCTCATCTACACCAAGCTCGGCGAGGCCCTCACCTCGCTCGCGGATGCCGATCAGGTTCGCGACCACTATCGCTGGTTCTACGATCAGATCGCGGCGCGGACACTCCCCGCGGAGGTGAGCATCAAGCCGACGCAGCTCGGGTTGGATCAGAGCGAGCGCGCCTGCCTCGATCACTGCCTCGCGCTCGCGGAGAAGGCCGCCGCCGTGGGCTCCGTCCTCTGGCTCGATATGGAGGACTCGGCCTACGTCGATCGGACCCTCGCGCTCTATGAGGCGATCAAGGCGAAGTTCCCGCGCACCGGACTCGCCCTGCAGGCCTACCTCTTCCGCACGCCGAAGGACCTCGAGCGGCTCCGAGCGATCGATCCGGTGATCCGGCTCGTGAAGGGGGCGTACATGGAGCCCGCGCACATCGCCTTCCCCAAGAAGGCCGACACCGATGCCGCGTATGAGGCGATCGCGCGCACGATGCTCGAGATGGCCGCCGCCGGTCGCGCACGGGCGGTCTTCGGGACGCACGACATGCCACTCGTCCGTCGCATCATCGGGCACGCCGACCGCATGGGACTCGCCAAGGGTCGCTACGAGTTCCACATGCTCTACGGGATCCGCGCCAAGGAGCAGGAGCGGCTCCGCGCGGAGGGGTTCCCGGTGACGACGCTGATCAGCTACGGCGACGCCTGGTACCGCTGGTACATGCGACGACTCGCCGAGCGTCCCGCCAACGTCTGGTTCGTCGTGAAGTCAGCGCTGGGGTGAGGTGATAGCTTTCGACCCATGACCACCCCACCCGTCCTCTATCGCCGCTGGGCCGAGATCCCGCTTGAGACCGTCACTGATCAGATCACGCGCAAGCTGATCACCGGCCAGCAGATGATGCTCGCACACGTCTACCTCAAGAAGGGGGCGATCGTGCCGAAGCATCAGCATCACAATGAGCAGTTCACCTACATCCTCGAGGGCGCCCTCCGCTTCTATATGGGAGAGGATGGCACCGAGACCTATGACGTGCGCGCCGGCGAGGTACTGCACATCCCGTCGAACGTCTGGCACAAGGCCGAGGCGCTCGAGGATACCCTGGACGTCGATATCTTCAGCCCGCCCCGTGAGGATTGGCTGAACAAGACCGACGCCTACTTCCACCAGAAGTAGCGATGGAGCTGGGGATCCGGGGCCGGACGGCGTTCGTCGCGGCGGCGAGTCGTGGCCTCGGGCGGGCGATCGCCGAGGCGCTCGCGGCGGAGGGGGTGCGGGTCGCGGTCTGTGCGCGCACCGATGGCATCCGCGCGGCGGCAGACGAGATCGCCCAGCAGTATGGGGTCGAGACGCTCGGGGTCGTCGCCGATGTGACCGTTCCCGCCGATGTCACGCGCGCGATCGACGAGACCCTCGCGCGCTTCGGTGCGATCGACATCCTGGTCACGAACGCCGGTGGCCCACCCGCCGGTCCTTTTGAGAGTCACACGCCTGACGCATGGCAGCGCGCCACCGCGCTGACCTTGGACAGCGTGGTGAATCTCTGCCGCGCCGTGCTCCCGGGGATGAAGGCGCGTCGGTGGGGCCGGATCCTCAACGTCACCTCGATCGCGGTGAAGCAACCGGTCGATGGGTTAATCCTCTCGAATGCGCTCCGCGCGGCGGTGACCGGCTTCGCGCGGACGTTGGCGAACGAGGTCGCACCGCACGGGATCACGGTGAACAACCTCCTCCCCGGCTACACGCGGACCGAGCGGCTCGTCGAACTCGCCGAGGGGATCGCGAAGACCAAGGATGTCTCGGTCGCGTCTGCCTATGCGGCATGGGAGCAACAGATCCCGATGGGACGCGTCGGTGAGCCGCACGAGTTCGCGTCGCTCGCCGCCTTCCTCGCGTCGGAGCGCGCGAGCTACATCACCGCGCAGAACGTCGCGGTCGACGGGGGCTGGATCCGCGGGTTGCTCTAGGAGAGGCGGATCTCGAGCGGAAGCGGGGGCTCCGCCGCATCGGTGACGGTCACGCGGATCGCGTCGAGCGTCACCGGATCCCACCGCGTGAGCCGCCGATAGCCGATCGTCGAGCCGTGTGAGAGCTC